>NZ_QSFY01000001.1:0-409171 GCF_003467965.1 Collinsella sp. AM42-18AC
CTCAATGTGTTCGGCTGAGATCGGAAATCAACCCGCGTGTCACAGCGGAGCTGATTCAGTTGAGATTGCCTGAACATTCCGCCCCTCTTTACGCCCTCGGGTATACTCAAAAGCTACTGATTCGATTTGATGCCCAGCAACAGCAGAGGGGATAGTATATGTGCGGTTTTGTCGGTTTTGTCGGTGGGACGGATAACCAATCCGAGGTGCTCACCAAGATGATGGACCGCATCGTCCATCGCGGTCCCGACATGGGCGGTCAGTTTATCGACGGCCGCGTTGCCCTCGGCTTCCGCCGCCTGTCGATCCTCGACCTGACCGAGGCTGGCGCTCAGCCCATGGCCAATGAGGACGGCAGCGTCGTCATTGTCTTCAACGGCGAGATCTACAACTTCCAAGAACTCCGTTCCGAGCTCGAGGCCAAGGGCTACAAGTTCCACTGCGGCGCCGACACCGAGAGCCTCCTGCACGGCTACGAGGAGTGGGGCGAGGCCGTCCTCGATCGTTTGCGCGGTATGTACGCCTTCGTCATCTGGGACAAAAAGAAGAACAAGCTTTTTGGCGCCCGCGACATCTTTGGCATCAAGCCGCTTTACTACTATCCCATGGCCGATGCGGGCGACGGCGCTCCGGGCGTGCTCTTTGGTTCCGAGATCAAGAGCTTCCTGGACTACCCGCACTTCCACAAGGCGGTCAACAAAAAGGCCCTGCGTCCGTATATGACGCTGCAGTATTCGGCAACCGAGGAGACGTTCTTCGAGGGTGTCTACAAGCTGCCGCCGGCGCACTACTTTACCGTCGATATCCCGACCGGCAAGATGAACATCGAGCGCTACTGGGATTGCGATTACTCTGCCGTCGAGAAGCCGTTCGAAGAGTATGTTGATGAGCTGGACGAGGTCGTGCACGAGAGCGTCGAGGCCCATCGCATCGCCGACGTTAAGGTCGCATCGTTCCTCTCCGGTGGCGTCGACTCCAGCTACATCGCTGCCTGCCTCATGCCCGACAAGACTTTCTCGGTGGGCTTTGACTACAAGAACTTCAATGAGACCAACTACGCCAAAGAGCTTTCTGACAAGCTCGGCGTCGAGAACGTTCGCAAGATGATTACCGCCGACGAGTTCTTCGGCGCGCTCGAGGACATCCAGTATCACATGGACGAGCCGCAGTCCAACCTGTCGTCCGTGCCGCTGTGGTTCCTGGCCGAGATGGCGCGCAAAGACGTCACCGTCGTGCTTTCGGGCGAGGGCGCCGACGAGCTGTTTGGCGGCTATGCCTACTACGAGGACACGGTTCCGGTTCGCAAGTACAAAAAGATGGTGCCGCTGCCCATCCGTCGCGCGCTCGGAAACCTGGCGTTGCACATGCCGTACTTCAAGGGCCACAACTTCTTGGTCAAGGGTGCCGAGATTCCCGAGAAGTCGTTCCTGGGACAGGCTCTGGTGTGGCCGGAGCGCGAGGTCGATAGCGTGCTCAAGCCCGAGTACAACGCCGGCGACGGCGCCTTCGAACTCGCCGCTCCTATCTATGCGCGTGTGAAGGGCCAGCCCGAGCTGGTCAAGAAGCAGTACCTGGACATGAACATGTGGCTTCCGGGCGATATTCTGCTTAAGGCCGACAAGATGTGCATGGCGCACTCCCTGGAGCTGCGCGTGCCCTTCCTGGATCGCAAAGTCATGGAGTTCGCCGAGCACATTCCCGATCGCTACCGCATCAACGAGAACGGCAACAAACAGGTACTCCGCCACGCTGCCAACAAGTCGCTGCCCGATGAGTGGGCCACCCGTCCCAAGGTGGGCTTCCCGGTGCCGATTGTCTACTGGCTGCGCGAGCAAAAGTGGTACGACTATGTCAAGGAGTACTTCACCGCGCCGTGGGCAAGCGAGTTCTTCGATACCGACGAGCTCATGCACCTGCTCGATCTGCACTTTGCGGGCAAGGGCGATTTCCAGCGCAAGATCTATACGCCGCTCGTGTTCCTGGTGTGGTACAAGCGCTTCTTTATCGACGAGGACCAGCCCGCTGTTCAGGCTGCCTAGCCTCGGCTTACGAACGCCTGCGCGTAACGGCTCCTCCGGGAGCCGTTTTTGCGTGGGTGCGTTTCAGTTACTATAAAACCGTCCCTGCCAAATGGCTGAGAAAGGTGAAAGATGCACCATTCGGATTCCGCGACCGTGACCACGGTCGATACGCTTGCCAAGCTTCTCGATGTGTGCGGCGAGCTGCGCGCATCAGAGCAGGTTGACGAGCGTGCCGTGACCGGCTGCTCGTTTGATTCGCGCGCGGTCTCGGCAGGTGACGTATTCTTTTGCAAAGGTGCTGCCTTTAAGCCCGCGTTTTTGAGCATGGCGCTCGATGCGGGCGCCGTCGCATTTGTGTGCGAGGAGTCGCTGGTCGAGTCTCTGGAGCCGCTGGCGAAGGAGAGCGGTGCTGCGATGCTGGTTGTTGATAGTGTTCGCACGGCCATGGCCCTGTTGCCGCCGGAGGTCTACGACCGTCCCGACCACGACGTCAAGATCGTGGGCATCACCGGTACCAAGGGAAAGACCACGGCCGCTTTTATGCTCCAGTCCATCATCAAAGCGGCGGGCGAGTCCTGCGGCATGATCGGCTCAGTGAACACCGACGATGGTATCGAGTGCTACGAGAGCACCAATACTACGCCCGAGGCCCCCGAGGTCTGGCGCCATATCGCCAACTGCCGCACGTCCGGTCGCCAGTCCATGGTCATGGAGGTATCGAGCCAGGCGCTCAAGTACCAACGCGTCGAGAATCTGCCGTTTGACGTGGCGTGCTTCCTCAACATCGGCCGCGACCACATCTCGCCGATCGAACACCCCACGTTTGAGGATTATTTTGAGAGCAAACTCAGGATCTTTGACCAGGCAAAGACCGCCGTGGTGAATCTGGGCACCGAAGAGGTCGACCGTGTGCTGGAGGCAGCGTCGACGGCCGAGCGCTTGGTGACCGTTGGCGTCGAGCATCCCGAGGCAAGCCTGTGGGCGGGCGACGTACGCATGGTCGGCTTTAGCATCGAGTTCAACTTGCATGGCCTGTGTGCCGGTGAGTCCGAGGCGGGGGAGAAGGTCCTGCTGGGCATTGCGGGAGACTTTAACGTGGAGAACGCGCTGGTCGCTATCGCCGCTGCGCGCGAGATCGGCATCGGTATCGATGCCATCAAGAAGGGCCTCTCCAAGCTGCGTGTGCCGGGCCGCATGGAGGTCGTGGAGTCGAAGGACGGCCGCGTGATCTGCGTCGTCGACTATGCACACAACCAGCTTTCGTTCCGCTCGCTTTTCTCGTCGGTGAAGCGCGCGTTTCCCGTCAGCCCGGTCATCGCAGTGTTTGGCGCTGCCGGCGGCAAGGCGCAGGAGCGCCGCGAGCAGCTTCCACGCGAGGCCGCACCGTATTCCGACCTAATGATCTTTGCCAATGAGGACCCGGCTCACGAGGACCCGATGAAGGTCTGTCGCGAGCTTGCCGAGCATGTTCCCGACGATACGCCGAACAAGATCATCCTCGATCGCGAAGCCGCTGTGCATGCGGCGTTCAAGGCGGCGCGCGAGGAGTACGTCAACCCCGATGCCCCCACCATTGTCTTGCTGCTGGCAAAGGGTGACGAGGAGCTCATGCACGTGGGCGACGAGTTCGTGCCCATCGAGAGCGACCTTTCGTTGGCCAATCGCCTGATCGATGTTACCCAGTTTGACTAATGAACCATGATGGCGGCGGCGCCCTGAGTGCGTTGTCGCCATAAGCGTGTTCCCTCAATCAAAACATGCCGTCCAAGTCCAAACCCTTCTACGTAAACGGAGTAACCATGTCCCACAACACCCTGCCGACCGTTGCCGAGCTTTCGGGCGAGATGCGCGAGCGCTTGGCTAAGGTCAAGTACGTCTTTACCGACCTGGATGCCACGATGCTCGCGCCCGGCTCGTGTGTGCTGCGCGACAACGACGGCAACCCCTCGACCAAACTCGTCGAGGCCGTCGTGGCGCTCGCTCGCGCTGGTATTCAGGTGGTTCCCACCTCGGGCCGCAACCGTACCATGATCCACGAGGACGCGCGCGTGCTCGGCCTCAACTCCTACATTGGTGAGATGGGCGGCCTGGTCATGTACGACCTCAAAGCCAACGATTGGGAGTATCTGACCGGTGACATGCCTTACGACCCCGCCTGCGGCCTTACTCCGCACCAGGTGATCGAACAGACCGGCGTGTGCGAGAAGATCCTTGCCCGCTGGCCGCACAAGATCGAGTACCACAACGACATGTCGACCGGCTACAAATACCGTGAGGTCACCGTCGGTATGCGCGGCGATGTGCCCGACAATGAGGTTCAGGCCATCCTGGACGAGGCCGGCTGCGGCCTGGTGTGGGCCTGTAACGGTCACCTGACGCATCTGTCCAAGCCGACGACGCTCGAGCTCGATCGCGTCGAGGACGGTCGCGCATTCAACATCAACCCCGCGGGCCTCAACAAAGGCGTCGCCATTGCGCGCTTCTGCGAGCACCTGGGGATCGAGCGCGAGGAGACGCTCGCGCTCGGCGATTCCGAGTCCGACTTCTACATGGCCGATCACGTGGGCACGTTCTGCCTGGTCGAGAATGGCCTGACGAGCGCCGGCGCGCCCGAGTTCCTGGCTGCTTGCGAGAACGCTTTCGTTACGCGTGGCAAAATTGTCGACGGTTGGGCGGCGACGGCAGAGCTGCTGGTCGCGGCGCGTTCGTAGCGCGCCGCCGCACTTGGACATGTCTTTTCGAGAGAGACTGGTGAGGTAATGTCCGATATCGAGAATCCGGCAGGCGACACGCGCCCGATTGGCGTGTTCGATTCTGGTTTGGGCGGTCTGACGGTTGCGCGCGCGATTGCGACGGCGCTGCCGCACGAGTCCGTCTACTACTTTGGCGACACCAAGCGCTGCCCCTACGGCACCCGCACCGAGGATGAAGTGCGCTCGTTTGCGTTGCAGGCGGGTCGTTGGCTTTCGAAGCACGACGTCAAGATTATGGTCATCGCCTGCAACACGGCGACCGCTGCGGCCTTGCGTCTGGCCCAGCAGGTGCTCGACGTTCCCGTGATCGGCGTGATCGCGCCGGGTGCCCGTGCGGCAATCAACAGCACGCGTACGCGTCGCGTGGGCGTGCTCGCCACCAACCTCACCATTCGCTCGGGCGCCTACACGCGCGCCATTCAGGATCTAGATGCCGGCGTCGATGTATACGGCTGTCCTGCCTCGAGCTTTGTCGAGGTTGTCGAACACGAGCTCGCCTCGGGCGCGCATCTGCAAGAGCAGTGGCTTGAGAACGAGGACATCTTCGATACGCCTGCCGTGCGTGCGCTGGTGGGTGCCACGGTTGAGCCGCTGCGCGACCACGGTATCGATACCGTGGTGCTCGGCTGTACGCATTTTCCGCTGTTGGTGGGACCTATCCGGCATGCGCTGGGGCCTGGGGTGCGCGTCGTGAGTTCCGCCGAGGAGACCACGCGCGAGCTGACCGATATCCTCACGCGCCGCGAGCAGCTGGCGGGCGACGCCGCCGAGCCGCAGCATCGTTTTGCCACGACGGCCGATAACATTGCCGAGTTTGCGGTGGCGGGCAGCTTTATCTTTGGCCAGCCGCTCAAGAGCATTGAGCATATCGATATCGACGAACTGAAATAGATATAAGGTCACCGACCAAAGGCCCACCTTCACCTTTTGCCGAAAGGATATTTCTATGGAGTATATGCAGGTCAACCGCGCCAACGGCCGCGCCGCCAACGAGTTGCGCCCCGTTAAGCTCACCCGTGGCGTCATGAAGCACGCCCACGGCTCGTGTTTGGCCGAGTTCGGCGACACGCGCGTGCTGTGCGCCGCCACTATCGAGGAGGGCGTGCCGGGCTGGCGAAAGGGAGCTAAGGCCGGCTGGGTGACCGCGGAATACGCCATGCTGCCGGCGTCGACCGGCAAGCGCTGCAAGCGCGAGCACGCCAACCGCAAGGGTCGCTCCATGGAGATCGAGCGCCTCATTGGTCGCAGCCTGCGTACCGTCGTCAACATGAAGGCGCTCGGCGAGTACACCGTCACCGTCGACTGCGACGTGATCCAGGCCGATGGCGGTACGCGTACGACGAGCATTACCGGCGCCTGGGTGGCGCTGCACGACGCCCTTGCCATGTGGGTCGAGGCAGGCAAGATCGAGCGCATCCCGCTTACCGGCCAGGTTGCCGCGATTTCTATGGGTGTCGTCGACGGCAGCACCCTGCTCGACCTCGATTATTCCGAGGACAGCCATGCCGAGGTCGACATGAACCTCGTCGCCACCGATACCGGTGAGATGATCGAGCTCCAGGGTACCGGCGAGCAGGCGCCCTTTGACCGTAAGCGCCTCAACGCCTTGCTCGACCTGGGCGACAAGGGTATCGCCGAGCTCATCGAGCTCCAGTGCCAAGCCCTCGCCTAACCTGCCAAAAAGGGACAGGTTTATTTTGGTAGGTTTTATCTGCGGAGACGTCTAGACACAAGACTGCCGTTGATTGAGAGGGGAGAGGCAGAGGCCCTCGTCGCCCTCGGCGCGGCATTGCTATAGAGACAAGGAGACCACTCATGGCACTTGAGAAGATCGACATCGACACCCTCGACCCCGCGGCGACCATCGTCGTGGCAACCGGAAACGCTCATAAGCTCACCGAGATCGAGGCCATTTTGGGCAAGGTTATGCCCGAGGTTCGCTTTGTGGCGCTCGGCCAGCTGGGCGATTTTGAGGACCCCGAGGAAAACGGCACGACGTTTTTGGAGAACGCCATCATCAAGGCGCAGGCTGCGGTTGAGGAGACGGGCCTTATGGCCATTGCCGACGATTCGGGCTTGGTCGTTGATGCCCTGGACGGCGAGCCTGGCGTGTATAGCGCGCGCTATGCGGGCGTGCACGGAGACGATGCCGCCAACAATGCCAAGCTGCTCGTTAACCTGGAAGGTGTGGCCGACGAGGACCGCACTGCGCGCTTTATGAGCGTCGTTGCGCTTATCGACACGGACGGTTTGGTCACCTATGGTGAGGGCGCCTGCGAGGGCGTTATCGCACACGAGGGCCGCGGCGATCACGGCTTTGGCTACGACCCGCTGTTCCTGCCGGTCGATACGCCGGGCAAGACTATGGCCGAGCTCACAGCGGACGAGAAGAACGCCATCAGCCATCGTTTCCATGCACTCGAGCACCTGTCCGCCAAACTCACGGGCGAGGAGTAGGCCGTGCGCGCGGTGGTGCAGCGCGTGCTCAACGCCGGCGTGACGGTCGACGGCGAGTGCGTGGGCCGCATTGGGCGCGGCTATCTGGTATTGCTGGGTGTGGGCCATGGCGATACGCGTGCCGAGGCCGATAAACTATGGGGCAAGCTCCGTGGGCTGCGTATCAACGAGGACGAGAACGGCAAGACTAACTTGGCGCTTGCCGATGTCGACGGCGAGGTGCTCGTGGTGTCGCAGTTTACGCTGTTTGCCGATTGCCGCCACGGCCGTCGTCCGTCGTTTACGGATGCTGGCGCGCCCGATGTCGCCAACGAGCTTTATGAGTACTTTCTGACGCTCGTCGCCCAGGACGTCGACCACGTGGCGCACGGCATCTTTGGCGCCGACATGAAAGTCGACCTGGTCAACGACGGCCCGTTCACCATTGTCCTCGATACCGACAATCTGTAAGTAGCCTAATTAGCTGATTTATTTGGGTTGATTTCCGATCTCAGCCGAACACATTGAGCAAATAGGCCGTTCCCGCACCTAGCCGAACGCCCCCGCGGCCCCTCCCGGGGCCCGGGGGCGCCGTTTTCCCAGTTGAAGGAACGGTGGAGATGTGTTTCGATGGGTCCGGTGGCCATGCTCCGCCCGCCGCCCGGCGCCTCTTCCCAGACTCAGCCGAACGGTCGGTTCCGTCTATTCCGTTTTTCCCTTTCAGGCTAGGCCAGCGGGGCATCGCCCCTTTCCTCGCGCGCCCGCTCGATGAGCCGCGGCGTCAGGTCGAGCTCGCCGACGGGCACGTCCTCCACGCCGTACGCATCCAGCAGCGCCGCCGCGTCGCCGCCGAGCATCGCCCGGAAGGCGCGGGCGGGCGTCGCGAAGCCGAGCGCGCCGCGCGGCTCGGAGTTCACGTGCGACATGGCGAGCGACAGGTCCGCCGGGGCCAGCCGGTCGAACCTGAGGCCGCGGCCCTTGGGCAGCAGCTTCCTGATCTCGACGTGGTTGCGCTCGCAGGCGCCCTTCTGGTCGCTGCGCCCGGGGTCGCAGTAGAACAGCCTCGTCTCGCCCGGCCCCTCGCCGATCAGCCCGGCGATCGCGCCCTCGTCGGAGAACTCGGCGCCGTTGTCGGTGAGCACGGCGCGGAACACGCGGCGCGTCCCGTCGGCGCCGAGGACCGCCCGGACGCCCTCCAGGGCGCCCGCGACGCACCCGGCGGTCTTCTCCTCCAGCGGCAGCGCGAGCTGGAGCCTGCTGGGGCGGTGCAGCAGCGTGAGCAGGCAGGCGGAGTCCTCCCGCGCGCCCTCGACGGTGTCCATCTCCCAGGCCGCGGCGCACGCGTCCTCCCCGAGGGCGAGGAACGCGGCATGCGACCTGCGGGCGGAGTGGCGGGTCGCCGCCCGGCCCGCGGCGCGCTTCCTCGGCCTGTAGCCGACCTTGCGCCTGAGCTCCATGCTGGTCATGCCGTCGTAGCCCGCCGAGACCCAGCGGTAGATGGTCGACGGCGACAGGTCCACCGGGCCGCCGTTGCGCGCCGCCATCTGCTCGGGCGACAGCCCCCGGCGCAGGCAGTCCCTTATCGCCTCCAGCCTGGCCGCCGCGGCGGGCTCGTCGGCGTCTATCCCGCGCCTGGACGAGACGAGGACCGAGTCGGCGCACAGCTGCGCGGCCCGGGCCTCGTAGAAGACGTGCGGGCGGCGCTTGCAGCCGATCGCGCGGTACCGCCCGCACCCGTTGCAGCAGCGCGGCCACGCGGCCAGGCGCGGGCAGGCAGCCGACAGGTCGGCGGAGGCGTCCACGCGCTCGCCGCGCCTGGCCTTCGGCGCCGTCACGAACCTGTGCGACGCCACCTCGGCGCTCACCGTCGAGGGCGACCTGCCCAGCTCCCTCGCGATCTCCCTGCACGACGCCCTGCGCTCCAGCATCCTCTGGACCGTGTCCCGCTCGTGCCTCGTGAGCCTTCCGTAGGCCCTCGGGACCGCCCTTGCGGAGCCCCTTTTCTTCTTTCCGGACATGCCGTCCTCCGATCTCCCGGGGCCGGCCGGTCCGGCCCTCAGGGTATCGGATTCCCATATTCATCCGTACATGTGCGGATGAATATGGGAGGTGTTCGGATAAAGTCGATAATCAAGGTTTTGAAAATTAACGATGCGGAGTAACCGATTGTCAATGTGACAAAGGGACTGTTCCTTTGCCCCTTCTTACAGCTGCCAGGCAGCCGCTTCCTTTTGCAGCGCAACCATGCGGGCGAATTCTCCACCTGCCGCCTTGAGCTGCGCCGGAGTGCCCTGCTCGGCAACCACACCATCCTTGAGTACAACGATCTTATCGGCATTTTCTACCGTGCGCATACGGTGGGCGATCACGATAACTGTCTTTCCTGCGAGCAGGCGGGAGAGCGCCTGCTGCACCACGGTCTCGTTCTCCACATCCAAACTCGCCGTCGCCTCGTCCAGCAACACAATCGGCGCATCTTTGAGCAGCGCGCGGGCGATGGAGATGCGCTGGCGCTCGCCGCCGGACAGTTTGGAGCCGTTCTCGCCGATCATGGTGTCGTAGCCCTGCGGCATGCGGCTCACAAACTCGTCGCAGTTGGCGGCACGCGCGGCAGCAAGCACTTCCTCATCGGTGGCATCGCGACGACCAAGACGGATGTTTCCCATCACCGTGTCGTCAAAGAGCAGCACGTCTTGGAACACAATGGCGTAGTCGCGCAGCAGCACCTCGGGGTCCACGCTCGCAACATCCACGCCACCCACGGTGACCGTGCCTTCGGTGGCGTCCCAAAAGCGCGCGGCCAGGCGGCTCACCGTAGACTTACCGGAACCCGAAGGACCGACCAGCGCCGTAACTTCGCCTTCCTTGGCGGTAAAGCTCACATCGGTAAGAACTTTCTCGCCGGCGCGGCCGTCCTCGCCCGCACCATAGCCAAATGCCACGTGATCGAACACCACATCGTGGCCCACGGGCTCAAATTTCTCGCTGCCCCGCGCCACAGGCTCTTCCATGATGGAACGCATGCGCTTGGCAGACGACTCGGCGACAAACAGCTCCGACACGAGCATAAGGGCCTGATCAAACGGCGCGTAGATACGGCTCACCATAAGCAGGAAGGCAAACATCACCAAAAAGTCGACCTGCCCGGAGGCGACCATCGTGGCGCCCGTGACCAGCGTGGTGGCTATCCCCAGGCGCAGGATGGCAAAGGCGGAGTTGACCAGAAGCCCGTTGACGAGCTCGCCCTTGGTGGTCTCGCGCTCCTCGACATCGATCACGGCGTTGAGCCCCTCAAGATAATGGGCCTCCTGGTTGGTGGCGCGGATTTCGCGCACGCAGTCGAGCGTCTCCTGGATCGCCTCGGTGACCTTGACCTTCTCGGCGCGCACGCGGTCGAACACCGGGGTCATGGGGCCGCGTGTTAGATACAGCACGGCAAAGGCCACGGGAATGCTCCAAAACGCCGCGATCGCCAGCTGCCAGCAAAAGAACAGCGACGACACGAACACGATGGCACTTGCGATGATGGCGCCCCAGAGTTCTCCCAGCACATGGCTGTAGGCATGCTCCATAGTCTGAACGTCACCCATGATGGTCTCGGTTAAATCGGCCAGATCACGACGACCAAAAAACGACAGCGGCAGTTTGCGCAAGCGCTCGGCGATCTCCATACGCTGCTTGCCGCACTCCTCGTAAAAGATGCAGTAGGTGTAGTAATACTGTTGCCAGTTAGAGGCAAAGAGCAACACGAAAAAGACCAGGAGGCCGCCCACGATCGGCAGGGCATCCGGCAGGTCAGCCCCGCTGGCGAGATGCTCGACAAAGCCGGCCATAACCAGGAATAAAAAGCCCATGCCGGCCATGGTAATAAGATTGGTGAGCGCGGTCCAGAAGACACCGCGTTTTACGCCGGCGATGCCTTTATCGGATAGGAAATACTTCTTTTGGAATGAGGCGAACATTTAGGCCTCGCCTCCTTTCGCGACGGCGGCATCCGCGGTCGAAGCAGTGATTTTCCAGCTCGCGGCCTGTTCGTATTCGGCCCACATCTTGGCATATAGACCCTCTTGGGACAGCAGTTCGGCATGGGTGCCGGCCTCCTGCACGCTACCTTGGTTGAGCACCACGATCTTGTCGGCCCCCACCACGGTAGAAAGCCGGTGCGCGATCATAATGACCGTGCGACCCGCCGCCAGCTTGCTAAAGGCGCGCTGGATGAGCGCCTCGTTCTCGGGGTCGGCAAACGCCGTGGCCTCATCGAGCACCACGATAGGAGCGTCTTTAAGGATCGCGCGGGCGAGTGCCACGCGCTGGACCTCGCCGCCCGAAAGATATGCTCCACCGGCGCCGAGCATGGTGTTGATGCCCTGTGGGAGCTTGGCCACAATGTCGTCGCACTGAGCTGCGGAGAGGGCCGCACGCACTTCGTCGTCAGTGGCCGTAGGCTTGGAGGCGCGCACGTTATCGGCAAGTGTTTGCCGGAACAGCTGGTTGGTCTGGAACACGAAGGCGACCTGGTCCATAAGCTCGTTCGGATCCATATCGCGAACGTCCACACCGCCTACGAGCACTCGACCCGAGGAAACATCCCAAAAACGCGGGATCAGGCTTGCACAGGTTGACTTGCCGCCTCCCGAAGGACCCACAAGCGCGAGGGTACTACCCGCGGAAACGCTAAAACTCGCATGGTTGACGGCAGGCGCCTCGGCGCCCTCGTAGGTAAAGCTCACATCCTCAAATCGCACGTCGCTGCTGGCAGGGTGCTTGGGTTGAGCGGGCACGGAGAGCTGCTTGGAATCCATGACGCTTCGGATGCGAGCCAGCGAATCGGCACTCATCTGAGACGCCTCGCCCACAAACATGAGCTTGGTCATGGCCGTCGGCACCACGGCCGAAAATATCGCGTAAAACGTGAAGTTGGCCATAAAATGCGCGAAGTCCGTCTCGCCCGGCGCCAACAGCAACGCCACGGGCAATAGGAATGCCACAAGACCATTGAGCGCGGTAAGGTTGAGTACCTGCGGACCTCGACAGAACGTGCCCGAATAGTTTTGCGCCATGTCGGCGTATTCGGCGATCGCGTCGTGGAACGCCTTAAAGGAATAGACCGTCTGCTGAAACACCTTGACCACGGGAATGCCGCGTACGTATTCGGTACCGGTCTTGTTCATCTTGACCAGCGCGCCCATGTAGGCCTTCATAAACTCGCCGCCCTTGCCGCCCATCATGGTAGCCATGGCGCCAAGCGAAACGACGACCGAGATAAGGCACGCCGCGCCCAAACGCCAATCGAGGGCGAAAAGCAGCACGAGCAGACCTGCAACCATGGCGGTGGCGCCGGCGATATCGGGTAGCATGTGTGCGAGCAGCGTCTCGGTTGAGGCGGCGCATCCGTCTACGATACGGCGCAGCTCACCGGTGGCATGCGTGTCAAAGTAGCCGAGCGGCAGCTTAAGCAGATGCTCGCTCGTAGCCTTGCGGATATTGGACGCGCAGCGAAACGCGGATAGGTGCGTACACATGAGTCCCACGAAATAAACCACAATGCTCGCCAGGGCAAAGCCCACAGCCCACCAACCATACATCGCGATGTCGGTGGCCTCGCTCCAGTTAGGCGCCACGGCGATAAGGTCTCGCGCAACAAACCAGATACACACGTACGGGCCAAAGCTCAGCAGCTGCGAGAGCGCCGAGAGAGCCATGCCCAAATATGTTAGGAATTTACGGTCGCCGGCATATGCAAGCAGCTCGCCGATGCCGCCGCCTTCCCTTTTTGATCCCTTTGCCATGAGATTCCTTTCTAACGGCTTGAGAGTTAACCGTTAGAAACTTATCATTGGCGTGTTAGCCGAGGCACACAATCGAGCCAGGCGTGGACGTTTCCGCAAAGGAAGGGGACGCTTTTGAAAATGCGGCGGGCAGCAACCGATATAACCGAGCTCTACGCACCGCAATTTGAGCAGTTTGGCCTGCAGCTTTCCGGCAAGGGCGCCGTCTTTACCGGTGAGGTGGCAAACGATCGGGCGCACGGACGCGCATGGATCATGCCCCTTTCCCCCACCTGCATCGTCATGGAGCATTTCATTACCCCGATGCACAACATGCACCTAGCCGAATACACGCCCGAACCGTACGCGTGCGTGAGCGAGGTCAGCGCGCCCACGCTCATATGCATGCCCAAGGCTGGCATAACGCCTGCGAACCTTAAGCCACTGCGCGGGCCGTGGCCGAACAGCGCGGTGTGCAGCTTTATCCAAGATAGCTGCGGCGAGGAGCTAAGTCCGCTGTTTGCAGGGCAGCTTTATCACTCGCGCTCGGTGCTCTTTTTGCCTGGATTTTTTGACGAACTGGAGCACCGCTATCCCACCGAGTTCGCGGGAATCTTCGAGGCGTTTGCCGAGCCATGGCACGAGGAGGCGACGTCTGCCATCTGCCACACGCTGCGTCGGATTAACGAGGAACGCGCCCGTACCGTAGGCGGACACGTCTATATGCAAGGCATCGTGGAGACCATGGTCGCGGAGCTCGCCTGTTCGCGCGCGGCCCACAAGCAGGCGCGGCAGGCGGCAGACACACGCGTCAGCATAACCATTGCCGAAGAAGCAACGGCAATGATTGAGCGCGCGCTCGACAAAGGCAGACGTGTGGGTATCAACGAGGTGGCCGAGAGGCTCTACACAAGCCGCTCCAAACTATGCGCCACCTTTAAGGCCCAAACTGGCGAGTCCCTGGGCGCCTACATTCGCAGACGCCGTATAGAGCGAGCACAGGACCTTTTGGCCGATAGCGCGCTCACGATAGCGCAGGTGGCAGAGCGTCTAGGCTACCCTCAGCAGGCCGCCTTCGCCCAAGCCTTCAAGCAACACACCGGCACAACCCCCACCGCCTGGCGCTCCCAACATATATAAAGAATGAAGGCGCCAACGGCGCCCTCATTCACCAAATTCAATCCAGCCCACCTGACCCGAACGGCCGAGTCGTCTGATCGTGGAAGCCCCGAGTCGCCGGGGTGTTTGCTCCAAATGAGTTCCGCATGCAAAGAAGGCCACTAAATGTGGCCTTCGTCTTGCATAGGACTGTTTGAAATTTGGAGGAAATACCCCGGCGACTCGGGGCTTCCCCGGCCTCGCAGCTACGAGAGCGACGTTCTCAGCAACTCGTTGAAGAGCTTCGGGTTGCCCTTGCCGCGGCTCGCCTTCATGCACTGGCCTACCAAAAAGCCGATGACCTTCTGGTTGCCGTCACGATACTGCTGCGCCTGATCGGCACAGTTTGCCAGCACCTCGTCCACGATCGGCTGCAGTGCGCCGGCATCGCTCACCTGACGCATGCCGCGCTCGTCGACGATCTTGTTGGGGTCGTCGCCGGTCTGGGCCATCGCCTCAAAGACCTCGTGCGCCTGGTTGGAGCTGATGGCATCGGTCGCCAGCAGCTTGGCGAGTGCCGCCACCTGAGCCGGCGCGATGCCGGACTCGGCGAGCGACACGCCTGCGCCCTTAAGGTAGGCGATCATCTCGTTGACCAGCAGGTTTGCGACCGTCTGGGCCTCCTTGCCGGCCATACCGGCAGCGGCGGCCTCAAAGAAGTCGGCAAACTCAGGGTCGCCGGCGATCTGCTCGGCGTCAGCCGTCTTAATGCCAAAGTCGGCCTCAAAACGGACGCGCTTGGCATCGGGCAGCTCGGGAATCTCGCCACGGCAGCGGTCGATGAACTCGTCGTCCAGATCGAACGGCGCCAGGTCGGGATCGGGGAACAGACGATAGTCGTCTGCCGTTTCCTTCACACGCATGACCACGGTGCGCTTGCGGCTGGGCTCCCAGTGGCGGGTCTCCTGATAGATGATGCCGCCCTCCTCGAGCACCTCGGCCTGGCGGCAAATCTCGTAGGCAAGGCCGTCGTGCAGACTCTTAAACGAGTTGAGGTTCTTGAGCTCGGTCTTGGTGCCCAACTTGGTCTCGCCACGGCGACGCAGCGACACGTTGCCGTCGCAGCGCATGGAGCCCTTCTCCATGGAGCAGTCCGAAATGCCCAGCGTCACAAAGATGCGACGGAGCTTCTCCATAAACAGGCGAGCCTCCTCGGGCGTGCGCAGGTCGGGCTCGGTGACGAGCTCGATCAGCGGCGTGCCGCAGCGGTTGTAGTCGACGAGCGACTCGGCCGCGGCGGTAATGCGGCCCTCGGCGCCGCCCACGTGAACCATCTTGGCGGCGTCCTCCTCCATGTGGATGCGCAGGATGCGGATGGGCACCGTGTAGGAACCGTCCTCGCGACGCTCGGGCATCTGCAGGTTGGACGCATCGTAGCTGGCCAGATGACCGGCGCGCTGATTGCCCTCGCGCATGGTCGACGTCATGGACGTGGACAGACCCTCGGCGTTGGCCGAGGCGCTCGCCAGGCTCTGGGCCTCGGCCTCGCCAAATGCGCAGTCGGGGCGCTCGGCGGCACCGCGACCGGTCACGTCCAGGTCCAGGTGACCGTACATGGCAAAGGCGACCGGACCCTGCGTGGTCTGAAAGTTCTTGGCCATGTCAGGATAAAAGTAGTGCTTGCGGTAGAACATCGAGTGGCGCTGGATCTCGCAGTTGGTGGCGAGACCTGCCTTGACGATGCTCTCGATGGCGCGCTTGTTGGGCACCGGCAGCGCACCGGGCAGGCCCAGGCACACCGGGCACACGTTGGCGTTGGGCTCGTCATCGTGGCTGAGCTTGCAGTTGCAGAACATCTTGGTATCGAGTGCGGTGAGCTCGGTATGGATCTCCAGGCCGATCACGGCCTCCCAATCCTGCAGGACCTCGGAAAGCTCCTTCATTACAGCTCGCCTCCCTTCCCGGCAAAATCGGGCGCTACGGAAAGCGCGGGCGCACCCGTGGCGGCATCGGCAAAGCCGCGCTCCAGGGCGCGGGCAAACGTGAGCAGCTGACGGTCCTTAAAGGCAGGCCCCACCAGCTGGGCAGAAACGGGCAGCTTGCTGTCCTCGCCCAGGCCCAGCGGCACCGAGATACCGCCGTTGCCGCAAATGTTGAGCGAGATGGTGTACAGGTCGGAGAGATACATCTGCGTGGGGTCGCTGATCTCGCCAAACTTAAAGGCCGTGCGCGGCGAGGCGGGCATGAGGATGGTGTCCACCTTGGCATACGCGGCGTCGTAATCCTGCGTGATGAGTGTGCGAGCCTTCTGTGCGGCGTAGTAGTACTTGTCGTACACGCCCGAGCTCAACAGGTAGGCGCCGAGCATCTGACGGCGCTTGGCCTCGGCGCCAAAGCCGTGGGCGCGCGAAAGCGAGCTCTGGTCGGACAGGTTGGCGCAGCCCTCTTCCTGATAGCCGTAGCGAATGCCGTCGAAACGAGCCAAGTTGGAGAACGCCTCGGCCGGGCCGATGACGTAGTAGGCGGCGATGGCGGCGTCCAGGTGCGGCAGGTCGACCTCGACCAGCTCGGCGCCCTGGTTCTGCAGCTCCTGGGCGGCGCGCTGAACAGCGGCCTTGACCTCGGGCGTCAGGCCCTCGGCCTCCATAAACGCGGGGATGATGCCCACGCGTTTACCCTCGATGCTGTCGTTGAGATGCTCGGTAAAGTCGACGGCGCAATCCTGGCTGGTGCAGTCGTACGGATCATGGCCCGCGCCGGTAAGCGCGTTCATGGCCAGCGCGACATCCTCGACCGTGCGGCCAAAGGGGCCCACCTGGTCGAGCGACGAGCCAAAGGCAACCACGCCGTAACGGCTCACAGCGCCATACGTGGGCTTAAAGCCCACCACGCCGCAGAGGCTCGCCGGCTGGCGAATGGAGCCGCCGGTGTCCGAGCCCAGCGAGAGCGCGACCTCGCCCGCGGCGACGGCCGCAGCGGAGCCACCCGAGGAGCCGCCGGGCACGCGCTCGGTATCCCAGGGGTTGTTGGTGCGGTGGAACGCCGAGCTCTCGGTGGAGCTGCCAAAGGCAAACTCGTCCATGTTGGCCTTGCCCATGGGCAGGCAGCCGGCATCGAGCATGCGCTGGACGCAGGTGGCGGTGTAGACGCTCTGGTAGTCCCCGAGCATGCGGGAAGCGCAGGTAGTGCGCGTGCCCACGAGGTTCATGTTGTCCTTGATGGCCAGCGGCACGCCCGCAAGCGGGGGCAGCGGCTTGCCTGCGGCACGGTCGGCATCCACGCGCGCAGCAGCCTCGAACGCAAGCTCGGGCGCCACCTGCAGGAATGCCTGAACCCCGCCCTCGCGCGCCTCGATGGCGGCAAGGGAGGCCTGGGCCACCTCGGTAGCGGTAAAGTCGCCGGCGGCAACGCCCGCGGCGATCTGGGCGGCGGTAAGGGAATCGAAGCTCTGCGCCATTACTCGCTCTCCCCCTCTCCCAAAATGGACGGCACGCGGAAGTAGCGATCGCGCGCGCTACCAGCGTTTTCGAGCGCGACGTCGAGCGGCAGGTCGCGCTCGGGCTCGCGCAGGTCATCGCCCATCACGTTGGACAGGCTTCCGATGGGATGGAACGTGGGCTCCACGTCGGGTAAGTCATATTGCAAGACGGGCTCGAGCATCTGGACGGCGTCGTTCATATAGGACGTCATCTGGGTGAGCTCGTCATCGGTCAGTGCGATCTTTGCGTACTCGGCGATGCCGCGCACGTCTTTCTCGCTGAGTGCCATAGGCGCTCCCTTCCGCATAACAGATAAACCGCTCTAGTATACAGGGCAGCGCCGGCTTGGAGCAGGCGCTTTACCTAAATGCAGCGAAAACGTAACGAGGGCGGTGGATTGGCAGGCTGCGGGCTGGCGGCTCTGCAGCGAAAACCGCGCCGTCCGTAGCGAAAACCGTACCGTCCACAATGAAAACCGCGCCGTCCATAATGAAAACCATCACAACATTCGACGCTTTTCGTCAAAATCGCGATTTTCATCGAATGTTGCGATGGTTTGGAAGCCCCGACCACCACAAAGGTGCCTGTCCCCTTTGTGGTGGTTCTGAAGAATGTCCTATGCCGAGGCCTTGGCCTTGCGGCGCTTACGGATCGTGTGGATCACGATGTCCAGCAGCAACAGCACAATGGCCACGACCACGATGAGCACGGCAAACTCGCGCTTGCCCCAGTGGCGACCGGCCAGCGACTTTTGCTTGTCGACGTCCTTCTTGTTGTACTTGGTGCGCACGCAATGCACCAGCAGGCGATGGTCGTTCACGCCGTAGGGCGTGCAGGTGACAAGCGTCACCTTGTCGGCGCCGGGCTCGATGGTTAGCGACTCCATCTCCTCGGGCAGCACGACCTCGGAGTCCACCATCTTGTAGGCGAGCGTCTTGTTCATGGTGTGCAGCAGCACCAGGTCGCCGGGCTCCAGCGAGTGGATGTCGTCGAACATGCTCAGGTTGCGCATGCCCGAGTGCGCGGTGAGCACGCAATGCGTCGAGGTGCCGCCCACCGGCAGGCTCGTGCCCTCCAGGTGGCCGACGCCTGCCATAAGGACTTCTTCGCTCGTGCCGTGGTAGATGGGCATGCTCACGTCGATGGAGGGGATCTCGACCCAGCTCATCATGGGGTCGCGGTCAAAGATGAGCTGCTGGGCGTAGGGCTCGATCTGGTCGGCGGGAAGCTCGGTGGCCTCGCCCGCCAGCTGCTCGTTAAAGGAGCGCGCCTGGAGCAGGATGCGCTCGCGCTCCTCGGCAGACAGCGCGTCCACGGTGCTGGACACGGTGCTGATCTGGTTGAACACGCCCGAGGCCTCAAGCCGGTCCAAGATCCACGGCCAGGTCATAAGGCCCACGCCAATAAGGATGATGACGATGGTGATGAGCCGGTCGGCCCAGCGCGGCAGCCGCTTGCGACGGCGCTTGGGCTTTGGTTGAGGTTTGGGCTGAGGGTTTGAGCCGCCGTTGTCCGCGGCGTTATTGCTCTTCATATGTTTAGCGCCCTGCACCATCGCCGGTCACTCCTCTACAACTCAAGTTGTCTAAACAAATAATAGCCGATTAGCGAACTCATGCGCCAGACAACGCAGCTAAACAGCATTGCGCGGCGCGAGCATGGGTCTGCATTTGCGTTTTCAAAATATCCCGAATCGGCGGGGCGATTCGGGATACAATGTCAATAGAAAACGACGCACCCCGCGTAAATGTTTGGGAGCGCGGGCGGCCTAGTTTTCTGGTTTTGTTAAATGCCCGGGCCTCTAACCCCGGGCATTCTTATTTGCGCTTGTTGCGGCGCAAATGCCTTCTACCGTCCGCACCGCGCGTGCGCCTACGGACCTTAATCCGAACCTCATACGAGTCAAGAAACGCGATGACGAACGTGCCAACCGCCGCGAGGGCGGCGAGCGCGTTAAGGAATTTCAGCATTTGGGAACCTCCGATCGAGTCGTCGGCCGCCCGCGCACGGGATGCGTCGCAAGGGTATTTTACTGCGAGCACTCACACTTACAGCTGGTAAACGCAATATTTGCAAACATCTGTTCGATAGTTACAAACACTATTCATCATCCAGCGGAGCCTGGCCGCATTGTCCGGGTTTGCCCGACGTGTTTGCGTTTTCAAAATGTCCCGGATCGGCTGGGCGATTCGGGATACAATGTCAATAGAAAACGATGCACCCCGCGTAAGTACTTAGGAGCGCGGGCGACCAGTTTCCGACGTTGTTAAATGCCCGGGATCCGACCCCCGGGCATTCTTGTTTGCGCTTGCTGCGGCGCAAATGCCTTCTACCGTCCGCACCGCGCGTGCGCCTACGGACCTTAATCCGAACCTCATACGAGTCAAGAAACGCGATGACGAACGTACCCGCATCGGACGGTGGAGGCTGGCTGCGTTATCCCAAAAAAACGGGGCAGACTCCAGTGCGGAGTCTGCCCAGAAAAGAGAATGGCGAAGCAAGAACGTAGATAGACGAGAAAAGTGTCCGCAAGTCTCATGGCCATCACTTCTCGCCTGCCAAAGGGATGGGTGAGCGAGCGTTACTCCTGCTCGGACTCCTCAGCCTGCTTACGGCTGCGGATGAGGTGCGCCACGCCGATGCACAGCACCGCGCCACCAGCGATCCAAGTAAAGGTCACACCGTTAAGACCGGTGAGGGGAAGGCCAATGGACTTAGTGTTGCCAACGTTGATGGTGACTTCGCCGGCGGCGGCATTGGTACCAGTGCCATCCTTGCCGGTCAGCTTATTATCTCCGGCAGTGCCGTCGAGCGTGCCGAAGGCAATGTCAGTGCGGATCTTATCGGATTCGGAAACCTCTGCCTTAAGATCCGTCACCTTCATGGTCATTTCGTCATACGTCGGTGAGATGGTGAAGGTGAAGGGGCTGGCCTTGGTGTAGGAGTCGGCGGGAGTCTGGACCTCGGTCACCGTGTAGGAGCCGGCGTCGAGACCGGAGACGGGGATCTTGCCTTCTTTGTCGGATGTGAACATCACGTAGTCAGGCAGGTTGTTGGTATCGGTAACGGTCACGAGCTGGCCCGCGACGACGCCCGCAGTAGTGTCCGGCTTCGAAGCAATATACTGGCCATTAGAGTTCCCATCAGCGGACTGGATGGTGAAGACGGCACCCTGAAGGCCCTTCTCGGTGCCCTGGTCGACCTTGTTGAGGTTGAGCTTGAAGGCGAAGTCGGCGACGGTGTCCCCGATCGTCTCGCCCTCGCCCTCGGCATACGGGTTGTTAGAGTACGTGAGCTTAACGGTGTTGGTGTTGCCACCCATAGTGCTGCCTTCAGCTTTGCCAATCACGGCATGGCTGTTGAGCTTGGCTTTGTAGAAAACGACGATCTTGGTGTTGGCATTCACGCCATTAACATCCTTGAGGCCCTTCTTGCCCTCGCCGACCTTGAAATCGACCGTCAGCGTGTTGTTGTTGCTAGTGTCAGCATTCGTCACGGTATAATTGTTCGAATCAATCTCGCTGTATTTCTCATCGTTCAGTGCGTACACCTTAACCGAGCCGTTGACATAATCAAGGCCATTGGAAAGCTTATCGGTGAACTTGTAAGCATATGTGTCAAAGGTAGCGTAGTTGCTGGCGATCGTGCCGGTAAGCTTGTAGTTAACATCCTGGCCAATCTGGGAATCGGCGACATCTTTCCATTTGTCGGAGCTCTTGATGTCGGTGACGGCAGCGTAGGCGTCGGCGTCGTCAAGGACCTTCTTCACAACCGTGGGGACGCTCTTCTTAGGCTTGACGGTCGTCGTGCTCTCGCCGTCGATTACAGCGTACACGGGAGAAGTGAACGCATCGGTCGACTTATCAGCAGGCTTACCGGCGGTATCAGTGAGGAAGAGCCAGTAGCCGGCATCGAGACCAGAAAGGGATGCGTCGCCCTTGGTCGTCTTCTGCCAAGCCGTGCTGTCCTTCAGGTTAGCGGCGATTAAGCTGAAGACGTTGTCGCTCGCGACCTTCGAGTCGGTTCCAATACCCTCAGCGTGGGCACTCAACCAATCGGCTGCATCCTGAGCGTTCGTGCTGTCGTAATTCTTATTATTAACTTTAATCGCCTTAACAACAGCATCCTGAATCGCCTGCTGCGTATCCGCATCGGCACCGGCCCACTCAATCCCGCTTACCGTGGTGTTCTCGCCGGTCTTGGTAACCGTCGCCTTGAAGATCCGGATACCCTTATAGGTCGTGGACGCAGCGTAATCGGCGTCCTCGAACGTGACGGTCGACCCCGTTCCCTCAGCAAACGCCATGGTCACCGGGGCCATCACGCCGCCGAAGCTCAGAGCTGCGGTGAGGCCTGCTGTCACTGCCAGGCGTGCGATGTTCTTGCTCATGCTCATCTTCTTTTCCTCCGTTTTCCGGTTGGTTCTCATTCGATCGGTCATCATCTGTCTGTGTCTTAGCATCTGCTTCGCTACGTCTCGCCCCGCTCTCTGTGGGGCTGCCAGCTACTCTTTATGGCTGCCACCTCCCCGCTTGACCAGGAGCGCGACCACGATGAGCGCGGCTCCGGCGACCGCTGCGGCGGCCGCGGCGTACATTGCCATATCGCCAGTCGAGGGCATAAAGCCTCCGGTGGTAATGCTAGGGGGTGTGCCGGTGGGCGTGTTGATGAGCGAGGCCTCCAGGCTGCCCGTCGACCCGTCCGCGCTGTCGGCGCGCAGGGGCGACTCGGCCGTGATGGTGAGCTTGGGCTTGGCGGCGGCCACCTGGTCGACGTCCAGGCCCTCGGCCTTGACCGTCACGCAACGCGTACCCTCGAAGGCGGTGTAGCCCTTGGGCGCCTTGAGCTCGCGGACCTCCAGCTTGCCCGAGTCCACGCCCGAGACGGTCACGCGGCCGTCCTCGCCCGTGGTGACGGTGGCCTTGCCCTCCGCATCCCACGTACCGTCGGCCGCTAGCGTGCGACCGCGGTCGTCGGCGATGCTCAGGACCGCCCCGGCAAGCGGCTTGTCGCCGTCGCTGCCGCGCTTGGTGAGCGCGAGATCCCAGGTGTAGGCGCACGCATCGTCGCTCGGCGTGCGGGTAAAGCCGGCGTCGCCGGACTGGTCGGCAAAGGGAGAGCGCGGGTAGCGCAGGTAGACCTCATTGGGGTTGCCCTTCGCGATGCCGTGGTTGCACGCGCTGTTGAGCGGCGCATTGTACACGGCGACCACGCGGGCGCCCACGGTAAAGGCGTCGGCCCCGCCGAGCGCGGCGATCAGGTCACCGGTGCGCACGGTGAAGGTCTTGCCGTCGGCCGCTACCTTGGTGGCGCACTGGGCCGTGATGTCGGTCCAGCCCTTCGCGGGGTCGGTGCCGGCGCGGCCGTCCTTGCCGGTCTGGACCGCGTCAAAGCCGCCGTCCGCGCCCGCCGCCACGTACACGCGCATGCTCGCGGCCACCTTGGAGGGGTCGAGCCCCGCGCCCATGGTGTCGACGAACTGCACCGTATAGGTGTCGTAGGCGGTGAGCCCGGCCGGGACCGTGGCAGAGAGGCGCCAGTACAGGTCGTCGGCGACCGTGGCGTCGGCGGCCTTGCCCCAGGCGGCGGTGCTGTCCTCCAGCACGTGCTTGGCCACCTTGGGCGTCGCGGCCTTGGGCTTGACGGTGACGGCGCTGCCGCCGACCAGGGCCATGACCTGCGCGGTGCCGGCCTCGCCCTGGGCGATGGCGTCGTCTTTGGCGACGATGAGCCAGTAGCCACAGGGCAGCTCGGCCGCCTTGCCCGCGTTAAGGGCCACGGGCTCGGCGCCAGAGCTCTGAAGGGAACGAGCGAGCTGTGCGCTCAGCGCGCTCGTAAGGTGGGAATCGGTGTTGAGCCACTCGGCAGCTTCCTGCGCGGTGGTCTGGGAATTGGGCATGCCGGCGCTGTGCAGCACAGGCAACACGGCATCGCGCGCGGCGCCGCTTGCCCAGGCGAGGTCGGTGGCGATCTTGGCGTCGCTGTCGCCGTCGACGACGTTGGCGCTAAAGATCTGGTAGGCGTCGTAGCTGCGCGCCACGGTGCCGCTCACCGTGATGGAACCGGTCGAGGTCGGCGCGGCCTGCGCGGATGCGGGGAACACAACCGCGCAGGTGCCGATCAGGAGGGCAAGCAGCGCAAACAAGATCGGGAAGGAGCAAACTTTCTTATTCACGACGCTCACCTCCCTTCGCATTCGCCTTGCGACGAATGTGCATCCAGGCCGCAGCAGCGCAGAGCACCGCCGCGCCGGCAAGGTACGTCAGAGTGACGCCCGACATACCAGAAAGGGGCAAAGAGGTGGAGTAGGTGTTGGTGAAGGTGGGGTTGTCAGTCGGTTGCTCGTTCTCATGACCGTTGGCGTCGACCTCGTAGTAGGCCGGCTTGCAGGTCAGATGTCCTTCGCCGTCATCCGTTGCCGTCACCACAACCTTGAAGGTCTTGGTGTCGTTGGTATAGCCCTTGTGGCTGGTGCCTTCGCCGGCGTCAGCAGCACATTCACAAATGTAATAAGTGAATGTTGCCTTACCGCCGTTGAAGTCGCTGACTTTGAGTGGTCCGATCTTCTGCTCGGCGAACGTCACCGTCTGCAAGTTGTTCGAGTCATCAGCGGTACTCTTTGTATCAAGCACCGTTTTCTCGCTGCCATCCATGGTATATAGCTCGAACTTGAACTTCTTCATCTCGCCGCCATCGACCTTCTTGGTCACCTGAGGTGTCCAAGTGCCTGAAGTCTGGTAGGGCGCAAGTTCGTTCGTAAACGCAGGTTTGGAGCTGTTGCCGATTTTTACGGTCGAGATTGTATTGTCTTTCGGATCTACACTCCAGTTATAGAACCCAGGAGATTTACACTCGGTGAAGCCCGTTTCGCCTTCCCTTTTAACGGATACTGTGGAAGCGCTCTTATCAACTTCATAACGATTAATATTGATCCCCAAGAGGTTGGTCGCATTAACTGGTGTCGTACCAACCTTTATATGTATTTTGTAAATGGCCTTATCAAAGGTCGTGCCTTCCTCATTGATAGGGACTTCAACAAGGTAGAGGTCGTAATTGCCCGACTGGTAGTTCGCAGCCGTATCAATGACGATCTCTCCACTTTCATTAACGGTAACCTCGGACGTCGCCTCGCATCCGTTTGCGTTAAGTGAGCCGTCCGTATTCCAATACGGCTCCCCAGCTGAATCGGCGGCTTTACCCAACAGCTTGAACTTATAGCCGTGGCCCGTGAGGCCTTGCGGTTTGCCGTCCTTCATGAGGACCTTGTTAGCCTTGACCTTGATTGCAGGATACACGTCCAGGGAAGTAACCTCACCGACGATGAGGTCGCCGTTGGTCATGATGCCGCCGCCGTGGGTGTAAGAGTAGTTACCGCTGATGATGGTCGTAGCCGCTGCCTGTGCATCAATTTTAGCCTGGTCGGAAGGATGAGCCTTAAGGCCAAACATGTACTTGGCCTCGGCACCGCCGTTGGCATCGATTTCGATCTCTTTGCCATCGCAGGTGCCCTTCCAGCCAGCCGAGCCGCCGCCGAGCATCTTGCCAAGAACGACAGCGATTATCTTATCCGCGCCTTCCTTATTACGGACCAAGAAGAAATCCTTATGGCCGGATTTTTGGAAGAGAGGAGTAACGTATTGTTTTTCATCATGGTCTTCTTTTTTGTTGTCACCGCCAGCGGAATAATGATACGCTTCCAGCTTTTTGCCATCTTGATCAACGTTATCTGCGTTGTCATAGACAGCAGCGCCATTTGAGTGCGAAACGATTGTCTCGCCCGTAGGACAAGCACCAATTCCGCCACTCCAACCACCAGCCTTATTGTTAGTAATCAGCGTCCTTACGATGTTAAGCTTGCCGCCCTTCTGAATAAAGACGCCACCGCCGCCCCAGTCGCCACCACGACCTTTGGTGCTACCCGTATTCGTCTTATTGTTCGTAATGTAAACCCTGCCAGTATCACTGGCGTTAATTGTTGCCATCGTGCCGGCGCTGTCGCCGCCCGCGACACGCAGACCGCCGCCTTCGGCGTTATCGGCAACATTGCCGGCAATCGTACCGCCAGTCATTTTAAAAGTGATTTTCTCGATCTCGCCGTCGTTATCTTTATCATAAAAACCAGCGTAGACGCCACCGCCAGCCTCATAGGAATAGTTGGCCGTAACGAAGCCGCCCGTTAAGTTAAGCGTGCCATCGTGCGTACACGCAATGCCACCACCACCGAGCAGGCCATTGTTGCCAAGGTTGTCAATATCTGTGATGCGAGCATCGACTCGATTGTTGGTTATACAGGCAGAACCGCTAATGGTAACTTTTGCACCCTTGGTATAAACACCACCACCGTAGCCGCCATCGCGTGTGTTTTCACCATTATTGATAGCTTTATCATACGTTGCGTTGCCAGAGATAATTCCGCCCGCAAGGTTCAGAGTGGCTCCATTATCAGCAAAGACGCCGCCGCCGGCAGCTGCCTTGTTTCCCGCGACCACGCCGCCTGTCATTTCGAGGCTGGCATTCGCACCCGTTATGCACAGACCACCGCCCCAGCCACCGCCGTTGCCGTTGGTGACGTAACCGCCTTCGATTTTGACCGTACCCTGAGAAAAAATCACATGACCGTCGTTACTCAGGTTGGCAGCCGTGGTAATCATGCCGCCCTTGAGATTGAGTATGCCGCCCGCTTCAACGTTGACCACATACTTTACGGAACCGCTTTCCGATGCTGCATCAATAGCGCCAAAGCCCGTAACGACATGCTCGTACGTAGTCTCGGTGGTGCCAAGTCTATTTGTATTGGGCGTGCTCTTAGTCTCATAGTAAGTAAGACTCTCAGGAGTGCCGTTATTAGAGCCGCTTCCCCTTTCCCACTCCATCCTCGCAGGCTGACCCGCCGACGTATTAGCCGTATCGACCGGTCTTGGTAAATCATTTGTTTTTTTGCTTAAATCCTCGATAGTGAGTGTGGCTCCGTTTTCGACCACAAAGAAGGAGTCTAAGCCGCCAGAACGGTTACAGAGCATGTTGCCGTTAAGATCGATGGTGGTGTCTTTGTTGATATCGATCTGCTTATCCGAATAGGCAGATCCCGTCAGTCGGAACTTGCCGCCATTGGCAAATGCCTCAGAAACATCGTTGCTTACCTCGGTATAGTCATTGGCACTGACGGTGGCGGGAGCGTTCGCGTTTTCATCGTTATTCTCATCATCCGCAAGCTGTGCGTCGGAAGGCTGTGCGGCGCCCTTGGCCTCCACGCTATCGGCAGTCGAGCCCGCAGCAGCAGCGTCTTCGGTCGCGCCGCCCTCGGTCTCGCCGCTATTCAGCTTTTTGGTATCCCCATTGTTGGTGTTTTCTACATCAGTAGACTCACTTGAGGAACCCCCCCCCATCACAGTTTTCTCGGTAGGAGCTGCCTGGGCATCGTTGGCAATGGCCTGCGAGATCGGGGGCATGACGAGCGACAGTACCAGGCTCAGCACGGATGCTCCGCACAAAACGCCTGCCAGTACACGGCGCGTCGCTTTTTTACTCTGCTTAGATTTGTCTGAATTCGCTTTCATCGATGTCTCCTCCCCAAGAGACCGCGATCTTGCTCTTTCACCATCAAACGTATCTGCGCAATCTGTAATTGCACTCGTTTAGTAATGCAATTATAACGATTGTTTAGACATCTGAGCAACAAAACCGACATTTTTGTAGCGAGTTCTCAATTCTCTTGACATTTGCTCAGATTTACCTTCGTTTATTCGCTATCTATTTTTTGTTTCTGCTGGTAATTTAGTTGCCTATTATTTTTTAATGGCATTAGATTTATTTGCACAACATTTTGCTCAAGAGCAAACATCCTGTGAACGGTCGAAAATCGACCGTGAGCGGTAGGTCATTAACCGGGATGAATATCCTACCAAATTGATGAGAATATCTTATACCCATCGGTGGTTAGAAGCATGATGTTCAGACAACAATATTTGAATTTTTCCACAGATTTTAGGTACCAATTCGCCCAAATCGCCTGAGGCCACCGCAAAAGAGCCTGCCCCCTTCTGCGGTGGTTCTCCCCCAGCGCTACAGCAGATGTTCCTCGATAAAGATCGCGATGCCGTCTTTGTCGTTGCTGGCGGTTACAAAATCGGCAGCGGAGCGGGTGGCGTCGCTGCCGTTTGCCATGGCCACGCCCACGCCGGCGTCAGCCACCATGCAGGTGTCGTTATCGGCATCGCCAAACACGCAGATGTCCTGGAGCTCCATGTCGTTGAGCTCCGCCACGCGCACAAGGCCGCGCGTCTTGGACACGCGCGGATCCATGAACTCGTAGAGCCGCTGCGTGGTTTGCAGAGCCGCCGCCTTAACAGTGTCGTCGGCAAACGTCGACGCCCGCTCAATCACCCGCGGCATTACCTCGGGCGCCATGGTAAACATCACCTTGGGCTGCGGCTCGCGCAAAAACTCGGCAAAATCGACCACCTGGTAGGGCACGCCGTCGACGCGCGACAGGTGCTCGACGCACGCGTTGCTCTCGGGCACGTAGAACACGCCGTCTCGGGGGCAGACGGGCGTTGCCGGAAGGTCCGCCATGTGCTTGCAGATGCGCGCGATGGTCTCGCCCGGCAGCGGATAGCTCAGCTCGTTGATGTCGTGCGCGCGGTCGATGACCTCGGCGCCACCGCAGCCCACGAGCACGTCCACCAGGCCTTCGATGCCCCAGAGCTCGTACATGGCCTCGGTCGCGTGGGCGTCGCGCCCGGTGCACAGGCCAAAGAGCACGCCACGCTCGCGCAGGGCGCGGATCGCCGCAACGGTGCGCGGGGACACCGTGTGCTGGCTCGTGAGCAGCGTGCCGTCGATATCGCAGAACACGGCTTTGATGTGGCTGAAGGTGGCGTCCATGGGAGCCTTTCTGGGTTGTACGGCGGTGTGGAGTGTATTCGTGAACGGCGTACATGGTATACCAAGGCGCAGGCGCGGCCCGTCAAAGCAAAAACCACCACAAAGGTGCCTGGCCCCTTTGTGGTGGTTGCGACGTTTGCGGGCCAAACCATCACAACATTCGATGTTTTTCGGCAAAATCGCGATTTTCATCGAATGTTGTGACGGTCTTTACTGCCTTGCGGCACGATCCAAGTGATCGCGTCCAAACAGCAGCAACGCCGCAGGAACCGCCGTCACGACCATGCCTGCTCCGATGAGCGTCTGCTGCACGCCAAACGTCGCCGCCAGCCACGGGGCAATCGCCAGCGGTGCCACACCGGCGAACATATTGCCAAAGCCCATAACCGAGTTCACGCGACCGAGCTGCTCGAGCGGAGCCGTCGTTTGCACAATGGTGTTGTGGAGCGGGTTGACGACACCCCAAGCTATGCCCAGGGCGATCTGGCCGATGAGGGCCACGCCCACGTACGGTGTCCCCACATAGAGCAGACTTCCCAGGCCCACGGACATAAGTGCCACGAGCAGTGTTTTAAGGTTGACCAGGTGCGGCGGCAAGCGGAGCGCGAGCACGGCACCCAGCACCGCGCCCACGCCCGAGGCCGACGAGAGCCAGCCCATCCACTCAACGCCGACATGCAGGACATCGCGATAGAAAAACGACTCGAGCGGATCGAAGGCTCCATAGCCAAAGTTCGAAAGAAAAATGATGCAGAAAAGTAGCGCGAGGACGCTGTTGGTGAAGACTGTCTTGATGCTGGCTGCGAAGGTGGCGCGGGCGGGCGTGCTGGGGTTGGAGCTTTGTCCCGCACGCTCCCCTTCCTCTGCCGAATCGGCATCCGCATGCCCGGCGACATGGCTGGTCTGCGGCCTAAAGCCCCAACCGACGACGAACGCCAGCACGGTAAAGAGCATCATGAGCACGAACACCGCGCGCGACGATGCAGCCGCCGCGACAAAGCCGCCCAGCGTGGGGCCAACGATGATACTCACGTTTGAGAACATGGCGATGGCGGAGTTGATGTCTTTGAGCTCGACGGGGTCGTTGGTGAGGTAGGCCGGATAGGACGTGGCGATGGGCTGGGCGAATCCCATCACAAAGCCCAGAAACACCGCGCCGAGCAGGACGACGCCGGTCGCGCTACCAAAGGCGATGATTGCCGTGCCAGTTGCGAGAGCGCCAACAATGCTCAGCAAGAAATGGCGGCGCGGACCCCATGCGTCGAGCGCAGCGCCGCCCGCAAAGGATCCCAGGATTACGAAAACGTTCATAAACAGGACGGCCAGCGATGTCGCGACGACCGAGGCATCGTCCGCATAGGTTAGCGTTCCGATGACGCCGATAAAGTAGCTGGTCTGAAAACCGGTGTAGATGAGAAAGCGCATCGCCACCAGGCGCTTGGCCTGCGTGGACAGCGACGAGCGGACTTTTGGGAATACAGATGTGGGCATGGGGACTCCTTATCGCATACGAATAGCGGGCAGCGGCCATTCATCCACTGTCCATTGGCTCAATCTATCCGTATGCCTGACTAGGGTCGCATCGAGCCCCTTCCGTCTTTCCGCCCAGCATGAACTACTTGGTAGATTGTAAGGCATGTCCCACACATCTACCAAAGCAAAAACCACCACAAAGGCGCCTGGCTCCTTTGTGGTAGAAATGACGTTTGCCCAGATAAAACCTGCCACAATAAACCTGTCCCTTTTTGGCAGGTTTTAGGCCAGGTGGTCTTGGATAAGGTCGCAGATGGCTCGGGCGTCGTTGATGTTGATGGCTCGGGTCGCAAAGCCGGCGTCGAAGGCCTGACGCGCCAGGGCCTCGTTGCAGGCAAGGGCCAGCGTGTGACCGTCGACAAGGTCGAGCGAGCTCTTGCCGCGCAGACGGTCGACACCGGAGCGCGCGACCACGATGTTGTCGAAGCCCTCAGTCTTGTAGCCCTCGATGATCACCACGTCAACATCGTTGTAACGCGACAGCAGCTCGCGCGCGGGCATCTCGTCCTCCTCGCGCGTGTCGGCGTACTCCGCCCAGCGCGTGGCGCAGATGAGGCCCACGTGCTTGGAGCCGGCCTGGTGATGGCGCCACGTATCCTTAGCGGGTACGTCGATATCAAAGCCGTGATGCCCATGATGCTTGAGCGAACCCACGCGCAGGCCGCGGCGGGTGAGCTCGGCGATAACTTTCTCGACGAGCGTTGTCTTGCCCGAGTTTTGGTAGCCGATAAACGCGATCGCGGGGACGGCCGGTGCCGGAGCTGCGGGCGAAACGGCGACGGGTGCGCTCGCGGGCGCGGCACCGTCAGCGGCCACGGCCTCAACAGCAGCGGCCTGACGCTCAGCGCGGTCCCATACGCCCGAGCGGCCGCCCTCCTTGTGCAGCAGGCGCACGTCGACGATCTCCATGCCACGATCGACCGCCTTGCACATGTCATAGATCGTTAGGCACGCGGCGCTCGCGCCGGTCAGGGCCTCCATCTCGATACCCGTCTTGCCCGTCACGCCGGCCGTGACCAGTACATGAAAGCCAACCTGCCCGTCCGTGCGCGCCGGCGCCCAGCCCTCGGGCACGTCCTCGGCCGGCGTCCCCGCCGCAGCGATGGGTGCAATGTCGCACTTGCTCTTGGTAATGAGCAACGGATGGCACATGGGGATGATGTCGCTCGTGCGTTTGATGGCCATGATGCCCGCCACGCGCGCGCAGGCAAGCACATCGCCCTTTTTGGCGCGGTCCTGCAGCACCATGGCCTGCGTCTCGGGGTGCATAAGGATGGTGCCCTCGGCGATGGCAATGCGATGGGTCTCGGCCTTGTCGGACACGTCGACCATGCGCACCTCGCCCTTGGCGTCCACATGCGTCAGCTCGTCGCGACGGGCGTCACGGGCGGGCTCGGCGACAGCGCTGGCAGACGGCTGCGTGCCTGCAACGGCGTCGCTGGCCGCAGCCGTGACTTTGTGGGCAGACATCGCGGCCCTGCGAGCGGCCTTGGTGGCATCGGCGTACCTGCTCTTGGCCATATGATCATCCTCCGATTTGGGACATAAATCGTTGCGTGCCCTCAATTATCGCGTGTTCCTGCGGTTTGTGGGCCACGGCATCGCGCCAAATCGAAAGCACCTGCATATCATCACCACGGCGTAGCGCCTCACGCACCGAATACTCGGCATCGCTGAACAGGCACGGACGCACGTTGCCATCGGCCGTCAGGCGCAGACGGTTGCAATTCGCACAAAAATGGTTGGACATGGCGCTGATAAAGCCGACCGTTCCCGCCGCGCCCGGAAAGTGCCAATAGCGCGCAGGGCCCGCGCCGGCAGGAGCGTCGTTGATGTCGAGCGGCTCGAGCTCGCCCAGCCCCGTCGCGGCGGCCCCGGCATTGATGCGCGCCCGCAGCTCGTCGCTCGGCACGGTATCGCTCGCGTCCCACAGCTCGGGATTGAGCGCGGGCGCATGCGGGTCCACAGCGCAATGCGAGCTCGTGTGTTCGTCGCCGATGGGCATGTATTCGATAAAGCGCAGGTGGATGGGGCGGTCGAGCGTGAGCCGCGCGAGGGCCGCCACATCCTGGTTGAGCCGGCGCACAACAACACAGTTGACCTTAACCGGCTCAAAGCCCCAAGCCAGCGCCGCGTCGATGCCAGCCATGGTCTGCTCGAGCCGACCCAGGCGCGTGATCTTTCCAAACAGCGTAGGGTCGAGTGTGTCGAGCGAGATGTTGACGCGGTTAAGCCCGGCATCTTTGAGCTGTGGCGCCAGCTTGGGCAGCAGGGCGCCGTTGGTGGTGAGCGAGATGTCCTCGATCTGCGGGATCGCGCGGATGTCGCGAATGAGCGGAATGATACGGCGGCTGACCAGCGGCTCGCCGCCCGTCAGGCGCACGCGGCGAATGCCCTCTCCCGCCACCAAGCGCACAAAGCGGGCGATTTCCTCGGCACTGAGTAGCTCGTCGTGCGCGCGGGGCGCCACGCCATCGGCCGGCATGCAGTAAATGCAGCGAAAATTGCACTTGTCGGTAACGGCAATGCGCAGGTAGTTGATATCGCGGCCAAAGCCGTCATGTTGCACGTGCCCGTCCACGCAGCCCTCCCCTCACGCGGCGTTTTATTCTTCGGAAAACATAATACCCCACGGGAGAATCATGCCGACACCCGTACGACAGGACAGGTCGCTTCGAGCAAAACGGACTTTCCAAGCCCATCCTCAGCATACAAACCATCACAACATTCGATGCTTTTCCCGTTTTTGGCAAAAAACGTCGAATGTTGTGATGGTTTGCCTGCCCACGGCACCCCGTAGAAGGGCCGGAACGCCCCTAAAGGCCGTCGTCCCAGTGACGAATCACGAATTCTCGCAGGTCGTTCTGCCGCTTTTGGAACGCTTCGCTTCGGTCGCACTTGAGACCCATAGCGAGTGCAATGGCGTTCATCGCCCGGTGCAATTGCAGCTGGTGGGCAAACTGAGTCCCGGTGAGGACGATCATCCTAAAGCCCAGCGCGCTCAGCACGGTCATACGCTCCGCATCCAACGCGCTGCGCTGTTTATCAAGATGGTCCGAGCCGTTGTATTCAATCCCCGTACCGCTCGCAGGCGCATATACGTCGATCTCGAAATACCCAGCCTTTGCGAGATACTTGAACTCGTTGGGAACATCGACCCGATGGTTGAGCTCGATCTTGGCGTATCCCAGCCCGCCCTGGGAACGTTTTGCTACGACCATGATTGCGGTGGCCGTCTCCATGGGCGACCGCGTGCCATCGTGCACGCGCTTGAGCACGGCGGCCGCGCGTGTAGCCCCCTGGCGAGATCGGTTCTCATTGCAATAAGCAATCAAGTCGGCAACGGTATACCTCTGCCCCATCTCGATATAATCGCCTGTCGACAGATGATTCAAATGGTATCGGGCACAGATTTCGTAGCCATATTCCAGCTGCTCGGGCTCGCTCATCCACGAACCCGCCTGGACAAAGCACATGGCCTCATCAACCACCAGAAGGCCCTCCGCCACCTCGATAAGATGGCCTGGAGGTACCGGCGCTCCAAACACGTGGCACCTAAATCCAGCCGGCGTCGAGCGCTCAAAATCGAAGTTGACGAGCGTGTCGATATGATCGAGCTCTTCCCGTGGAATACCAAGCGAAACCAGATAGTCGGTAACGATCCCAACTGCCGTTGAAGCCCTCAGCCCCTTGGCATCGAGTCCCAATTTGGGCAGGCTCGCGGTCGGCTCCGCCTCGTTAGCAAGCGAGTCCTCATCGTATAGGCTGCTTGCCCGCGAGAGCGGCTCGGACGGGCGCGCCACGTTGTGGTACAGCCAGGCAGTCTTATGGGACAAGACGATCGGCAGGTCCATGAGCCCTCCAATGGAGTCGGATAACCAACCTTATTCCCCTGCCCACGGGTCCGCACACCTTCGTGCACAAGAAAGCGATTCCACCCGGCCGAGTGGCAGAAAAACCATCACAACATTCGATGCTTTTCCCGATTTTGGCAAAAAACGGCGAATGTTGTGATGGTTTGAGGCTAGGTGAGGGGCATGGAGGGGTCAAAGCATCGTGCTTGGAGCGTGACTATTTTCGCCCCGTCGTCATCACAAACCTTGACTCTACAATCGTTATAGGGTTTTCACTACACTGGTACGTAAACAAACCCAGCCAGAAAGCCCCGCCCATGGAACACGACCTCACACGCGGCAATGTCCCCAAGACCATCGCGGTCTTTGCCCTGCCTTATATGCTCTCGTACTTTTTGCAGATGCTCTACGGCATGGCCGACCTGTACATGATGGGGCAGTTTAGCGGCGCCGCCGGCATCACCGCCGTGGGCAATGGCGCGCAGACACTCTATATCATTACCGTAACGCTCGTGGGCCTGGCCATGGGAACGACGGTCATCGTCGGCCACGCCGTGGGCTCGCGCCGCTTCGATCGCGCCGAGACCGCCATCGGCAACACCATCACGCTGTTTATGGGTGTCTCGGTGGTACTGGCAGGCATCTTGCTCGCGCTGTGCCCGCAGATCGTGGCACTCATTGGCACGCCGGCCGAGGCGGTCGAGGGCACCGCCGCCTACCTGCGCATTTGCTTTATCGGCATTCCCTTTATCGCCGCGTACAACATTCTTTCGGCCATCTTTCGCGGCCTGGGCGATTCGCGCTCGCCCATGTACGTGATTGGCGTGGCATGCATCATCAACATCGCGCTCGATTTTCTGTTTATCGGCCACATGGGGCTCGGCCCCGTGGGCGCGGCGCTCGGCACGGTGACCGCGCAGACGGCCAGCGTTGCCCTCGCGCTCGTGTGGCTCAAGAGCCGCCGCACGAACATCCACGTTAAGCGCAGCGACCTGCGCCCCCAGCCCGAGGTGCTCGGTAGCATTCTTAAGATCGGCGTGCCCGTGGCCGTGCAGGACGGCTGCATCCAGGTGGCGTTTATGTTCATCACCGTCATCGCCAACCACCGCGGTCTGGTCGACGCCGCCGCCGTGGGCCTGGTCGAAAAGATGATCAGCTTTTTGTTCATTGTGCCGAGTTCCATGGGCGCCACCGTCAGCGCACTCACGGCGCAAAACGCCGGCGCGGGCAAGGGCGACCGCGCGCGTCAGGTGCTCAAGGACGCCATGACGATCTCGGTAGTGTACGGCTGCCTGATCACGGTGCTGATGTGGCTGGTGGCGCCGGCGTTTATCGGCTTTTTTGCCAAGGACGCTGCAGTAGTCGCCGCCGGCACCGGCTATATGCGCAGCTACATTTTCGACGCGATTTTTGCCGGCATCCACATTTGCTTTAGCGGCTTTTTCGCTGCATACGGCAAGAGCTACATCGGCTTTGCGCACAACGTGCTGGCGGTGGCGCTCATTCGCGTGCCGGGCGCGTGGCTGCTGTCGAACGCCTATTCCGATACGTTGTTTCCCATGGGCATCGCTTCGCCGTGCGGGTCCATTCTGTCGGCGGTCATTTGCGTGATTGCATTTACCGTACTCAACCGCCGCGGGGCTTTTGACAAGTTGGTGGCGTAGCGGGGCAACGCGAGATTGCCCTGATCGATGACATCATCAGCGACGACCCGGCAACCTACGTGACGCAGATCACGGTGCCGGTTGCCCCAGCAAAGTAAGAACCGCCCGGAAGGCATCGTGCTTCCGGGCGGTTCTTCAATTTGGTTATCGACGCCTTAAGCCTCCGGCACCTGACCAGTCGCCAGGATCTGCTCGAGGGCGTCCTCGTCCAGCACGGGTACGCCCAGCTGCTCGGCTTTGGTGAGCTTGGAGCCCGCTTTGGGGCCGGCAACCAGATAGCTCGTCTTCTTGGACACGCTGCCCGAGACCTTGGCGCCGAGCACCTTGAGCGCCGCGCCTGCCTCGTCGCGGGTGCGGTTGACGAGCGTGCCGGTGAGCACGAAGGTCAGACCCGCGAGCGGTTGTGCATCGGCGAGCTCGCCCGCCACGCCCGCGTCGGCTGCGGCTTGTGCATGCGCGGCGCCCAAGTCGACCTCGAGCGACAGACCCGCCTGGCGCAAACGCTCCAGCACGGCAAGGTTTTCGGGCACGGCCAGGAACTGCTTGACGCTCGCCGCAATCTTGGGACCGATGCCCTCGCACTCGGCGATGTCCTCTTCACTCGCCAAGATGAGCTTATCAATCGACAGGAATCGCTCGGCGATGACCTCGCCCACGCTCTTGCCCACGTGGCGGATGCCCAGGGCAAACAGCACGCGACCGAGCGGCTGGCTCTTGGACTTGTTGAGCTCGGCGATGATTTTCTCGGCCGTCTTGAGGCCCACCGGGATGGGGTCGCCCTTCTTGACGCCCTTTTTGCTGTTGGAGCTAGCGTACACGCGCCCTGTGTCCAGGCCTGCGATGTCGTCGACCGTGAGCTGGTAGAAGTCCGCGACATCGTGGATCAGGCCGGCAGCGATCATCTTGTCGACGATCTCGTCGCCCAGGCCGTCGACGTCCATGCAGCCGCGGCTTACCCAGTGAAGCAGGCGCTCCTTGAGCTGTGCGGGACAGTCGATGGACACGCAGCGGTAGGCAACCTCGCCATCCTCGTGGACCACGGGGCTACCGCACACGGGGCAGACCTCGGGCATGTGCCAGTCGACCGAATCGGCCGGGCGTTTATCGAGCACCGGACCTACGACCTCGGGAATCACGTCGCCCGCCTTGTGCACGATGATAGTGTCGCCCTCGCGCACGTTTTTGCGACGGATCTCGTCGATGTTGTGCAGCGTGGCGCGCGCGATGGTGGAGCCGGCAACCGTCACCGGGTCGAACTCGGCGACCGGTGTGAGCACACCGGTGCGGCCCACCTGGATGCGAATCTCGCGCAGGACGGTCTGCTTTTCCTCGGGCGGGAACTTAAAGGCGATGGCCCAGCGCGGTGCGCGGGCGGTAAAGCCCAGGTCGAGCTGCTGCTGGAAGCTGTCGACCTTTACGACCACGCCGTCGATGTCGTAGTCCAGGTCACCGCGGTGTTCGAGCGCCTGGGCACAGAACTCGTGGACCTCGGCGGGTGTGGCACAGCGAGCCACGTTAGGGTTGACGCTAAAGCCGGCGCTACGCAGCCAATCGAGGAACTCGCGCTGGCTGTGGACGTGCAGCGGATCGGTATCGGCGATGGCATAGATAAAGGTAGCGAGATCGCGGCGCGCCGTGACCTTGGGGTCCTTTTGGCGCAGGCTGCCGGCGGCAGCGTTGCGCGGGTTGGCGAAGGGGTCGCGCCCCTCGGCATCGGCCTCGTCGTTCAGGCGCACAAAGCTGCCCTTGGGCATATAGACCTCGCCACGGACCTCGATGGTGCGCTCGCGGTCGGCGCCCATGTGGGCGAGCGCCGGCTCGGACAGGTGCATGGGCACATCCTTGATGGTACGGACGTTGAGCGACACGTCCTCGCCCGTGGTGCCATCGCCGCGTGTGGCTGCGCGTACGAAGGTGCCGTTTTGGTAGGTAAGCGCCACGCCCAGGCCGTCGATCTTAAGCTCGCAGGTATAGGTGACGCTGCCGGCACCGAGCGCATCCTCGGTGCGCTGGAGCCACGCGTCGAGTTCGTCCAGATCCATGGCATCGTCCATGGAATACATGCGCGCCATATGCGTGACCGGCGTAAACTGCTCGCTCACGTACCCGCCCACGCGCTGGGTATAGCTGTCGGGCGTCACCAGGTCGGGGTAGGTGGCCTCAATTTCCTGCAGCTCAACGAGCATCTTGTCAAAGGCGGCGTCCGTGATCTCGGGCGCATCGAGCATGTAGTAGCGATAGGCGTGGTAATCGAGCTCGTGGCGCAGCTCGGCCGCACGCGCTGCCGCCTGGGCACGGGCATCGGCCGGTACGGCGGTATCCGTGCTCGCGGGCGTTTCGGTATCGATGTCCACGCCGTCACCAAACAGGCTCGATTGCTCCATAGCGGCACTCCTTCGCTCGATTTCAAACGGATACTAGAGTACCACCGGTCGCAATGAGGCCGAATAGCGGTCTCGAACCGCACCGAATCGGCAGCCGCCAGACTGGGGTGGATCGCGCGATCAAACCATGCCCCTGTCAGTTCCAAATGATCCGTTTTCCTCCGTCCCCAACGGATCAATAAAAAAAAGGGCTGTCCCACGTTGATAGGACAGCCCCCTGGCCTCGATATGTGCGAAACGGCTCGTTAGTAGCCCTGGCCGTGGCCTTGCCCCTGGCCCTGCTGGCCTAGCAGCTCCTCCAGGTACTGGCGCAGCTGTTCGTCGGTAATACCGCCGTTGCCGGTGTCGGTCGAGCTGTCGTCCTGCTGCTGGTTCTGCAGCTCCTCGTCGGAGCCCAGCTCGACAGTGACCTTCTTCTCTTCCTTGCCGCGCATGAGCGTGATTTCGACCTTCTCGCCCACCTCGTGGCTGCGCAGTGCGATGATCAGGCCATCGGCGCTCGTGATCTCGTCGTCGCCCAGCTTGGTGATGACATCGCCCTCCTGAATGCCGGCCTTGGCGGCAGGACCGTCCTCGACAACGCTCGCCACGTACGCGCCGCTATCGGTGCTCAGCTTGTTGGTGCGAGCGTTGAGCGCGTTGACGCTCGAAAGCGTAGCGCCCATGTACGGATGCACCGGCGTCTTGCCGTCGATGATCTGGTCGGCAATGTTCTTGGCATAGTTAACGGGAATGGCAAAGCCCACGCCCGAGCTGGAGCCCGAGTAGCTCTCGATGAGCGAGTTGATACCCACCAGCTCACCGTTGTCGTTAACGAGCGCGCCGCCGGAGTTGCCCGGGTTGATGGCGGCATCGGTCTGGATCATGTTGGCATAGATGGTGTTACCGTTGGTAGAGCTCATGGCCGTGGAGCGATACAGCGCCGACACGATACCCGTGGAGACAGACTGCTCGTTGCCGAACGGCGAGCCGATCGCCATGACCCACTCGCCCACGTTGAGCTTGGAAGAGTCGCCGATCTCGATCGGCGTGAGCTTAGAGGCGTCAGCATCCTTGAGCTTGATGACGGCTAGGTCGCTCGAAGCATCGTTGCCCACGAACTCGGCCTCGTAGGTGGTGCCGTCGTCCATGGTCACCACGTACTGGTCATAGCCATCGACCACGTGGTTGTTGGTGAGGATGTGGCCCTCGGTATCGAGCACAACGCCCGAACCGACGCTGCCCGAGCCGTCCGACTCGTCGGCAGACTGCGAAAGCGAGCCATTCTGGCCGCCGCTCGAAGTGGCGGTAATGGAAACCACGGAGGGCAGCGCCTTGGCAGAGACGGCCTCGGCCAGCGTGGTGTCCTCGGAGTCGATCGTAATCTTTTGCGTCGATGAACCCGAAGCACCCGCCGTCACGGCATTCTTTCCGCTGCCAATGTTGAGCGTGCCACTCATAATGAGCGCAATGACCAGCAGGGCGCCGCATGCACAGCCGGCGAGCGCCGTAATAAAGATCGGCAGCTTTTTGGTCTTAGTCTTGACCACGGTGTGCTTGTTTACAACCTGCTGGCTGCCCAGCGGCTTTCCGGTCTGCGTGTCGTAGGCCTGCACGTAAGGAATGTTACTGCCATCGGCAGGCGTCGACTCCACCTGCACGCGCGGCTGCTGCTGGGTCTCGCCGGCGTTGCCCGCATCCTGGGGACGCTGGGAATCGTACTCGCTCATAGCTGCGATCCTTTCGTCAAATAACCAAAGGCCCGCCAAACATGTGGCGGGCCATCATTGTTCACGTTGAGTTGTACCCCAAGCTGGGCAGTCCCGAGCACTAGATGCCAAGATTTCAGCTTTGCTTAAGTAATGACATGCTTATAGGCCAATTCGTTTTATGCCGTCATGTCTATTCGATATAACAGTCGATAGCAAAGCTATATGTTGAATCGTTAATGAAGTCCGTAATCGTCGCGCCCATGCCTGATCCGCACGTCCACTTATCCTTCTCCGCGTCGTATGGCGTTGGCCCCCACCCCGTTTCATATGATGCTTCGCCTTCTGCGAAGTAGTTCATCACATATTTATCTTTCTGCATGAGCGCATACCAAGCGTTTGCATACATCACAAGCGGATCGATTTGGACTATCGAGTACTTTCCGGAACGAATCTCAATTTCTGTTTTATCGTTATAATAAGCGACTGTGAGCTCAATCTTGGCAAGCAGCGGCAACGTTTCATCTGATTCCCTCTGGATTGTTATGACATCACCGGCCATAGCGTCGGCAGACACAGTTTTGCTCTCTGGCGTGAAAATAGTCTCTCTGCTTCTTGTTCGCGTTTTTTCATTGCCATTTTCATCTCTGACCACCGTGTCGACCACGAGCGTCAATCGCTTCTGAGCGTCCGGCAACTCCACGGCTTCTGCCATCCCGGCTCGCATCAAAATAGGAGCCCCCGCCATCAGACCTAAGAACTGCTTTCTATCAATCATTCTTCATTCCCCTTGTCTACTTGATTTGACTTTCTCAGCTGAATGGGGATACAGAACAGTCCCGTCAAGTTCCTTATCTTCCACAAAAACTAGAATCCATTTATCACCTGCTTTCAACCCTGAGACATATCCGGAACTTGACTTACGGCGCATATCGATTCTCTTACGGCAACCACTTGGCATAAGCGCCTCAAATTGCCCGTTATGAACATCCGATAGAGCGCGCACCTCGACTGCAACAACCGTGTCGTTTTCTCCCCCATTAGTCGCCCTTAACAGAAAGAAGCTCGCTGCGGTGAGCAAAGCAAAGGAAAGCACCAATAGGAGCATTGCCCTTCGAATGAACTTGTCGCCGTTCACGAGTACAATCAACCCTTGCAATATGTGCCATCGTGAGACGTGTAAATTGATACGTCATATGGAAGAAACTGTAGCTGGTTTGTCCATCCATTCCAAACAACAAGCAGGTACTTCTTGGCATTCGAGTATGTGTTATGCATTGCCACGTAGCCCACAACTGCCATTGCGTGCCCGCTGCCATTTGACCGGAGCCTTCCAGAGAAAATACTCAGATTCCCCGAGTCGGTATTCACCCTAAAGGAATCCCATGACGGATACCAAACGAATGACGTCTCAAGCTCCTTGCCTCGTCTTGCACAAAACTCCTTTAAGGCCGGAGCGGGTTTGTCAGGAGAAGTCTTGCCTTGAGTAAAGTACAGACCAGTCGCTTGATCATATTTCTTTTCTTCTTCTTCCCATGTCCCCGACAGCCTCCAAAGCTCCGAGTATAAATCGGACAATTTAAGGCGGTTCAAAGTCACATAGTGACTGCTAACTGCAAACATTGCCGAAACAGCGCAAGCATAAGTCCCCGTTTCTTTGATAACTTCTGTTTGCGTTGGCGTTATTATTCCCGAAACCGTTTTGCTCGCATCAACAACATATCCCTGTTTATACAAATCCTTGGCAGATACAAAAACGTCATCGAAATGTTCCGGCGATCCGCTGCGATTGCCTCCCGAGGACAATTTATTTGGTACTTTTTTTCCACTTGCGTCTAAAACAATGTTTTTATCTAAGTCGGCAACGCCAACAGTTAGCTCGTCAATCTTTAACGCAACGACGTTATCCGAGGATGCGAGGAGTGCAATTTCTTCGCTTGCACTCTCGATAGGTAAAAGAGCGTTCGGAGCCAAGCAGTATTCGCTGATCCACCAAGATCGCTCTGAATCAAATACGACGTAGCCATAGTTAACGTCATCCCGCTTCGCACGAACGATATACCCGATTGATTCCCCATCGGAATTCACCATTTTTACTGGGTCACAAGCGGTCACCGGCTCATCCGATACATCATCAAAGAAAGCCTGCGCTTGCTCCACAGCTATTTGCGGTGTGACACGGACCAAGTCGTCGTCTCCAAAAACCAACCTTGGAGACATCAGGGCGGCAAGCAACACTATGAATCCGACAATCACCTTTCTCGAATAACGCATTTCTTCCTCCATCCGTGTAGTAGGGAGATACGGTAACTAGATGATATTTGCTAGATAGTGTTATACGTTTGATATTGTTTTTACTGACACACTTTTAATCGGTGAAAGGTCTTCTTTTCGCCCTAAACGAGAAAAGGGTACTGGTGAAATCTCCGGTACCCTCACATTGCCCTCTATTTACTTGCTAGTCCTTAAACAGATAACCCACGCCACGGACGGTGGTGATGTGTGCCGCAATCTGCGGGCCCACCTTGGAGCGGATGCGTCGAATGTGCACGTCGACGGTGCGCGTGCCGCCGCAGTACTCAAAGCCCCACACGCGGTGCAGCAGCACCTCGCGGCTGTAGGCACGGTTGGGGTGCGTGGCCAAAAAGCTCAGCAGCGAGTACTCCATCAGCGTCAGGTCGATGGGCTCGTTATCGAGCGTCACCTGGTAGGTAGCCAGGTTGATCTCGAGGTTATCGATGTTGAGTACATCGTCGGCGGTGACGGTCTCCTCCTCGCCCATCAGGCGCTGCGCACGAGCCTTGAGCTCGTTGGGCGTCGCCGTGGGGCATACAAAGTCGGCATGCGCGTGATTGGGCAGGCGCAGGGTGCCGAGCGCCTCGTCGTCGACGATCACCAGCATGGGAACGCCGCCGCGATCGTCAAGCCACTTGGCGATCTGATCGATGCGGTCGCTACGGATGCCATCGGAATCGAGAATCAGCAGGTCGAAGTCGTGCGCCGCAGTCGGCGAATCGGGGGTGGCCAGGCTCACCTCGACACCCAGGGTAGTCGTCAAGCTGCGGGCAAACTCGTGGAAGCGCGTCGTGCGCGCCATGAACAGGGCACTCTTTTCGGACATATCGGCCTCCAAAGAAATGAGCTCAATCGTACTGGGACAAGCCAGCGCGATTAGGAGTTCGCCAGGTAGTGCTTGATCTCCCACTCGGTGATCGTGGATTCGAACTTATGCCACTCGTCACGCTTCTTTTTAAGGAAGAAGCTGTGGATGTGCTCACCGAGGGCATCCTTCATAAACTGCGAGTCCTCAAATACGTCGAGCGCCTCTTTGAGCGAGCGCGGCAGCGGCGTGTAGCCGGCCTCGACCATCTGACGGTCGGTGAGCTTGAGCGTCTCGGCCGTGGCCTCGGGCGGGAGTTCCAGTTTGCGCTCGATGCCGTCGAGACCGGCCGCCAGCGTGACGGCGTTGACCAGGTACGGGTTGGCCATGGGGTCGGGGCTGCGAAGCTCGATGCGCGTGGACAGCTGCTTGCCGGGCTTGTAGACCGGAATGCGGATCATGCTCGCGCGGTTGCGCAGGCCCCACGTGGCGTACTGCGGCACGGAGTCGCCGCCGGTAGTAATGCGCTTGTAGGAGTTGACCGTAGGGTTGGTGATGGCGCTGATCTCGCGCGCGTGTGCCAGGATGCCGGCCATGTAGTGCTTGGCGACGTCGGAGAGATGGTACCTCTCGTCGCCCTCGCCCCAAAAGACGTTGTTGCCGTCATGGTCGAACAGCGACTGATGCAAAAACATGGCGCTGCCGTCCTCGCCCGCCAACGGCTTGGGCATAAAGGAGGCGTGGCAGCCGCTCTCGTAAGCCTGCTGCTTAATGATGAGCTTGGCCGTGGTAATGGCGTCGGACATACTCAGGGCCTCGGCATGGCGCAGGCTCATGCCGTGCTGTGAGCGACCGGCGGCGTGGAAGGTGTACTCCACGGGCACGGACATCTTCTCGAGCGTGAGGACCGTGTTGCGGCGCAGGTCGCGAGCGGCGTCGCTCACCGAAAGATCGAAGTAGCCCACGTTGTCGAGCGGCTCGGGGGTGTGCTCGTCGGGGAAGTAGTAATACTCCAGCTCGGCACCCACGTTGAGCAGATAGCCAGCCTTCTCGGCCTTGTGAAACATGCGGCGCAGGGCGTCGCGCGGATCGCCGGCAAACGGCTTGCAATCGGGGGTGCACACGTCGCAGAACACACGGGCGACGCCGTTGTGGCTCGGGCGCCACGGCAGGATCTGGAAGGTCGAAGCATCGGGGAATGCGAGCATGTCGGCTTCCTCGGGCGTGGCAAAGCCCTCGATGGCCGAGCCGTCAAAGCCAATGCCCTCCTCAAATGCGACCTCGAGGTCCTCGGGGCTAATGGCAAAGTTCTTGAGACGGCCGAGAATGTCGACAAACCACAGACGCACAAAGCGGATGTCACGCTGCTCTACGGAGCGGAGTACGTAATCGATGTTCTGCTGGTTCATGTCGCTCCCCTTTCTTTCGGGCGGGTTTCGACTGGTCTATATCGCAGATACTATCGCAGAAAAATGTTTCCGCAGGGTTAAAGCGTATCAAGCGCTCAAAAAACGTGCGCGAACAGGCTGTCTGACTTACGCGCGATCATAAAGGATCACTCCTTCGCGCTCGATTACCGCGGCAAGATCGTCATCAAGATGATCACTCGAGACGAGATCAACCTGCCTCCCGGTTTCCTTGCGCACTGCCTCGCCAAACGCCGACAACGCAAAAAGACCAAAGCCCTGCTCGCGATCGACTTCGAGGCGCAAGTCGATATCACTATCTGCACGCGCCTCGCCACGGGCATACGATCCAAATAGGATCACGGTTTTGATGGCGGGAATCGGGCTGGCTGCCTCGCGGACGGCGGACTCAATCTGAGCGGTATCCAAAATGCCCGCTGTGGCGCTTTCGCTCGCAGAGCTTTTACCGAGTGAAGGCACAAACGGCAGCGAGCGCTCGCGCAACATCTGCCTCATGAACATATTGACCGCAACGGACGAAGTCATGCCGAGTTCTTCGCACAGCTCGGCAAATGAATCTTTAATTGACGAGTCCACTCGAACACTCAGCACAGACGCAGCCATGGATACCTCCTGTATGACATTGTCTATATAATATCACACAGACTAGCGCGAGGTCGAAGCGCGGTGTTCGATGTGGCCGGGGACCTCGATGCGCTTGGGGGCGAGCCTTGCGGCCTCGCCCACCGTAGTGGTAACGACATCGATGCGCTCGGACAGACGCTCGACTACGCGCTCGGCAATGGTGAGGGTGTCCTGCGCGGCCGTGGTCACACCGCCAAAGAGCACATGGTTCCAGGGGTAATCGTCAAACGTCGCGATCTTGAGACCCGCCGGCAGCGAGGGGCCAAGCTGCGCCAGCGCCTCGGTCAGACGCAAAAAGACCAAGCCGTTGACGGCAATAAGGCCGAGTTTTTTGCCTGCGTTGCCGCGAATAGTCTCGTCCAGGCGGCCGACGCCCGTGGCGCCGCCGTCGGCCAGGGTGACGACCTCGCCCGCAAGGTCGCGGCGCGAGAGCTCGTCGGCAAAGGCCTCGGCGCGCTCGCGACGCACGGGGCTGTCGTCGCTTGCCTCGGTAAGTAGGCACAGGCGCTCGCTGCCGGCAGCGGTCAAGGCGTCTACCAGGCCGGCGACCAGCTCACGGTTGTTGGAGGTCACCAGATCGATGCCACCATCGGCAACGTCGCGGTCGAGTAACACAACGGGTAGGCGTCCCGCGGCCGCGGCGATTGCCTCGTCGTTGCCGCCACAGGTGTTGACGACCAGGCCGTCCACGCCGGCATCGATAAGTCTGGTGAGCGACTCTGCCTCCTTGGCGGGGTCGTTGCCGCTAATGGCCGTCATGAGCGAGCAGCCGCGCGCGGCGGCGCTGGCGGAAAGCCCTTCGAGCATGGCGCTGGAGAACGGGTTGGCGATGTCGGCCAGAATCACGCCGATGAGGTTGGTGCGCGAGCTGCGCAGATTGCGTGCGGCGGCACGTGGGCGATAGCCGGTGCGCTCGATAACCGCCGCGATGCGGGCGCGGGTCTCCTCGGTCATCTGCCCGGGGCGGTTATTGAGATAGCGCGAGACCGTGGCCGGGCTCACGCCCGCCGCGGCGGCAATGTCCTTGATTCTCATCTGCGCCATAGCGCACCCCGTTTCCCAATTGTCGGCGGTCTGAGCCATTTTAGGCATTTTTTAAAAATCTCGGTTGCAAAACGCTGTAGGTGAGTATACTACAACTCGAAACGAAACCGATTTCGTAAACCGATTTCGGCGAGCGTTGGCACGGAGGTGCAAAGATGCACCCTACCGTCTTGGCACCTCCGTGCCAACGCCATATCAAAGGTGTACGCACGAGCAAGAAGGAGCTGCGCGACCATGGGTAAAACGGTTCTTACCTTCGGCGAGATCATGATGAGGCTCTCGCCCAAAGATCACTTGCGCATTGAACAGGCCACCGAGTTTGACGTTCGCTACGGCGGCGCCGAGGCCAACACCGCGCTTTCCCTGGCCTATCAGGGCGACAAGGCCGCTTACGTCTCCGTTGTTCCGGCCAACCGCCTGGGCGAGTGCGCCCTTCGCTCGCTGAAGGCTTACGGCGTCGACACCACGCGCGTCGTGCGCCAGGGCGACCGTCTTGGCTCCTATGTGTTTGAGGTTGGCGCCTCGCAGCGCGGCAACGGCTGCGTCTACGACCGCAAGTATTCCGCCATCAACATGGCCAAGCGCGACGTCTTTGATTGGGACGAAATCCTCAAGGGCGTCGATGTCTTCTACTTCTCTGGCGTGACTCCCGCCGTGTCCGACGAGATGGCCGCTGCCTGCAAGGATGCCCTCACCGCTTGCCGCGCCAAGGGCATCACCACCGTGTGCGACGTGAACTATCGCGGCAAGATGTGGTCGCCCGAGAAGTCGCAGGCAACCATGAAGGAGCTCCTGCCACTCGTCGACATCTGCATCGCCAACGACGAGGACGCACCCGCCGGCCTTGGTATGACCTGCGTCTCCGGCTCCCTTGCCCACGGAATCGAGGAGCGCGACACCTACGTCGAGATGGCCCGTCAGATCTGCGCCGAGTACGGTTGCAAGAAGGTCGCCTCGGTCGTCCGCAACATCTCCTGCGTCGAGCGCTCCATCTGGATGGGCATGCTCTTTGACGCCGAGAGCGGCGAGCACTGGTTCTCCCCTGCTCACGACGTGCATGTGCTCGAGGGCGTTGCCGCCGGCGACGCTTTCAACGCCGGCCTCGTCCATGCCCTCATCAACGACTTTGACCCGCAGGACGCCGTCAACTACGCCATCGCGGCCTCGATCCTCAAGCTCACCATCAAGGGCGATTCCAATCTGGTGACCGCCGACGAGATCGCCGCTGTGGCCAACGCCGCCGACGGTGGCACCCGCGTCGCCCGTTAATTCGTTCCCCATTCCGCGGACTGCAGCTTTCCATACCCATACCTCTGCAGCCCGCTCCCCGATTCCTCCGGCCAGGTAGAACCACTTAGTCCCATTCCGGTTTTGTCTGGCATTCCTTCACGACTGGCCTCGTAGCCGGTTCCGAAATTGCTTGAACCCCAAGCAGTGCCTCCGATAACCAATCCGGAACCGGCTCATGGCCAATCTTCTTTGGCAATCACGCGCCCGTGCGCGCCTCACATCGAAAGGAACACCATGTTCGATCAGTTCTACACCACGCTTGAATCCCTGGGCATCGTGCCGGTCGTCGTGCTCGACAAGGTCGAGGACGCCGCTCCGCTCGCTCACGCCCTTATGGCAGCTGGTATGAAGTCCGCCGAGGTCACCTTCCGCACCGCCTGCGCCGCCGAGTGCATCACCGCTATGGCCGCCGCCGAGCCCGAGATGTGCGTTGGCGCCGGCACCGTCCTGACCGTCGAGCAGGTTGAGCAGGCCCGCGCCGCCGGCGCCAAGTTCATCGTCTCCCCGGGTTACAACGAGGACGTCGTGAAGCACTGCATCGACATCGACCTGCCCGTCCTCCCCGGCACCGTGACCCCCTCCGAGGTCACCGCCGCCGAGAACCTCGGCCTCAAGGTCACCAAGTTCTTCCCCGCGGCCCAGTATGGCGGCCTGAACACCATCAAGGCCCTCGCCGCTCCGTTTGTCGGCCATCGCTTTATGCCCACCGGCGGCGTGAGCACCGCCAACGTCGAGGAGTACCTGAGCTCCAGCGCCATCATCGCCTGCGGTGGCACCTGGATGGTCAAGCCGGCCCTGTTCGCCGACGGCGACTTCTCCAAGGTCGAGCAGATCGCCCGCGAGGCCATGGACGTCGTCAAGAAGGTCCGCGGCTAACCCTGCCGCCTGAGACGGGGTGAAATGGTGGATTTTCTGCTTGACTTCCCCGCTTGACTCGCTCTCTATCGTGGGGGCGCGACCGAGGCCGCGCCCCTTTAAAACGGCTCGGGTGCGCGCCGTTTCCGTCACGGACAAGAACCGAAACCGTCTTGTATGCTGATAGAACGTGACGGAAGCGACACGCACCCGAGCCGCTTTGTTTATGCGGCTGGCAGGCGCACTCAACTAAGCCACTTCGACAAAAGCCATGTCACCCAAACAGCTGCGGCGCCGTCTGGAGGAATGGATCCTTGCTTCCGATCTTTCCCCCAAGCGGCGCCGCAGCCTTTACTGCATCTCCCAAATTCCGAAAGGAAGGTCACGACATGCGGCCGCTCATCGTAATGAATGGCGAGAATATAGATTGGTTCCACACAGTCATCAGGATGCTCATGTATCTTGCCGGCGTTGCCATCTTGGCACTCGGCATGAGTCTCCAGACGGCATCCGGCTTGGGAGTCGCTGCGCTCACGTGCTTTGCCACAACCCTATCCATGCTCACCGGCAAGACACTCGGCTTTTGGATCACTGCTACCTATGTCGCCTACATCCTGGCGCAATTGGCCATCTTGCGACGCGAGTTCCAGCCGCGCATTTTGCTCGAGCTGTGCTTCTCGACGCTCATCGGCGGCTTCACCGATTTCTTCATGGCGGTCAACCCACTGCATCCCACGGCACTCCCCGCACAGGTTGCGACCATGCTGCTCTCCCTCGCTGTCACCGCATTTGGCGTAAGTCTCGTCGTCAACATGGGCGTTGTCCCCAACGCGCCCGACGGCTTGGTGCAGGTCATTGCCGAAAAGCTTAAACGCCGCTTTGGCGACGTAAAAGTCGTGTTCGACTGCTCACATGTCGCCGTGTCCCTCATTCTGTCGCTCGCGCTCATGCACAACCTAGGCGGCTTTGGCGTGACCACAGCCATCTCGGCGCTGTTCTTGGGCCACGTCATCAACGTCGCCAACAAGCTCTTCGCCCAGCACTTTATCCGCGCGGCATTCGGATAATAGCACCACCGTAAGAACCCGCGAACAGCGCTATACGTTGCTATATCTCACTAACGTTGCTATATCTTGCTATAAATCTACCGCTGCCAGCCAACATACAACAGGCCCCAAGCGGGCAAAGGCTTGGGGCCTGTCTTGCAATATGGTTCTTTTGGCCTATGCGCGCTCGTATTTCGTGGAACGCCCAGTCCCCCGCTTTACAACCGCTTTCCGCCCAATCAGTGATTCAAGCGCCGTCAACGCACGCGCGCGGCTCAACCCCGTCTGCTGCTCAATCTCGCCCCGCGACATTATTCGTCCGACCGACAAAGCCTTGAGAACCTGGGCCTCTTCCTCAGACCCCTCAAAGGCATCGATAACGGGCAATGTGACGGTCACCATGCCGCCGCGAACATCAAATACCGGTCGGCTTAAAGAATCTCGATACGCACGCCTGATTCGCGCGATTCCCGTGCCAAATTTCTCGATGTAATCCAGCTTTAAAAAGACCTCGGCGACAATTGGGTTTCTGAGCACGGATATCTGCCCATACAGGTATTGTTCCGTCGTCAAACCGGCGGGCAGCGATCCGGGCGAAGTGACAACGACGCGATCGTCGTACAGGGCAATTTGAACATTCGCTCGAACGTCCCACGTCCGATGCACCAAAGCGTTTGCAACGGCTTCGCGAAACGCCTCGAGAGGAATTCGATCAGTTTGGACGCGTTCCATCCCTTCGATACGTTCATAACGGTAGTAGCGTGCAAACATAGCCACCGCCCTGTCCACCTGTTCAATGGCGGATACATTTGTCGCCGACTCACGATCCAAGATCACATCCTCGGTATCACCAAAACGGACGCAGTCGATGCCAGGAAAATCATTCTTATCCGCCAAAATCGCCGCAGCGTTGGTATAGCCGACCTTGCCGAGCAAGCGAAGCGTGCGCATAATATCCGACGTTAGCTCAGATATGCCGAGATGTTCGACACACTTTTGTTCGAGCGTGCAAAAACTCAAGTCCTGGCAAGTCGACGCGAGCGCGTCGAACGTTACGTTGCTGCCTTCGAGCGTCAACCTGCCATACTCAAACCGGTCGACCTCCACCGTTGCCGAATCGTTTCGCCTGTAGGCCTTTCCCTTGCTTCGATAGGGTTTGTCCTGTCCCTCATAAACCGTAAGGATTACGGTCCCGTGTTTCTCATCGGGCTCGAGCGTGTAACGGGGAGCGGGATCCAAGCTGTCATTAATCATGTTCTCAATGCGGAGACACTCTGCGACCGGATCTGCAAGGCCGACAGCCACGCCCTCGTCATCAACGCCAAACTCAATCTTGCCCGTCCCGTAGTTTGCATAAGCGCTAACCGTTTTAAGAAACGTCGGCGTAACGCTTTCCTTGTATTCGACTGTAGGGCTCTCTCTAACAACCATACGCCCAGCCTCTTCGTTTCGTACCATTCATGACCGTATTATAAGACGAAAACCGTTTTCGTACAGATTAATAGAAGACGAAAACGGTTTTCGTCTTGATTTGCGTCCGAAATGAGAATGGAAACTGCGCTTTCGTACGCTTATTACCAAACGCAAACTATTTTCGTTCGGCAATACGTCAACAATCCGGACGAAAAAGGCCCCGAGCTCGTGAGTGAACTGGGGGCGTCTGCACCACCTGGGCAGCACAACAACCCCTATTTCATCGCGACTTATGGGGGAAACGATTAGATGGCCGAGTCTTTGGACAGCTCAAAATAGTCGGGATGCAGGGCGATAACCGGGCCCTGCTCCTCGGGCATCAGGTGCAGGTGCGTCTCTGCCAGATAGCTCGCCGCGTCGGTATCGCCCCTCTTAATGGCCTCGAGAATCCGGCGATGCTGCCGACGAATCGGCTCCCAATCCAGATCCTGCGACACCATACGCAACCAGTTGTATCGCTCAAAATGCGTGTTGACGCTCTTCATCCAATCCCACAACATGTGACGGCCAGCAATCACGAAACACGTCTCATGGAACAGGTTATCCAGGTCGAAAAAGCGACGCGTTTCGCTATGGTCGAGCGACTCGGACTCGGCAAGAATCTGCTCGAGCCGATGCTTTTGCTCGGGTGAAGCGGCCGAACAGCATTTTATGAGTACGCTTCTTTCGAGTTTCTCGCGCAAGAAACAGGCATTCTCGGCGTGTTCCATGCTGATCTTAGAGACGTAGGTGCCGCTCTTGGGACGCGTTTCCACCAGCTCTTGCTCGCGCAGGCGCACAAAGGACTCGCGAATGGGCGTGCGTCCGATCCCCGTCTCCTTTTCCAGACCAATCGCCGAAAGGCGTGTGCCGGGCTTGAGCTCGGCATAGATGATCTTGGAGCGCAGTGCGTTGTATGCCTGATCTTGCAGGCTCTGATAATGCTGGTGTTGTTCCATAAAGCCCTCGAATGAAGCTCACGGTTTGTCGAATATCACCACGTAATACTATCGCATCCCGCGGCGCTCCCCGCACAGGTTATGAGCATGTCGCCTCCCCTTCGAGCCGCAGATGGCAAGCATGGCCACAAAGCGCGCAAGCCCACCGCGGCACACGATGCGATGTGTTTGCACCTGCCCTACAACCGCAACATGATTGCGGAGAGTGCACAGGCACAGAGCGAATGGCGGGCATCGCGACAATCGGCCACAACCGTTCGCCTTTTAAAAGTGAACGTTCACCTGATTCTAGGAAAAGCTGCGAGTAAATTCCTCTGCTTCTCCTATACTGAGCTTGTATTAGAAGTAGGACTCATAAAGATGAACGTTTCTTTAGGAAGGATTGCTATGTCTGATCTTATGGACAGCTTCCGCCTAGATGGCAAAGTCGCGCTCGTGACCGGTGCCACCTACGGTATTGGCATGGCCATTGCCGAGGCACTCGGTGAGGCCGGGGCCAAGATTGCCTTTAACGCCCGTCACGCCGACAAAGTCGCCGAGGCCGAAAAGCACTACCGTGAGCTGGGCTTTGATGCTCACGGCTATGTTGCCGACGTCACCGACGAGACCGTCGTCGCCGAGCTCATAGCCAAGATCGAGGCAGATTTTGGCACCACGCCCGACATCCTGGTCAACAACGCCGGCGTCATCCAGCGCACCCCGATGCTCGACATGAGTGCAGAGGACTTCCGCCGCGTCGTCGATATCGACCTCAACGCACCGTTTATCGTGTCCAAGGCCTGCCTGCCCGGCATGATCGCCAAGGGCCACGGCAAGATCATCAATATCTGCTCGATGATGAGCGAACTGGGTCGCGAGACCATCGCCGGCTATGCCGCCGCCAAGGGCGGACTCAAGATGCTCACCAAGAACATCTGCTCCGAGTTCGGCGAGGCCAACATCCAGTGCAACGGCATTGGGCCCGGCTATATCGCCACGCCGCAAACCGCACCGCTGCGCGAGACGCAGCCCGACGGCAGCCGCCACCCATTTGACCAGTTCATCATTGCCAAGACGCCGGCGGCCCGTTGGGGCACGCCCGAGGACCTGAAGGGTCCCGCTGTGTTCCTGGCTTCCGACGCATCGAACTTTGTCAACGGGCACATTCTGTACGTCGATGGCGGCATCCTGGCCTACATCGGCAAGCAACCGCAGTAAGGAAACTGGGCGAGGCGGTCGGCAGTTAAGTCTGCTGCTCGGACAGTCCTGCGCAAGACGGAAAGCACATTAAGTGCTTTCCTTTGCGTGCGGAACTCGCGACAGACTTAACTGTCGACCGCCCGCACAACGGCCCACTGCTCGAAGATGACGCGCACAACATATCTAAAACTAATAAATAAAGTGAAAGGTTAACCCCCATGAAGATCGCTCTGATCAACGAGAATTCTCAGAACTCCAAGAACCCTATGATCGAGGCTGCCCTTAAGAAGGTTGTCGAGCCCATGGGCCACACCGTCTTTAACTATGGCATGTATGCCGATGCCGACTCCAAGCCTCTCACCTACGTGCAGAACGGCATCCTTGCCGCCGTGCTGCTGAACTCCGGCGCAGCCGACTACGTCGTGACCGGCTGCGGCACCGGCGAGGGCGCCATGCTCGCCTGCAACTCCTTCCCCGGAGTGCTGTGCGGCCATGTTGCCGACCCGCTTGACGCCTACACCTTTGCTCAGGTCAACGATGGCAACGCCGTCGCCATGCCCTTCGCTCTCAAGAACGGTTGGGGCCAGGAGCTCAACCTCGAGTACACCTTCGAGAAGCTCTTTGGCTTTGGCTCGGGCAACGGCTACCCCGCCGAGCGCGTTGAGCCCGAGCAGCGCAACAAGAAGATCCTCGATGGCGTGCGCGCTGTGACCATGCGTCCGCTCGTCGACGTCCTGGGCGAGATCGACCAGGACCTGGTGAAGGGCGCACTTGCCGGCGAGCACTTCCAGGAGTACTTCTTTGCTAACGCCACCGACGAGGCCATCATCGCCAAGGTCAAGGAGATCTTGGGCCTCTAATCGCACGACTCATCGCAGCCAACGCAAGCGGCGGCCGCCCCGAAGCCCGGGGCGGCCGCCGCTTTTTGCTATCGAATGGTGCAGAGGGGTCAGATACCTAGGCACCACGTTGGTGCAAAGCAGCCTGTCCCCCTAGCTCCAGGGGTTGACTAGAGTTCGCAGGCAACCTTGTAGCCATCGCCGATGGCATCGCGGATGTTGCCGCACTTGTTGGCATCGCCCAGCACGTGGGTGGCAACACCGGCAGCGGCAAGGTCGTCGGCCAGCTTGGTATTGGGACGATAGCCCATGGCGAGCACCAGCGTATCGGCATCGGCGATGGTGTGGGCCTCGCCATCCTTCTCGTAGCTGATGGCATCCTCGGTGATCTCGGTCACCTTGGCCTCGGTCAGCACGTGGACGCCCTTGGAGAGCATGCGCGTGATGAGCACCGCGCGACCGGCACCACCCTCGTTGGCGGCGAGCGTCTTGGTCATCTCGATAACGGTGACGTCGCGATTGGCCGGCGACAGATCGTTGACCAGTGGGGCCAGGTAGTCGGCCGTCTCGCAACCGACGGTGCCGCCGCCCACGATGATAATCTTCTTGCCCGGGAAGGCCTTGCCACCCAGCAGGTCGTCGGCCGTCATGACCTGCTTAAATCCCTGCATGAAGGCCGGGGCGATGGGCTCGGCGCCATAAGCCAGGACAACCTCGTAGCCCGCGTAGTCACGCTGAATGTCCTCGGCCGAAAGCTCGGTACCAAAGACGCACTTCACGCCCGCCTTAGCAAGACGGCGATACTGGTACTTGATCACGCGGGTGAGTTCCTGCTTTGCCGGCGGAACGGCCGCGATGCGCATCTCGCCGCCCGGTTCGTCCTGTTTATCCACGAGCACCACATTGTGACCGCGCTTGGCGGCAATGTAGGCTGCCTCCATGCCCGCAGGACCGGCGCCCACAACGAGTACGTTTTTGGCCTCGGCGGCAGGCTCGTAGCCAGCCTCGTCGCGCTCCACGTCCGGGTTGACGGTGCAGGAGATGCGCTTGCCGAACATGATGCCGTTCAGGCAGCGCAGGCAACCGATGCAGGGGCGGATGTCGTCGGCGTTGCCGGCAGCGGCCTTGTTGCAGAACTCGGCATCGCACAGATTAGCGCGACCCATCATGCAGATGTCGGCGGCGCCGTCCTCGATCAGCTCCTCGGCAATCCATGCCTCGTTGATGCGGCCGACCGTGGCGACGGGAATGTTCACGTGTTTCTTGATCTCGCGCGAGCAGGCGGCGTGCGAGGCCTGCTGGGTGCCGGCGGCGGGAATGGCGGAGCCGCGCTTGATGGTAGTGCCACCCGACACGTGAATCATGTCGACGCCAGCCTTCTCCAGGCGACGCGAGACGTAGATCATGTCGTTGAGGGTCAGGCCGCCATCGGTGTACTCGTCGCCCGAGATACGGACGTCGATGATGAAGTCCTTGCCGCAGCGCTCGCGAATCTCGGCGATGACCTCGAGCAAAAAGCGCATGCGGGCGTCGAGCGAGCCGCCGTACTCGTCGGTGCGCTTGTTGTAGAGCGGAGTCAAAAAGCCGCCGAGCATGCCATGGGCGTGCGCCGCATGAACCTCGACGCCATCGACGCCGGCCTTCTGCATACGCACGGCAGCGTCGCCAAACTGATGCGTGAGCTCGTGGATCTCATCGACCGTGATGGGGCGCGGCGCCTCGCGGGCATAGGACGGGCCTACAAAGGACGGAGCGATCAGGCGCGGCGTGCCCGGAATGTTAAAGGCCATGTAGGCGGGATGGAAGAGCTGCGGCATGATCTTGCAGCCATACTCGTGAACGGCTGCGGCGAGCTTTTCCCAGCCGGGGATAAACGTGTCGTCGTAGCAGCACATGTCACCCGGCAGATAGGTATAGGTGGGCTCGACCGTCACGACCTCGGTAATGATGAGGCCCACGCCGCCCTTGGCGCGGGCACGGTAATGATCGACCAAGTCGTCGGTCACATAGCCGTGATCGGCCAGGTTGGTAGATACCGGCGGCATAAAGACGCGGTTCTTGACCTCGGTCGTACCGACCTTGATCGGACTAAAGAGCATCGGGTAGGCGGAGGACTCCATACAGGGTTCCTTTCATTTGAGCCGCTCGGCGGCAGTTGCTAACGTACTTATCGTATCAGTAACCGCGCCGTACCCGACCGTGCGCGCTCCCCCGGCTTTTACTCAGCCCACAAAAAGTTGTGGTGGAATACGGAGTAGATAAGGCCTTTGACAGCCAAAACAGTCCGTATTTCACCGCAACTGATGGATGGGATGGGTTAGAGGCCCAGGTAGCTGGTCATGCCTTCGACGGCGAGCTTGGCGCCGGCTACAGCATGGACCACAGTGAGCGGGCCGTTGACCACGTCGCCGGCGGCAAAGACGCCCGGCACGGTGGTCATGCCGCACTCATCGACCGAAAGCAGACCGCGATGGTCGGTCTCCAGACCGCCCGTCGTAAGCACCAGTTTGTCCTTGGGCACCTGCGAGGCCGCAATCACAACCGTGTCGGCGGGCACATGGTCAAGTTCTTCCTCGTAGCCCACCACGTTGTCGTCCTCGTCAAAAATAGCCGTCTCGAACACCGGACCGTTATCGTCGATGGCGCAAATCGCCTTGCCGCGCACGATCTCGGCACCGTCAAGCTCGGTCAGCTCCACCTCGTCATCGATGGCCGAGATATGGCGCGATCGGGCATACACGGTAACCTTGCGAGCGCCCGAGCGCAGGGCCGTACGGGCAACATCCATGGCCACGTTGCCAGCGCCGATAACCGCCACGTTCTGACCGATCGCCACGCTCGTGGGATCGACCAGGTAATCGATACCAAACAGTACGTTGCCACGCGACTCGCCGGGAATACCCAGCTTGCGGGCGCGCCAGGTACCGGTACCGACAAAGACCGCATCGTAGCCGTCGCGCAGCAGGTCGTCGATATGCAGCGCACCACCGATGGTGGTCGAGGGACGAACGCGCACGCCAAGCGAGCACATCACGTGACGGTACTTTTGCACGAGAGCACGGGGCAGGCGAAACTCGGGGATGCCGTACTCCAGCACGCCGCCGATCTCGGGGCGCTGTTCAAACACCGTGACGGCACAGCCCAGCTGGGCCATCTTAATGGCCACGGTAATGCCGGCAGGACCGGAACCGACCACGGCAACCTGCTTGCCGCACGACGGCGCAGGCTTCCACTCCCTACGATCCAAATACGCAGTCGAGATATAGTTCTCGATACTCGAAAAATGCACCGGTGCGCCCTTGCGGCCCTGAATGCACGCGCCCTCGCACTGGCCCGAATGGTTGCAGATCATGGAGCAGACCGCGCTCATGGGGTTGTTCTGGAACAGCAGCTCACCTGCCTCTTCCAGACGGCGCTGCTTAAACAGGTCGATGACCTGCGGAATAGGCGTCTGCACCGGGCAGCCCTTAAGCTGGCAGAACGCCCTTTTGCAACCTAGGCAACGATTCGCCTCTTCGACAATGTGGATAGCCACGCAACTCCCCTTTTTGATGTAATCCAATGAGGCGACGATAAAAAAACCCTTCACTGCCGCCCCCAGTCAAGCAAACTCAATATGCCGCCACGGCAAAAGCCAATGCTATATCTCGCGATGCGGAGCCCCGCAGCGAGCGGACATGCGCTCGAGTGTCGCCAGGCAGCTAGCCGCCGTCGCCGGCACGCTGTTCTCGACCACGCAAGGAATCCCCGAACAGGCGGCAGCCGCCCAGGCCACCACGGGCTCAAAGTCATAGCGGCCCGTCTCGCCCACGCCGTGGCACACCAGGCGAGAACCCGTACCGTCGCACCAGCCGGCTTCGTCCTCGTTGTCGACGACCTCAAAATCCTTGGCGTGCAGCACGCGAATCTTACTGCCGCATAAGTAGAGCATACGCGCGGTGATTTCCTGTGCCTCGCCAACGACGCTGGGATGCAGCAGCGACACCGGGTCGTAGATCACGCCGAGCGCCGGGCTCGGGACGCGCTCCAGCACCTCACGGCAGCGATCTGGCGTGTTGACCGTCTCGTTCCAGCCGGGCTCGATCAGTATTTGCCCACCCACGGCCGCGGCGCACTCGCAGACGCGCGCGAGTCCATCCATAAACGCATCGAGTGCCTCGTCGGTCATACGGTCGTCAGCAACGCGGTTCTGCGCATTGGGACGACCGGTCTCGGTGCCAACCGGACAGCCGCCGAGCATCTGAGCAAAGTTCAAGCACGCCTCGTACTCGGCAAAGTTATCCGTGAGCTGTTGTCGATCGGGCGTCGCCAGATTCTTATAACAGCCGAGCACGGCGACCGAAACGCCCGCCTCATCGAGCACCGCACGCAAATGGTCGGCGAGCTCGCGGGTCAGACCGCATCGATCGATTCCCATTGATGCGTAGAGCACCTTGCTCGGCAGCTGAATGCACGAAAAGCCCAGCTCTCCTGCCATGCGAATGCGTTCCTCGACGGTCCCCTGCGGAAGGTCGTGTAAACGCACGCCCGGAGTAATGGCCCCCACGCTATTCACGCCCCTTATGAGCATTGATGCCCGGCGTGTAGCCGCCAAACGGGTCATCGATGGAGCACACGCCCGAAGGGGCGAGCGGATCGCGCTTACCGGCCAACTTGTCATGATGCATGGTCTCGATATAGGCGAGCACCAGCGGCGCCACGCCCTTCGCGTCGTTTTTGACGACGGGCTCACTCATGTAGTAGCCAAACGTGCCCTCGCGGTGCGCGGTGTTGCCAAGGCCCGCCACCAGACAGATATTGTCAAGCGCCAACTGTCCATCGCGCTCGGACAGGCACGTGTCGCAGATGCCGTCAAACGCACGGCGGCCGTACTGGTAGTAGCGCTCGCCCAGCACGCCCAGGCGCACGCCCTTCATGATGGCGTTGGCGAAGATGGCGCTGCCCGACTCCTCCAGATAGTTGGGGGCGATATTGGGCAGGTTGATGACCTGGTGCCACATGCCGGTCTTCTCGTCCTGATACGGCAGCATGGCGTCGATCAGGTCGTGGAACATCTTGCGGATCTCGTCCTTCTCGGCCGACATCGAGGGCGGCATGAGCTCCCAGGTATCGATGAGCGCCATGGCGAACCAGCCCTCGGCGCGCAGCCAGAAGTTGGCCGAAAGGCCGGTGACGGGATCGCACCAGAACTGCTTGCGGCTCGCGTCGTAGGCGTGATAGTACAGGCCGTTGAGGGGGTTGCGCATCAGGTCGTGCACCACCTGGAACATATGGAAGCTATCCGAGCAGGCACGGCGGTTGTGGAAGCTCAGCTCGTACTGCATGTAGAACGGCTGCGCCATGTACATGCCGTCGAGCCAGATCTGGTTGGGGTAGACGGCTTTGTGCCAAAACACACCCTCTTTGGTACGCGGCTGGGTCTCGAGCTGCCGGTAGATGGTATCCATGGCGGCACGGTACTTGGGCTTGCCCACCAGGTCATAGAGTTTGTAGAGGGTTTTGCCCGCGTTGACGTTGTCGAGGTTGTACTCCTGGGGATCGTAATGCTTGATGGTGCCGTCATCCTGGACAAAGAAGTCGATATAGTCGTCGGCGAAGGTCAGGTAACGCTGCTCGCCGGTGATCTCGTACAGCTCGATGAGCGCCTTGATCATGCAGCCGTCAATGTAATTCCAGGTGTTCTCCTTGCCGGCGCGAAGCTTTTCGATATTCCAGGCCGGCGCCTGAGGCGTAGAGGTCTCGATCAACTGCTCGATATAACGGTCCAGAATCTGATTGCAACCCATTGCTGTCCCCTCTGACGTTATTGATGGGTGAACGTTTCCCCTAGTGTAACGCGAACGGGGATTATAGGGTGAACGTTAACCCTATAATCCCCGTGAACGGCAAACTTTTAACGGCAAACGGCGGTGAGGCCCGCAGCGATGCGATGCGCCAGGCGCTCATAGCCGGCAGGGCTGTAATGCAGACCGTCCGGCATGTAGAGCTCGCGGTGCTCCGGCAAAAACGGGCTGATGCCGCTTTGCGCATACAGGTCGATCACCGGCACCGAGTAGCGATCGCAGACCTCCAGCATCGCGCGCACATAGGCGTCTTGCGTCAGGCCCAGATGGTTGGCCTCGTTGCTTGCCGGAATATCCTTCTCGTGTTTGCCGCTCGTCTTGCACGGCGTCATAAACACCAGCTTTGCCTGAGGCGAGCGCGCCGTGATGGTGCGGATCAGGTAGTCGAGCGCACCGTAGAACTCGTGCACGTCCGTGCTGCCCAGCTCTCCCAGCGGCACGTTACGGCTAAAGTCGTTAACGCCGCCAAAGACGATGCAGATATCTGCCGTGTGATCGATGCCGTCCAAGCGCTCGACAAACGAATCGCTACGGTCGGCCTTGACGGCAATACGCGAACCCTTAATACCAAAGTTCTCGATCGTAGCGCCGCCCAGCAGCGCACCCAGGTGCGAAGTCCAGGAGATATCGTTGCCTCCCCCGCCGCATCCGTTATCGCCCCAGGTGGTCGAATCGCCAAAGCAGCAGATGGTCAATTCGCTCAAGTTTTTCGTTTCCATATTCTTCTCCTCACCCGCACACCGGCGGTCATACAGGTACATACCGTTCATTCGCAACATACCGAGGGACTATACGTGGGCGTATTCCGCAACTTGCGAATCGAGCCATTCGATATCCTCGGCAAGATGCGCCACGCCCAGGTGGTGTCCACCCGGGCAGACCTCGTGCAGAAGGTTTTCGTCCTTGCCCAGCAGCGCGTAGGCGTCGCGAACGATATCGAGCTGCTCGTCTACGTTCGCAAGCCCGCGGGCGCCGTTGAGATGGTCTTTCTCGCAGCTCTGAACCAAGAGCGGCCGTGGCGCGACAAGCGATGCAATGTCGCCCATGTCGAGCAGACGCCAGAGTCCAGGCGTGTAATTGCAGCTGCAATTGCCGTTGAGGTGCAGTAGCGAGTCATCAACGCCGTACAGATAGCCCGAGACAAACGCCTTGCGCACGCGCGGGTCGAGCGCGGACAGGTACAACGTCATGTAACCGCCGCCCGAAAAACCAAAGCAGCCCAGGTCGTCCATGGCAATGTCACCGCGTGTCTCCAAGTAATCAATCAAGCGCATGTTGTCCCAGGCGTTGAGGCCCGCGACCGTAAGACCCAGCGGCTCGGCCATACGTGCTTGATTCAGACACGTACCGCGCAGGTAGCTGTTCTCGTCGTCGCCCTGACCCTTCCAGTCACGACGGTATCCCCAACCACGCGCATCGGGGCAGACGGTCACGTAACCCATGCGCGCCAAACGCAGACCGTAGTCGTAATTGAACTTACGCACGGCATCGTCGACCGCCGGCACGCCCACAACGCCGGCTATGCTTGCAGCACCCGCCCCCTGGTGACCATGCGGGCAGATATAACAGCGCTTGAGTCCCCGCTCGTCAAGCTTGGGGCGGGACGGCTCCAACAGGTAAAACGGCATCCACACATCGTGCTCAACCTGCAACACCGCATGAGTACGCACGATGCTGCCGGCAACCCGCACGCGATTGAGTTCACGAATCTCAATCGGGGCGCGGTCCATAAGCGAAAGACCCAAAATATCGTACAGACGAGTCCTGGTCGCAGCCTTCCATGCCTCAAAGTCTGTGGGAGTCTTGCCCGTAAATGCAGCCGAGCGCCCCTCGCGCTTCAGTCGGGCGCGCAGCGCAGGTTCGTCCTCGTAGTACGTCTCGATGTGCACGGTGCGGCCATTGGCAGATAGCCCGGCCGTCTCTACCGCATCACCGTCGCCGCCCTCGGGATCCCAACCATCCGTGCCGGCAAGCACTCGGTCACGCGCATAGCGTTCGGAATCCTGACCGGTCAGGCAATGCGCCCACGGCACCCAAGCGGCAGTATCACCCGCCGGGCCAAACAGGGCACCGCCGGCATACAGGGTGCCGTCATGTGCCGCTGGCTTATTCCAATCCCACCAACCCTCGAGTGAAATATGGGGGCCCAGCCAGCATTCGAGCAAAACGGTCTGGGCCCACTCGCGCCATGGACGACCCAGATAGACCGATCCGGGGGCAATGCCCTCATCGGCTGTAAACGAACAACCATGAAACACAAATCCGTACGGCTCGCCCTGAGGCGTGGAGGCTGCCGTTACATACCCGTTGACATCCATATCGCGGTTGAGCGAGCGAATCTCACACCCCTCAAAGTAGGCACGCGCGCCGCCAAAGATAAAGTCGACATCGCCCTCGATCCGGCAACGTCGAAAATACTGCCGCCCCACGCGGCGCGGGGCGAACTGCTTGGGGCCTATAAAGCCGCCCGGCTTGGCCTCGCGCGGCGGCAGCGGCCCCAAAAAGAGTGTGTCCTGGTGTCCCTTAATGCAGCAGACATCGACAACCAGGCGGTCACCATCGGCATACAGGGCAATCGCCTGGCCGACCTCGCGCCCATCACCGGCGTTGTTTTCGATTGTTAGACCCGCAAGCGTCACGTCGTCGGCATCGACCAGCACCGTGTACGTACGGAAGGTGCCGAGTCTTCCATCCTGGCCGCTACCATCTTCCGAAGGCATCTTGGCACCCAGGCCTCCCACGATACGCACGCTGTCGGCCGTCTCGCCCTCGAGCGTCACATGCGGACGACGAATTTCGACCCGTTCGCGGTACTCACCCGGCGCCACCAGCACGCGCACCGGCACGGTCGCATCGGGCACACACCGCTCCGCCGCCTCGAGCGCCGCCGAAATGCTGCGATACGCGCCTTCGCGTTCGAGCGATACCTCAAAGAGCTGTTCTTTACCACTCATCTGTCATTACGCTTTCTGTCACAGAACACCCACCGTGCAATACCGGCACCTATAGATTGCGTGCGACAGCCGGGCAGACCCGACCGTCGCACGCCTCAACATGCCGTATTCACTTGTGCAGGAGCACTACCCTACGCGCGGATAACCTTGTCGACGTTTTGCAGCTGCAGCTCGTCGCCATCCTGACCCTCGATGCGCACGTTCTGCAGGTCGAGGACTTTCACGTTCTGCGCGATGATGCCCTGGCGCACCATGGGCTCCACGCCGCAGGCCATGGCCGGCACAAAGGGCTCGGCATCGGCGGCAAAGGTCACATGGACATCCTGGAACGTCAGGCGCGTCACCTTGCTCTCGGGAAGGCCCGTGATATAGGCCGCGGCCGCATGGCAGTTGGTGGCCTCGATATCGCAAAACGTCGTGGCGCCAAAGCCGGGCGTACGGCCGTCGACGGGCAGCGCCTCGCGAGACTGCACGTAGTCGGTCTTGCCGTCCTTGTCGCAGAAGTAGAACGAGTTGACCACGAAGGGCGTGAGCACCTTATCCATGCGAATGTGCTCGAAGGTGATGCCCTCGTTGACGGCGTCCTTGCCGCGTCCGCGGCGTGTCTTGACGCGCAGGCCGCGGTCGGTGCGCTCAAAGAGGCACTTGCTCACGGTGAGGTCCTTGATGCCGCCGGCGGCCTCGGATCCCAGCACCACGGCGCCGTGGCCGTCGTGCATGTAGCAGTGCGAGATCAGCACGTCGTGCGTGGCGGGACGGAGCTCGGGTTCAATGCCCAGTTTGCCGCTCTTGATGGCGATGCAGTCGTCCCCCACCGAGAACTGACAGCCAAGGATGCGGACAAAACCGCAGCTCTCGGGATCGAAACCGTCGGTGTTGTGGGAGTTCTTGGGACCCTCGATGGACAGGCACAGGGCATCGACGTGCTCGCACAGAATGGGATGGATATTCCACGCCGGGCTGTTGCGCACGGTAAAGCCGGCAAGGCTCACGTTTTCGCACTCGGACAGGAAAATCATGCGCGGGCGGGCGACCTCGCGGCCCTCCTCGGGACGGAAGATGTTCTTAAAGTCCTTGTTCCACCAGTTGTCCTCGGCAAAATCGGTCTGGCCGTCGATGGCGCCGCGGCCATAGATGCACACGTCGTGCACGCTCAGGCCCGTAAAGGTCGAACAGTAGGTCGAAAAGCTCTCGCCTTCCCAGCGGCCCAGGGGCAGCATGTCGGTGCCGGCATACCCGGCGCCCTCGTCGCCCGCGACCGTACCCGGAATGTAGGCAAGCGCGGCGCGGTCGTGGCGGGCCAGCAGCACCGCGCCCTCGGCAAGCTCGATGTTGATATTGCTCTTAAGGAAGAGGGACTTGATACGGTAGCTGCCGGCGGGAATCAGCACGCGGCCGCCCTTGGGGCAGGCCATGATGGCAGCCTGAATGTTGGTGGTGTCATCGTGCTCGGCATCGCCCTTGGCTCCGCAGTCGCGAACGTTGATGGTAAAGGGCTCCGCCGGCGTGGTGACGCCTACGCTCAACTCGCGCTCGCCGCAGACAAAGCGGATCAGGTTGCGCTTGCCGGGGGTCAGGCCATCGACATAGGTCTCGACCGTATTCGTGGTACCGGCGGGCTCATCGTTGACAAAGATCTCCCACGTATCGGCACAGGTAAAGTAGCCGCCATCGTCGAGCTCGATAACGGCCGCGCGGGCATTGCGCCAGATAACGTTCGTCTCCATGGGTCTCTCCCTCAAATGTAATCAGAAGTTCATACTACTCGTTTTTAAAAAAGGGCCGTACCCGCCGGTGGATCTCCGGTGGCACGGCCCTGTGGTTTGGACGATGCGCCTGCCCTACTCGGCGGGAATTACGCTGCCGTCCTGGAAGCCAACATTGTTGTGGGCGAAGCAGTCCTCGTACTTAAAGCCGGAGAGCTCCTCGCAAAGCGCCTTGACCTCGGGCTTGACGTCGGCCATCTTGCCACCCTCCTTGACACGGTGGATCTCGTCGCAAAGGATGTCGCACTGCTCCTTGTCAATCTTGATGCCGCGGGCAAGGACGGCCGCGAGCAGGAAGAAGCCGGCGCAGCCGATGAGCATGTAGCCGCAGATGTACAGAGGCACGGTGGCGGGCTGGGTCACGGCGTCGCTGTTGCCGGCGGTCTGAATGAAGCCGGAGGCAGCAAGGACGATAGCCCATACGTTGACGGCAACAGCCTGGGCAATCTGCTGGCAGAGCTGCTGTGCGGAGCTGTAGATGCCCTCGCGACGACGCAGGGTGATGAGCTCATCGACATCGGGGATGTAGTTGAGCAGAACATCGGGCAGATACTGGAAGCCAACGTAGAAGAACTTCCAGATGGCGAAGATGATGGGATAGGCGATCATGGCGATGGCGACCGTGGAGGTGCCGTTGATCTGACCAAAGGCGAAGTAGTTGTAGGCGATGATGCACGCGGCGCAACCGACGTTTGCCAGGTACCAAGACTTGTGGAAGCCCTTCTTGGCCATGAGGGCGACCCAGATGGCGGTGCAGACGATAGCGACGACCTTGCCGGGCATCTCCATCACGGACTCGTAGGACTTAGGAATCTGCAGACAGTAGACGATGAAGAAGGACAGGCAGGCAGACCAGCAGGCAGCAGCGAGCTTCGTGGAGACCTGTGCATACAGGACCTTGCGGAAGGACTTGTTGCGGAAGGTAGAGATAACGTCGATGAAAAACTTCTTGATACCCTCGCCGACGCTCTCGATCTTCTCCTGAGCCACCTCCTCGGGGGTGTGCTCCCACGTGGACAGGTACACGCACAGCAGCGAGATTGCCATGACCGAAGCGTTAATCGTAGCGATGATGAAGTAGCTGAACGGGTTGGTCTCGCCGAAGGTGCCAAAGCCAAAGCCGACGAGTGCTGCCATCAGGAAGCCGGCGGCGTTACCAAAGAGGTGCTTGTAGCCGGTGAGGTACGTACGCTCCTTGAAGTCATCGGTCATCTCGATGGTAAGCGGCGACAGGTTGGCGGTGCAGAACGTGTACGCGACGTTGTAGATCAGGTACAACACAAAGTAGTACGGGAAACCAAACGGCGTAGCCACAAAGATGAGCGGCTCGGCGACCATCATCGGGATAGCCAGCAAGATCCAGAAACGGCGGCGGCCAAAGATGCGGCCGATCTTAGTAGCGTAGAAGTTATCGGCCACAAAGCCCATGAGCGGGCACAGAATGGCGTTGAGATAGATGGCGAACGAGCTGATCAGCGCAGCCTCGCCTGCGGACAGACCGCACTCCGTGGACAGGAACAGCACCATGTAGCTGTGCGTAAAGCTCAGGGCACCGGAGTTGAGCATGCCGCCCATACCAAAGCCCAAGCGCGTCCAGAATGTGATCTTGCGCTTTTTACCGATCTTGTTAGTCATCGAGCTCCCTCTCTTTTCTCGATTGTCTTGTAACAAGACATTGGAGTCCATACCGATGTCTGTCTGCATATCGCCCACTCGTAGGGTGAACGTTTAGCTAGATTATGCGCGATTGCATATGATAGGTGAACGTTCACTTGTATATTATCCTTGAACGGTCGTTTTTTGCCGTTAAACGGACATCTGACTTGAAAAAAATCACGATTACATGGGTATTGAGTGGGTTTAAATTTGAGGTCGATTAGGTGAACGTTTATTGTTTTCGCCGCTCCCGTACCCTCAGGAAGACACGCCCGAACAGACAGAACAAACATGGCCCCGCCGGGAACACTCCCGACGGGGCCATGGTCAATAGCGCCCTATGCGAACCCATTTACCGCTACAGGCAGACGCCATCCTTCCAAATGCTGATCTCGTGGCAGCCGCGACGCTCGGCACTCGTAAGCTTGCCGCTCGCCGTTTCTAGCACCAGCTGGTACAGGTCGTGGGCAGCCTCGTCGAGCGTACGCTCGCCCGTGGCGATCACGCCGGCGTTAAAGTCCATCCAGTTGGCCTTGTGGTCGCACAGACGCTGGTTGGTGAACACCTTGAGGGTAGGCGCCGGTGCGCCAAACGGCGTGCCGCGGCCGGTCGAGAACAGGATTACGTGGCAGCCGGCAGCCGTCAGGGCCGTGGTGGATACCATGTCGTTGCCCGGACCGCACAGCATGTTCAGGCCATGCTTGGTAGCCTGACCGGCATACGGCAGTACGTCGACGATGGGGGCAGATCCGCCCTTTTGCACGCAGCCGCAGCTCTTGTCCTCGAGCGTGGTAATGCCGCCGTCCTTGTTGCCGGGGCTCGGGTTCTCATAGACGACCTCACCATGGCTGATAAAGTAGTCCTTAAAGCCGTTGAGCATGTCGGCAGCTGCGTTAAAGACGTCCTGGCTCTCACAGCGATCGAGCAGAATGCTCTCCGCGCCAAACATCTCGGGCACCTCGGTGAGCACCGACGTGCCGCCACGGGCGACGACCATATCGCTCACGCGACCGATCGTGGGGTTGGCGGTAATGCCCGAAAGACCGTCAGAGCCACCGCACTTAAGGCCAATGACCAGCTCGGAGGCCGGAATGGGCTCACGCTTGGCCTGCTTGGCCAGGTCGGCAAGCTCGGACAGAATCTTGTGGCCCTCGACCTGCTCGTCGGCTACATCCTGGCAGGTGAGGAAGCGAACGCGCTCGTGATCGAAGTCACCGAGCTCGTCGAGCACCTGCTGGTGCGTGCAGTTCTCGCAACCGAGCGACAGGAACAGCACGCCTGCAGCGTTTGCGTGACGCGAGAGCGCCACCAACAAGCGGCGCGTCTGGGCATGGTCGGCACCGGTCTGCGAGCAGCCAAAGGGATGCGGGAAGTAGTAAACGCCCTCCAGCGAGCCCTCGACCAGATCCTGAGCCTGCTCGCACATGGCACGTGCGACCTCGTTGACGCAGCCGACCGTGGGGATGATCCACAGCTCGTTGCGCGTGGCGGCGCGGCCGTCAGCGCGGCGGAAGCCCATAAAGGTCTCGGGCTCAACCGGCTCAACGACCGGATGCGTCGGGTTGTAAGCGTACTCGACCTCGCCCGAAAGGTTGGTCTTGACGTTATGCGTATGAAGCCACTGACCGGGCTGGATGTCGCCCGTCACGTGACCGATAGGAAGACCGTACTTGACGACGTCCTCCCCTGCCGCAATGGCACGCACGGCCATCTTGTGGCCCTGCGGAATATCCTCCGCGGCAACGACCTCGCCCACCCCGGGAACCGCGACGGCGGTGCCCTTGGCAAGCGGCGACAGCGCGACGATCACGTTGTCGGCCGGATTGATCTGGATAGTATTCATTACAAAGAGTCCTAACCCTACAGGTTGAGCAGAAGTCAGCGGGCGCCCGCCAATTGCCCGGCGGGCGCACAGAAGGATTTAGGCCTGGGCGTTGGCGAAGGCCTGTTTGGCGCCGTCGACGCGCACAACGGCGAGCGCGTTGACGACGAACTCCTCAAGACCGGCGATCTGCGTAAGGTCCTCGCCCCACATCTGCTCGTTGCTGAGCACGTCGTGCACCAGCTCGGCATCGTCTGCACCGGCGTGGGCGGCGTAGAAATCGAGCACGAAGGCATCGTCCTGAGCGGTGTACTCGGTGCCGTCGGCGCGGCGCAGGTGCAGGCCATCGCCCTCGCGAGCAACGAGCTCCTGCGTATAGAAGGCAATGAGCGTAGCGAGGCTCGTCGCCAGGCACTTGGGCAGGTTGCCGGTCTCGGCAACATAGTCCTTGAGCGTGGGCAGGTCGCGAGCACGCCATTTGGCGGTTGAGTTGAGGCAAATGGAGAGCAGCGCGTGGTCGATAAACGGGTTGTCGAAGCGGTTCTCGACGGCGGCGGCAAAGGCCTTGCAGTCCTCGACATCAAGATCGGCGGCAAGCGTCGGGATGACCTCGTCGTAGAGCATGGTGTTCATGAAGCCGCGAACGGTCTCGTCATGCATGCAATCGCGCACGATGTCAAAGCCGGCAACCCAGGAGCCCGGAACAAAGGCAGTGTGGGCGCCGTTGAGGATGCGGACCTTGCGCTTCTTGTACGGGGTGACATCGGGGGTCACAAAGACGCCCGGCAGGCCGGCCTTCACGAAGGGCAGTTTCTCGGCAAGCGACTCATCGCCCTGGATACCCCACATCTGGAAGGGCTCGCGCACGGCCAGGAAGGGATCCTCGTAGCCCAGGCGCTCGGCCACGGCAGCGGCCTCCTTGGGGTCGCGGATGCGGCCGGGGACGATAGTGTCGACGAGCGTGGTGCAGACGGTGCAGTCGTTGGCCATCCACTGCGCAAACTCGTCCTCCCAGCCCCAGTCGCTCACGTACTGGTTCATGATGCGCAGCAGCTCCTCGCCGTTGTGATCGATGAGCTCACAGGCGAGCACGATGACGCCCGGCTTGCCGGCGGCCCAGCGGGTGTGGAGCACCTGGGCAAGCTTGGCGGGGAAGCTCGCGGGCGGCATGTCGTCGGCCTTGCAGGACGGATCGTAGGCGATACCGGCCTCGGTGGTGTTGGAGACGATAATCTCCAAATCGTCGGAGACGGCGACCTCCATCATGGCGCGGTAGTCTGCCTCGCGGTACGGATTGAGGCAGCGGCTGCAAGCGCTGATCACACGGGACTCGTCGACCGTGTTGCCGCTCTCCTTGCCGCGCACCAGCACGGTGTACAGGTCGTCCTGGGCATTGATGCCGTCGGCAAAGCCAAAGGCACCGCTGATGGGCTGGACCATGACAACCTTGCCGTTCCAGCCGGTTGCCTCGTTGCCCATGTCAAAGAAGCGGTCGACGAAGGCGCGCAGGAAATTGCCCTCGCCAAACTGCAGAACCTTCTCGGGCGCGTCCTTGGGCAGCAGGTAGCCCTTGTAGCCGATCTTCTCGAGCGTCTCGTAGCTGATGTTCTCCATCGATGTCTCTCCTTAGATTGCTGTTAGCGTGCAGGCAAAACGGGGGCGCCGCGTGTGGCAACGGCGCTCCCGAGTTCGGTGTGATTCGATGCGGGTTTAGGCCTCGACGGTATCCAGGTCAAAGCCAAAGTAGCGGACCGCGTTGTTGTAGCTAATGTCGCGCACGATGGCTCCCAGCAGCTCCATGTCGGCCGGATACTTGCCCTGCTCGACCCACTCGCCGATCACACCGCACAGCACGCGACGGAAGTACTCATGACGCGGGTAGGACAGGAAGGAGCGGGAATCGGTAAGCATGCCCACAAAGTTGCCCAGCACGCCCTCGTTAGCCAGAGCCGTGAGCTGCTCGCGCATACCGATCTCGTTGTCGTTGAACCACCAGGCAGAGCCGTTCTGGATCTTACCGGCGGTCGGAGCCTCCTGGAAGCAGCCCATCACGGTATCGATCATGGTGTTGTCGATGGGGTTCAGGCTGTACAGAATGGTCTTGGGCAGACCCGTGGCCTCCTGGATGGAGTTGAGGAAATCGGCCAGCTGGCCGGACGGCGTGTAGTTGGAGATGCAGTCGTAGCCGGTGTCGGGACCGAGCTTGGCGAACATAGCGCGGTTGTTGTCACGCTTGCAGCCAAAATGCAGCTGCATGGCCCAGCCAAGGCGGACATACTCGCCGGCGACGAACCGCATAAAGGCCGTCTTGTACTTGAGGACCTCGTCCTCGGTAAGCGGCTCGGCGGCAAGGCCCTTGGCAAAGATAGTCTCGATCTCGTCGGCGGTAGCCGGAACGTACATAACGTAGTCGAGCGCGTGGTCGGAAGCGCGGCAGCCCAGCTCGTGGGCAACGTCGTAGCGCTTGGAGATGGCAGCCTTCATGCCCTCGAAGTCGCTGATCTCAACGCCAGCAACCTCGGAGAGATGCTTGCAGTAGTCGGCGAACTCCTGGCCACGCTCGATGCGCAGGGCGGCATCGGGGCGCATGGCGGGAACGACCTGAACGTCAAAACTGTCGTCGGCGGCAATCTTCTTGTGCCACTCAAAGCTGTCGGCGGGGTCGTCGGTAGTGCAGATCATGCGGACGTTGGACTGCTTGATGAGGTTGCGGCAGGTAAAGCTGGCCTCGGCGAGCTTGGCGTTGGCAAGGTCCCAGACCTCCTGAGCGGTTTTGCCGTTCAGGACGCCCTCGTAGCCAAAGTAACGCTTAAGCTCCAGGTGGCTCCACTCAAAGACGGGGTTGCCCACGCAGCGGCCCAGGGTCTCGGCCCACTTCTGGAACTTCTCGCGAGCAGGGGCATCGCCGGTAATGAAGCGCTCGTCGACGCCGTTGGCACGCATTAGGCGCCACTTGTAGTGGTCGCCGCCCAGCCAAACCTCGGTGATGTTCTCAAAACGCTTGTCGTCCCAGATCTCCTTGGGAGAAATGTGGCAGTGGTAGTCAACGATGGGCATACCCTCGGCAAAGTTGCGGAACAGCTCCTCGCCGGTTTTGGTGCTCAGCAGGAAATCCTGATCGTCCATGAAGTTTTTCATCAAACAACCCCTTTGTTGGCGGAGCGGGCGCACGATGCGCTCGTTATCCTCTAGGTGAACGTTCACTATACTAATTCATTGCGACTTAAAAGGTGAACGTTCACCTAACCACCATGGGGTGAACGGTCAATTTTGCCCGTTCAACGGTTGCTGGAGCCGTGACACGCATGCATTGCGGATGGACTAACGTCCCCGAACACCGAACCTGGGCGTTTTTGCTCAGGTGGGTCATGTCTCGGCGTACATTTTTGGGAATATTCAGCATCGGGGCGTACTGCGCACCGTCCTCGACGCCCTATTTGATGCGCATATCGCGCCCGATCGGCATAAAAAAGTGCCTCCGATGGCGATTTACGCCATCGGAGGCACTTAAAACAGTTGTTCTGAGCCTCTTTCGGAACACGCCATTGCTGAATACTCCAAAAAATGCACGCCGCAAGAGGGGGTACCTGACCAAACGGCTAAATTCCCGCAAGCTCGCAGTAGCGGTCGACGTTGCTGGCAAACACCATCTCCACAGCACCCTTCTGCACGGGCTCCGCCGGAGTTTTACCCCACAGCAAATACTCGCCCAAGGTCTTGGCACCACGGTAGGCCAAGCTCACCGGGTCCTTATAGACGATATTGGTAAAAATGCCACGGCGTAAGGCCAGGGCGCTCTCGGGGAACAGGTCGTTGCCGATCACCATGACCTTGCCGGCCTTGCCGCTCGAAACAAGCGCATCGGCGACCACCTCGGAACCAACGGCAAAAACGCTACAGATGAGCTCGGGAGCATCCGGCGCACTCAAGCGCTGCTCAAGCTCGCGCTCGAGCTGTTTGACTTGCGCATGGGCACCGGCAAGGTCCTCAACCCGCCATGGAATATCGTGCTCGCGCAGGTAATTATGAAAGGCGCGGGCGGTCAGATAGTGCGAGTCGGTATAAGGGTCGCCCGCCAACAGGAGCACGCGGGCGTCAGCCCCAGAAGCGTGGACCAGATTTGCCGCCTGCTCCGCCATAAGACTGCCCGCCGCGGAATAGTCCGCCAGACTGGCACCCAGGCGATCGAGGTGCGGGCGGTCGCCGTCTACGAGCTCGATTGTCACGCCCGCCTCGGCAATCTGCCTCAAGAGCTCGGTTGCGCGGTCATCGCCCGGAACATAGGCAAGCAGGCCATCAATCTTCTCGCCCACCTGCAGACGCTCATCAATCTGCTCGAGCGCATCGGCGTAGCCACCCACGCCAAATTCAACGCGCTCAACCGTAATGCCCTGATCGATGACCTCCTGCTCAAAGCGGTTGCAGCCTTCCCAAAGGTAACGGAAAAAGTACGCCCCCTCGCGCGATGCGCGGGGCAGGCAAAACACCAAGTTGATATCCTTGCGGCGCAGGCTCGAGGCACTTGTGTTGCGGTGGTAACCCATGGCCTCGGCCTTGGCATTCACCTTGGCACGCACGGATTCGCTCACGCCGGCCTTGCCCGTCAGGGCCTTATGCACGGTATTGATGGAAACGCCAAGCTCGGCGGCTATGTCCTTCATGGTTACGCGAGCGCTCATGGGGTTACTCCGTTATAGATAAGTTGCCAATTAACAGTACAGGTAACGATACCCCAAAATCACCCTTCAACTCGCCACGCTCGCCCCCAAATGTGCAAAGCGCCCCGCGAACGGATGCTCGCGGGGCGCTTGGATGACGGACCTTACTTGATACCGCGGCCCAAGTCTTCGGCAATTTTGTCCACGCCCTTAAGTGCGGCGCAGGTCTTTTTGTTGGAACAATGTCCTGTGCAAACGCCACCTTGAGCGCAGTCGGCGCAGGTGCCCTTGCGATAAATGCGCACGCACACGGCGACAAACGCAATACCGATAATAGCCAGTACAACAATATCGATAGGTGCCATAGCAAGCCTCCTCTAGTTAACCATCACTTACTTTACCCCATTCTCCACCTGCCAATAAGGGACAGGTATATTTTGGTCGGTTTTATCTGCGGAAACGCCACATCTCCCTCACCAAAAAGCCCGAGTTTCGCTGGGACACCCGGGCTCGTGGAAAGGGGCTGATCCTTATTCGGACTTAAGCGGAAACTGCAGCGGAAGCGGTGTTGGTCTCGTCCTCGTCGGTCCAAGCGTGCTTGGGCATGGGACGGAAGATCTGGAAGAGCATCGCAACCAGCAGAACGATGGCTACAACCGTCCAAATACCAAACTGGCCAAGGACAAGCAGGTTGTAGAACTGGTTGATGAACAGGCCGATCACCCAGGCAAAGGCGCACTCGTAGCCGATGGCAATCGCGGTCCACTTGCCGGAGTCCATCTGGTTGCGGATAGTGCCCATGGCGGCAAAGCACGGGGCGCACAGCAGGTTAAAGGCGCCAAAGGCAACGCAAGCGCCCATGGTGGGGAACATGCCCGCAAACGCGGTCCACAGGCTCGGGTCGGTCTCGGCGGCGTCGGCAACGGACAGCAGCGAGCCGGCGGTGGCGACGACGTTCTCCTTGGCGACAAGTCCAGAGACAGTCAGCGCGGTGGCCTGCCAGGTGCTAAAGCCGAGCGGGGCGAAGATCCAAGCGACCAGGTTGCCCAGCATGGCGAGCACGGAGTAGTCCATAAACTCCTCAGGGATGCCGTCCATCGCAGGCAGGAAGCCGAAGGAACCGTTGTAGCTACCAAAGTTGGAGAGGAACCAAACCACGACGGTGGACGCGAAGATGACCGTGCCGGCCTTCTTGATAAAGGCCCAGCAGCGCTCCCATACATGCAGCGCCCAAGAGCGGATTGCCGGGAAGTGATAGGCGGGAAGCTCCATAACGAACGGCGTCGGGCGACCGGCGAAGAGCTTGGTCTTCTTGAGCATGAGGCCCGAGGCGATGACGGCAAAGACGCCCAAGAAGTAGAACAGCGGGCTGATCCATGCGGCGGTGGTGGAAGAATCGCCGATGATGGAACCCATGAGCAGAGCGATGATCGGCAGCTTGGCGCCACAGGGAATGAACGTGGTGGTCATGACCGTCATGCGGCGGTCCTTCTCGTTCTCGATGGTCTTGGTGGCCATGACGCCGGGGACGCCGCAGCCCGAGGACACGAGCATGGGGATGAAGGACTTACCGGACAGGCCAAAGCGGCGGAACACGCGGTCCATGATGAAGGCGACGCGGGCCATGTAGCCGCAGTCCTCCAAGAAAGACAGCATCACGAACAGCAGGAACATCTGCGGCACGAAGCCGAAGATGGCGCCCAGACCGCCGACGATACCGTCACAGACCAGCGAATCGACCAGGCCACCGTCCTCGGTGCCGCCCGCCACAAGGGCATCGTGCACCACGGTGGTAATACCCGGAACATAGGGGCCGTACTGTGCCGGGTCGACCGAGTCGGCGGCGTCACCCGCAGCCTCGACAGCTGCGTCGTAGGCGTCGCGGCCCTGGCCGAGCACATACCAACCGTCGGTGCCAAAGAGCTGGTCGTTGGTGAAGTCGGTCACCGTGCCGCCCAGGGTGGAAACGGCGATGTAGTACACGCAGAACATGATGACCACAAAGATCGGCAGGCCCAGGATACGGTTGGTAACCACGCGGTCGATCTTCTCGGAGGCGCTCATCTTGGCCGGAGCTTTGGTCATGCACTCGTCGATAATGTGGGCAATCACGCCATAGCGCTCGCCGGTGATGATGGACTCGGCGTCGTCGTCGCAATCCTGCTCGCACTGGGCGACCAGCTGCTCGACGCGAGCGGCCTTCTCCTTGGTGAGGTTGATGAGCTTGCAGGCGTCCGCGTCGCGCTCAAACAGCTTGACAGCGTAGTAGCGACGCTTGTTGGCGGGAACGCTCGCCGGCAGGTTGTTCTCGATGTGGTCCAGAACGTCCTCGATGGAGGAATCGAACTTGTGCTCCGGCACCTGGCCCTTGGAAGCAGCAGACTTCTTGACCTGCTCGAACAGCTCCTTGATACCCTTGTTTTTAAGGGCCGAGATCATCATGACCGGGCAGCCAAGCTTCTTGGAAAGCTTGTCCGTGTCGATCTTGTCGCCGTTCTTCTCCACGAGGTCGGCCATGTTGAGGGCCACGACCACGGGCAGGCCGGTCTCGATAACCTGAAGCGCCAGGTACAGGTTGCGCTCGAGGTTGGTGGCATCGACCACCTGGACAACGACATCGGGCTCGCCGCTCATGAGGTAGTCGCGCGAGCACTGCTCCTCGGGGCTGTAGGGGGAAAGCGAGTAGATGCCGGGGAGGTCCGTGATGGTAACGTTCTTGTCGCTTAGGAGCTTGGCTTCCTTTTTCTCAACCGTGACACCGGGCCAGTTGCCAACGTAGCCGTTGGCGCCGGTGATCAGGTTGAAAAGCGTGGTCTTGCCGCAGTTGGGGTTACCCGCCAGCGCGACATGGATCTGAGAATCCGCCATTCAATCCTTCTTCCTTGTGTGCCCGCGCTGTCATCTCCGAGCGGGCTGGATATTGTGCTTCAACGTTGCATTGCTAAGTTAGAAAACCCTAACTTTACCTGCAAGAATACATGCCGCTGGCCCTTACTGGACCTCGACGACGGCAGCCTCCTCCTTGCGGATGGAAAGCTCGTAGCCGCGCACGTTGATCTCGACCGGATCTCCGAGCGGTGCGACCTTTACGACCTTAAACGACGTGCCCTTGATGAGCCCCAGGTCCATAAGGTGACGGCGCAGTGCACCCTCACCGTGAAGCTTGACGATGGTAGAGCTCTCGCCCACCTTGACGTCACCCAACGTCTTCATGTACTTGTCCCCCTTTCAGCTTTTTGCGAAATGCTACGAACTAACCGACGGTCATGATGTGCATGGCAACCTTGGAATCGATACCAAAGCGTGCACCCAGCACCGTGACGATGATATTGGCGCCACTCGAGCTCACCACGTGGATCTCGTTGCCCTCGACAAAGCCGAGGTCCTTGAGATGGTGCTTCATATCCTCATTGCCCTTTACGCGAGACACGCGCACGGTTTCGCCCGCTTTTACCATCGAAAGCGGCATAGCCGGCATCTGCGGTCCGCAAGACATGAGTGAGCTCCTAACGTCAGTTCGTCCTCAACATCGACGCAGCAAAAGTTAACCACGTCTATGTTCGCTATAGTAAACTAGCACGTGGTTAACTTTTTGGAAAGGGTCCCCATTTAGATTTCGAAAAAGTTTCCTATACGAAACAAAAAGGCGCGGCAAAGAGCTGTCCTTTGCCGCGCCCTGTCATGCTTAGAGCGAGAGGTTTCTGATCGATGTGACGCAGGAAGCCTCGTCTACGCCCGAAACGCGGAAGATGATGTCCTCGCCGCACTCGCCGTAGAGAGCCATGAGCCCCATTACATCGCGGCCGTCGGTATGGCGATCGCCGATACTGACCGATACGTTGCTACGATGCTTGGCAATGATGTCGTAAAGCAGCGCAACCGGGCGGGCATGCAGTCCCAACGGATCTTTAATCGTCTTTGTAAACTCGACCATGTCCCCTCCCGCGGCATCGCACATTCGGCCGGCAAACCCAACCACGTGGTAGTTATTGTAGCGTTAGATGCTTGTCGAGAGCTCCTCTGAACACCTCGTGGGCAAAAAGTGGCAAATATGAGTACTGTCACCGATTTAGTAGCAGCAAAATCGCGAGCAAAGTGCCTGCTTTGAGCGATTCGAAGAGGTTGAAAGCCGTCAAACGCCCTTTAAAGGGGGTTAGATAAATTGATTTTGAGCCCGTTTTTGCTCAGAACAGGCCGAAAAATATGACACCTCTTTTGCAACAGTACTCATATTTGGCATTTTTTGACCACGGGGTCCAAAACCATGCCCCAAAACACAAAAGGAGGGGCCTCGTAAGGCCCCTCCTTAGGAAAGGGAATCGATTTATTCCACAGCCGTAGATTAATCCTAGCCGCTACTCCATCATGTCGAGGACGGAGGGGCGAAGCTCGTTCTCGGCGGCCTCGGGATCGGTCTCGCGCAGGCGGTTGATGTAGCGGTTGTACCACATCACGGCAAGGCCCAGGAAGACAACTACACCGCCAACGTTGTAGACCAGCGTCAGCCACAGAGGCTGATCGAGCGGAATGGTGCCGCAGATAAGCACGAAGCAGAAGACAACGAGCAGGAAGGCGGCAATGACCAGACCGAAGGTGCGCGAACCCATACGGAAGTCGCGGGGCGCAGCGTCGAAGTTCTTGCGCAGCATAAAGTAGGCAAGCAGAATCAGCAGCGGCGGGAGCAGAGCGGTGGCAGCCGTCATGTTGGTGACGATCATGAGCAGGTCGTCGAGGTTACCAGAGCCCAGGGCCGGGATGATCAGGATGGGGACGACGATGGCGAACTGCAGCCGGGCAGCGCGGGCAGGAATGCCGTGCTCGTTGAGCTCGACGATCTTGCTACCAAAGACGCCCTTGGGGATCTCGGTGAAGAAGACCTTGATGGGAGCAGAGGTCCACATCATGAGGGAGCCCAGCGTGGCGGCAAGAAGGATCAGGCCAATGACGCGCGTGGACACTTCCATGGGAATGCCAAAGTGGGCAAAGACAGCGCCGAATACGTCGAAGATACCGGTGGAGATGGCAACGCCGCCCTCGGGAATGAACAGGTTGACCAGCAGCGAAGCGCCTGCATACAGAAGGCCGATGGTCAGGCCGGCGATAACGACGGTGCGCACGAAGGCCTTGACGCCACCCTTAAGGTCGTTAAGGAACACGCCGACAGACTCAGCGCCGCCAACGCCCTGGATGATCCAGGCAAGCGTACCGAAGAAGCCCCACATAGTTGCGAAGTTGCTCGTGTCGGGAGCCATGTTAGCGGGGGTAGGAGCCGTAGCGAACTCGACGCCGCCAAAGGCAGCAGCCAGGGACAGCAAGATGAACACGGCAGTCAGGCCGAGAGCCGCGGTCGAGCCGAAGGAGGAAATGGAGCCGATCCACTTAGCACCCTTGGTCGAAACCCACGTGGCGATAGCAAAGACGACGATCTCGATAATGGTGATCCACAGCTGCGAGAGCTCGGCATTGGCACCAAAGAACACGTAGCTCGCGTAGATGATGACGTTAGGCAGGACGGACGCAAAGTAGAACAGGTTAACGAACCAGTAGCTAAATGCCGTCAGGAATGCCCAGCGACCGCCCATCGAGGTCTTGACCCAGGCGTACACGCCCGACTCGGAGTCCTTGTTAAGGCCGACGAATTCGGCGGTAACCAGGGTATAGGGGACAAAGTACAAAAGCGTAGCGAAAAAGAACGACGGCGCAGCTGCCAAGCCGATGGCCGCGTTGTTGTTGATGATGTTCTTGATACCGAACACGGCGGCGACCGTCATGCCCAGCAGAGCGAACGAACCAATCGTTCCTCGTTTTTCAGAGCTCATAAGCCCTCCCAATCATCCGTTATATCTCATCTAAAACCGTCCGGACTGCAAGCGCAATCGTGGACGGCGCACCTGCTAAGGGGAATGGGGAAAAGGGAGTCAACAAAGCCATCCCCCTTAACGGCGCGAAGCAAACGTCCAAACGGACGAATACTACTTGTTGGGGAAGGAATAACCTTCAACCGTCACGTGCAGTACCACGACGCGGGAATCCGCGGCATCGGCCACGACACGGTAGGCCTCGTCAATTTCGACGACGGCAACGCCGCCGGCGGGAATCGTCACGGTCTCCCCCGCACCCTCAAAGCGCTCGCGATCATCGATATCGCTGTAAGCACGGATGCAGGTGAGGTCTGCCTTGGGGGCAACCTCGACGGTCAGGTCGCCGTCGAGCGGAGCGAGCACGGCATGGTAGCGACGGTGACCGACCAGATCGGCGGTAGCGGCCTCGCGGGCATAGACCCACCAGTACACCAACGAGTCGCCGATGGAGTAAGCCACGTCGTGCTGCAGGTCGGCAACGCCATCGAGCGCCTGACCGGTGCGCATCCACTTCTTGACGGACTTCATCTGAGCGTCGAAATCGGCGCGCGAGTTAAAGACATGCATGACTTATGCCTCCTTAATGGGTGCCAGCGCCTGAGCCAGATCGGCAGACGTCAGCGGTCGCAGGGACACCTCAAAGCTGAAGCTCTCAAAACGGGTGCGGTAGGAATCGAGCACCTCGGAACCCCAAGAGTTCGAACCAAGGCCGAGCAGCTGGTCGTTGATATTGACCGTAACCGTGTCGCCCTTGACAAGGTCGTAGACGTGCTTGGCGTTATCTATAGCCTCGCAGCTATAGGGCCATGCCGAGAACGAGAACGGGTTGGAGGCGGCGTCGCTCGGACGCGTCACGACCAGACCGTCACCGTGGCTAGAGCGCAGGGCGACCCAACGGGTGCCCTCGCGGTTAGCACAATCCTGAGGCATAACGTAGGGCGTGAACATGTCGTCGACCGTAGTGCGGTAATGACCGACCGGGTTGGCGCGCAGCGAGTCCGGATAGTTCTCGCCCGGGCCGTGGCCATACCACTCGACGGCACGATCGCAACCGGGGACCTCGAAGGAGATGCCGATGCGCGGGATGATATCCGAGTAATCGCCGTAGGGCTCGCCGGAAACCTTGAGGTCGACTCGACCGCTCGGAAGCACGGTGTAGACGAGCTCGACGCGCATGCCGAACGCGCGGACGGGAGGAGCGATACGCTGGCTCACGGTAACGACGACCGCATTGCCATCCTGCTTCCAAGAAACCTTGCGGGTAGACGTCTGCATCACATCGATGAAGTTGTCCTTCCACAGTGAGTCATACTCCTGGGCATGGTTATCGACGAGCGGATGCCAAAAACCAACCTGGGGACCAGAGGCCATGACGTCGCGGCCGGATGCCTTCCACTCGCTCACGGTACCGTTGACTTTGCTGAAGGTCAGCTCGCCGTTGAGGGAGTGGATGCGGATCTCCTGCTCGGTCTCCTCAACCGTAAGCTCAGGACGAGCGGGGGCCACGATGGTCGGCGCCGGATGGTTTGCGATGGCAAACTGGCTAGCGCCCAGCTGGAACATCGGCTCGCACCAGACGTGAGCGGCCATGGTGTAGGCGCGCACGGTCAGCAGGGTCTCGCCCACTGCGGCCTCGCGAATCACCAGTGGCAGCTGGACGGACTCGCCGGGGGCAACCGCGCCGGGCATGAGCGTCTTGCGGCAGACCACGTCGCCGTCCACCAGGGTCTCGGCCGACAGGCAGACATCCTCGAGGGTGGTGAACCAACGCTTGTTGGTGACGGTCAGCTCGCCTGCCTCGGCGTCATAAGCCATGCGGACCGGGCAGATAACCTGGCCGTACTCGGTAAGGCCCGGACTCGGCTGCTGCCAGGGGAACACCATGCCATCGATGCAGAAGTTGCTGTTGTTGGGGTAATCGCCGTTGTCGCCACCATACATATCGTAGGCAACGCCGTCCTCGGTCACAGCAGCCAAACCGTGGTCGCACCATTCCCAAATGAACTGGCCCTGGATGCAATCCCAACGATCGAAGACCTCCTGGTACTCGGACAGGCCTCCGGGACCATTGCCCATGGAGTGACCGTACTCACAGTTGATGCGCGGCTTGGGGAATGGGTGCTCGCCAAAGTCGTTCATCTGCGAAACACGGGAGTACATCGTGGAGATAACGTCGACGGTATCGGCGTTGCGGTCCTCCTCATAATGGACCGGACGATCATCGAGCTCGTGAGCCTTGGCGTACATCGCGCGGATGTTGCAGCCATAGCCGCTCTCGTTGCCCATCGACCACATAATGATGCAGGCGTGGTTGCGCTCCTGCATCACCAGGCGCTCAATGCGGTCGACGTAGGCCGGCTCCCATGCCGGATCGTCGGTGACCAGGGCGATGTTGCCGATATTCTCGAAGCCGTGGCTCTCCATATCGGTCTCGGCGACCAGCATGATGCCATACTCATCACACAGCTCGTAGAAGCGCGGGTCATTGGCATAGTGAGAGGTGCGCACCGCGTTGATGTTGTGCCGCTTCATGAGCTCCAGGTCGCGGCGCATGCGATCGAGGCCCACGGCGCGGCCCTTGTGATCGTCGTGATCGTGGCGGTTGACGCCATGCATCTTAAAGTAGGTGCCGTTGAGGTAGATATGATTGCCCTCGACCGTCACCTCGGCAAGACCCTGGCGATGCGGAACGTACTCGCTGGCCTCGTCGCCATCGTAGACCTCAAACGTAAGGTCATAGAGGAAGGGGTCCTCGGGATTCCAGAAGTGGGCATCGGCAACGCTGCACTCGGCATGGCCGTCGACGCACTCACCCGTAGCCACCACGTTTCCGCCATCGCTGAGCGTATACACAACGCGGGTAGCGCCCTCGGCCACCGTATCGAGCGTGATCAGAGCGGCATCGCCCTCGCGGTGCGTGCGGAACCTAAAGTCGACCAGGTGCGCGGCGGGACGCTGCATAAGGTACACATCGCGGAAGATGCCCGAGGCCCACCACATGTCCTGATCCTCGATATAGCTGCCATCACTGTACTGCAGAGCCTTGACCGCAAACAGGTTGTCGCCCTCGACGAGCGCGTCGGTCACGTCAAACTCGGCAGACAGGCGCGAACCCTTGGTCATGCCGATAAACTGACCGTTGACGTACAGCTCACCATAGCTCTCGATGCCGTCAAAGCGAATGATCTCGCGAGCGCCGGCAGGCACGGCGGGAAGGTTGACGATGCGCTGGTAGACGCCCGTGGGGTCGTCGGAGGGAACGAACGGCTGATCCACCGGGAACGGGAAACCCTCGTCGGTGTAGGCAAGGTTGCCATAGCCATCCACCTGCCACAGGTGCGGAACCTCCACGTGATCCCACTCGGGCTCGTACGTGGAGAGCTCCTCGTTGGAAACGGCAGCAGGCCCCTCAAAGAGGCGGAACTGCCACGAGCCGGACAGCTGGACAAACCCGCGCGACAGCTCGCGGCTGTACGTAGCGGCGAGATCGGCGGTCTCGTAACCCATAAAGTACGCATGGGGTGCCAGGCGGTTCCTGTGGGTGAGCGCTTGGTTTTCCCAATCGTTAATGGCGTCCATGGTGATGCTCCTTCGTCATCGTAGTGATTCTTGTGCAACCGGTTGTCCTTATCTTACGGGCGATGCAAAAAATTGTGCAACCGGTTGTCCGCTGAACGGTCGATTTGGTCGGATTAACGGTGCAACCGGTTGTACAGCTGCGACACTTATGTCACCCTGAGTATCGAAACTCAGCGCAAAACATCGTTCTTAAGCTCGTAGGCAACCGCCACGCCCGCTGATATCTCACCCACACGAGACGTATTCGATTGCGGCTTGGTTGCAAAACGACACCTGTCACCGGATATCATGAACGCTGTTCAGGTGCACTATAGTAAGCTGTATCCGCACCAGCCCGTATCAGTGACAACATCGACCGCATTTTCCAGGAGACGCCATGACCCAACCAGTTCGCACCGCACCTACGCTTGCCGAGGTTGCCGCAGCTGCCGGCGTGTCGCGCTCCACGGCATCGCGCGCCCTCAACGATTCGCCCCGCATTAGCGAGGAAACCAAAAAGCGCGTCCGTGCGGCGGCCAAGAAAGTCAATTTTGTCCCCAATGCCCGTGGCCGAGCGCTCGCTGTCGGGCGCACGGAAATCATCGCCGTGCTCGTGACCGAGCCCCTGAGTGAACTCTTCAGCGACCCCACCTATAGCGAGTTTTTGAGCGGTATTACCGAGGAACTGTCGGAGTCGTCCTATCTGCCCGTTATCTTGCAGGCGTCTTCTACGCATGAGCGCAACCGCGCACGCGAGCACTTTGAGCGCCGCTCGTTCGACGCCGTGATCGACGTCTCCCCCTACAAGGGCAGCGAGCTGCTCGAGGTGCTGCGCGAGCTGGGCGTACCCACCGTGTTGTGCGGCCAGCTCGAGGGCCACCCCTATCGCGATGTGTTCTCGACGGTCTACTCTGACGACGAAGAGGGCGGACGCTTTGCGGCACACGCCATGAAGGAGTGCGGGCGCAAAGATATCGTCGCCGTGTTGGGACCGCAAGACAACCCCGCTGTTGTCGACCGCCTGCGCGGCTACCGCGCCGTCTTGGGCGAAGACCTCCCAGACGCAAACGTTATCTATACCGGCTGGAACAGCGGAGACGGCTATCAGGCCATGCGCCAGATCCTCGCGCGCAAGATTGCTTTCGATGGCGTGCTCTGCGGATCGGACCGTATCGCGGCTGGCGTCATCACCGCACTCAACGAGGCAGGCCTATCTGTTCCGGCGGAAGTTTCTGTCGTCGGCTTCGACGATCACGAGATTGCGACGCGCTGCGTCCCCGCACTCACGACCGTCCGCCAGCCCCTGCGCGAAGAAGGCCACATGGCCGCCAACATTGCGCTCGACATGATCAAGGGTGCCGAGCCCACCACCACCGTCATGCACATGCAGCTCGTTCAGAGAGACTCGCTGTAGGAAACTGGGCCGGGCTTTCCGCCAGACAGTTGCTGTGGAAAGCCCGGCCCGTTTTGAGCGCTCATTCTGGGGCACAGTTTCCGTTAGACAGCTCAACCGGAAACTGTGTCCCATTATTTTGCCGAATTCTGGGTCGCGCTTTCCCAGAGGACCCCCTTTGGGAAAGCGCGACCCGTTCTGGACGCAGATTCCGGGACGCACTTTCCGCGACGCCCGGTCATCCCATGCCCTCACAATCTCGGCGCATAAAAAACGAGGGAAGGCACGCGTCCTTCCCTCGTTGCGGGCAATATGTAGCCGCTCGCTTACATCAGGCGCAGGCTGACATCCTTGAGCTGGGCGCCGGAAACGGCACTCGGAGCGCCCGACATAAGGTCGGAGCCGCTGGCCGTCTTGGGGAACGCCATGACGTCGCGGATGGAGTCGGAACCGGTGAGCAGCATGCACACGCGATCCAGACCCAGAGCGAAACCGCCCATCGGGGGTGCACCAAACTTGAGCGCCTCCATGAGGAAGCCAAACTGCGACTCGGCGCGCTCCTCGGTAAAGCCCAGGAGCTTGAGCATGGACATCTGCATCTCGGCGTTGTGGATACGCATACCGCCGCCGCCGGCCTCAAAGCCGTCCATGACAAAGTCGTAGGTGCACGAACCGGCTGCCAGCGGGTCGGCCTCGATCTTGGCGATGTCGGTCTCGGTCGGCAGGGTGAAGGGCTGGTGCTCGGCAGCGTAAGCCTTGCGATCCTCGTCCCAGTGGAACAGCGGGAAGTTGACGACCCACAGGAAGTCGTGGCCCTCGCGCTTGATCTCGAGCGCATTGGCCATGTGGGAACGCATGCCGCCCAGGATCTCGTCGGAGAGCAGGCGCGGACCGGCGGCGAACATCACAAGGTCGCCGGGCTCGACGCCCATGCGCTCGCGCAGAGCCGCCATCTCCTCGTCCGAGAAGAACTTGACGATGGGGCTGTTGATGGAGCCGTCCTCGCGGAATGCGATCCAGGCCAGGCCCTTGGCGCCAAACGTGGAGGCCACACCGGCGAGCTTATCGATCTTGGCGCGAGCCCAGGCACCGGCGCCCTTGGCGTTGATGGCCTTGACGACGGAGCCCTCCTCGTTTGCGGCAGTCGCAAAGACCTTGAACTTGGAGTTGGCAAAGATGCCGGTCAGGTCGACCAGATGCATGCCATAGCGGGTATCGGGCTTGTCGGAGCCATAGGTGTCCATGGCCTCCCAGTAGTTCATGCGACGCAGCGGCGTGGGCATCTCGACACCCATGCGGCCGAAGGCGTCGGCCAGGACCTCTTCGAGCGCGCTCATGACGTCGTTCTGGTCCACGAAGGACATCTCGATATCGACCTGGGTGAACTCGGGCTGACGGTCGGCACGCAAGTCCTCGTCGCGGAAGCACTTGGCGACCTGGTAGTAGCGCTCGACGCCACCGACCATAAGCAGCTGCTTCAGGAGCTGCGGGGACTGCGGCAGAGCGTAGAAGTTGCCCGGCTGGATGCGGCTGGGGACGATGAAGTCGCGGGCGCCCTCGGGCGTGGACTTGAACAGGGAGGGCGTCTCGACCTCCATGAACTCACGGTTGTGCAGCGCCTCGCGAATGGCAAAGGTAAAGTCGGAGCGCAGCTTGAGGTTGGCCATCATCTCGGGACGACGGAGGTCCAGATAGCGATAACGCAGGCGGGTGTCCTCGCTGGTCTCGATGCCGTCCTCGATCTGGAACGGCGGGGTGACGGACGTGTTGAGCACCTCGGCGTGGTCGGTCAGGACCTCGATCTCGCCGGTCGCGAGCTTGGTGTTGGTGGTCTCCTCGCCACGAGCGCGCACGACGCCGTGGATCTTGATGGGCCACTCGGGGCGCATGGTCTCGGCGATCTTAAAGGCGTCGCCGTCGGAGTGCTCGGGGTCGAAGGTGAGCTGCGTGATACCCTCGCGGTCGCGAAGGTCGCAGAAGATAAGGCCGCCGTGGTCGCGGCGACGGCTCACCCAACCGGTGAGGGTGACCTCTTCGCCCACGTTCTCGCTGCGAAGCTCGCCGCAGGTACGGGTGTGCATGGAATGCTCGTCGATGGGACGGGTCTGGCTCATACCAGTGATCCTCCTTTATGGATCTGTGCCGCCCCGTGTCGTTCCGGGCGGCGTCGTACAGATTTGCCCGGCCTGCGTAAACCGCGCAGCCAGACATGGCGTTCTATCTTATCGCACCTGTGTCGATGTGCCGCGGAAAAGTAGCTCCTGCCCAAAGACTTGACGGAGACGAAACAATTGACGCGCCGCGGCACCCGCCCGCGCTCGTCACGTGCGACAATGTGCCCCAATACAACTGCACTCGGAAAGGCCCGTCATGACCGCACACCTCATCGTTATGGATATCGACTCCACGCTCATCAACCAGGAGGTCATCGACCTGTTGGGCGAAGAGGCCGGCGTGGGCGAGCAGGTGGCACAGATCACCGAACGCGCCATGCGCGGCGAGCTTGACTTTAAGCAGGCGCTCGAGGAGCGCGTGGGGCTGCTCGCCGGCCTGGACGAGAGCGTGTTCGAGCGCACCTTTGAGCGCGTGACATTTACCCCCGGCGCGTTGGAGCTTGTGCGCTCAGCACACAGCAAGGGTTGGAAGGTCGGCGTCGTGAGTGGCGGCTTTCACGAAGTCGCCGATAAGATCGTGGCCGCCGCGGGCATCGACTTTTGCCTGGCCAATCGTCTGGAGGTCGTGGACGGCAAGCTCACCGGTAAGTTGGCTGCCGACATTGTGACCAAGGAGTCCAAGCTCATCCAGCTGCTGGACTGGGCAGTTGAGTGCGGCGTCGATATGGCCCACACCGTCGCGATCGGCGACGGTGCCAACGACATCCCCATGATTCAGGCCGCGGGCACGGGCATCGCGTTTTGTGCCAAGCCCAAGACGCGCGAGGCCGCCCCGTTTGCCATCGACGAGCGCAATCTGATGCTCGCCATTGACATCATCCTGCGCGACTAGCCAATCCGTCTAGCAATTGAATCAGTCTGTCCTATAGTTTCCGAACAATTCTGTCTTAGTGTTCGGAAACATACCCTTTGAGTGCTAAACTTTGCGCCGTCGAAGGGAACATATATGGATAAGCGAGATCTAGAGCAGCTGCTGAGCGATGTTGCCGGCGGAGCAGTCACCCCTGCCGACGCCCTCACGCGCATCCAGACGGCTCCGACCGCCGATTTGGGCTTTGCGCAGCTCGACCTTTCGCGCGGGGTGCGCCAAGGAGCCGGCGAAGTTGTCTACGGCGCCGGTAAAACCGCCGAGCAAATTGCCGCCATTATCAAAGCATTACTCGATGCCGGCCAGGAGCGCATCCTGGTCACGCGCCTGGACGACGAAAAGGCAGCCCGCACCTCGGAGCTCCTCGGCAACGGCATCGACCTGGGATATGTCCCGGACGCCCAGCTCGCCCTGGTGGCTGGCAAGCCCTCCCCCAACGGCAACGGACGCATCGTCGTCGCCTGCGCCGGTACGAGCGACCTGCCCGTCGCGGAAGAAGCCGCATTAACAGCCGAGTTCTACGGCAACGAAGTCGATCGCCTCTACGACGTAGGTGTCGCCGGCCTGCACCGCCTGCTTGCGCATGCCGAGGAACTTGCCCAGGCACAGGTGGTCATCGCCATCGCCGGCATGGAGGGCGCCCTGGCGAGCGTCATCGGAGGCCTGGTGAGTTGCCCAGTCATCGCCGTTCCCACCAGCGTGGGCTACGGCGCGAACTTTGGTGGCGTGGCCGCGCTGCTCGCCATGCTCAACTCCTGCGCCAGCGGCGTTTCGGTCGTCAATATCGACAACGGCTTTGGTGCCGCCTACCAGGCAAGTCTTATCAATCATCTGAGCGCCGGCACGTCCTGCGCCCGCTAAGGAGCATTTCATGTCCAACCATCAGCACACGCTTATCATCGACGGCACCTCGGGCATCAGCGGCGACATGACCGTCGCGGCCCTGCTCGACCTGGGCGCCAGCGAGGAGCATCTGCGCGAGCAACTTGCCACGCTGCCGGTCGACGGCTTTGCGGTCGCTGTCACGCGCGTAAACAAGCATGGCATCGACGCCTGCGACTTCGATGTTCAGCTGGCTGAGGAGCTCGAAAACCACGATCACGATATGGCCTGGCTCTACGGTAATGAGACTACTGTCGAGCACGAGCATGAGCACCACCATCATGACCATGGCGAAGATGAGCACGAGCACCATCACTGCCACGAGCACGAGCATGTGGACCACGGCCATGGCCACGAGGGCCACCATCACGCCCACCACCATCACCACCGTTCTTTGGCGGATGTCACCGCCATCATCGACGGCTCGCAGCTGAGCGATGGCGCCAAGCGTCGTGCGCTCGCCATCTTTACCGCGCTCGCCGCCGCCGAGGCCGAGGCTCACGGCAAAACGCCCGAGACCGTCATGTTCCACGAGGTGGGCGCCATCGACTCCATCGTCGACGTCTGCTCTGTCGCCATCTGCCTCGACGACCTTGACATTGAGGATATTGTGGTCGATTCGCTCTCCGAGGGTCACGGTACCATCCACTGTGCCCACGGCCTTATGCCCATCCCGGTGCCCGCCGTCGTCAACCTATGCCAAGCAGGCAATATCGCCCTCACGCCCGCACCGGTCGCCGGCGAACTCGTGACGCCCACGGGCGCCGCCATCGTCGCCGCACTGCGCACGTCCGAGCACCTGCCGGCCCGCTACCGCATCGAGGCCGTCGGCTACGGCGCCGGTAAGCGCCCCTACGAGGGCTGCTCCGGCACGCTCCGCTGTCTGCTCGTTCACGCGGACGCATAGCCATGGATGCCCGCAAGGAAAAAAGCCGCGCTGCCATCGTCGCAGCATTCTCCGAGCTACTGCGCGAGGAGGACTACAGCAAGATCACCGTCGGCGACATCATCGCGCGCGCTCACGTAGGCCGCGCGACATTCTACGGTCTCTTTAAGAGCAAAGACGACCTACTGTCCGAGCTCGTGAGCGACATCTGCACCCACGCTCTCGACGACGATGGCACACCGCTCGACGACCCACTCGTGCAGGTCGAGCATATCCTCAACAACCTCTGGGAGCGCCGCCAGGGCGTCCGAGCGCTGGTAGCCGGCGCCGGCTCACGCGTCTTCGCCGACTGCTTACGCAAGACCATCATGTCACGAGCAGCCGAAACCGTCCCTACCGACCCAAACGGCCCCGCCGCCACCATGGACCGAAGCTTCCTACTACACCACATAGCCTCAAGCTTCGTAGGAATGGTTCAATGGTGGGCCTGGCACAACTTCCAAGCCAACAAATCCAACGTAGCCAAAGACTACCTCTCAGCCATACAGCCCCTCTTCAGCTAAGTAAGAAGCTCATCCCAAAGCATCACCCCAACCTAGGGCGCCACGCATCCCAAAGTGTCAACAACAGCTCAACGCCCCTATCAGCAACAAGCCCCTCCCATCCAAATTCAGATATATGTTGGGTTGCTTGCTCGAGCGCAGCAAAGATCCCGCAGCTGGCCGCATGGGGTAACTTCCCAGCGCATTCCGCAGGACGCAAAAAGGCTCGCCGCACGAAGTGCGCAGCGAGCCTTTTTGCATGTCCGAGGACGCGCTGGGAAGTTACCCCATGCGGCCAGCGGACAACTATGTAGCCTTCGACTAGAACATGCCCAGGAAACCATGCACAAACAGCGCGGCCACAATAGCACCGACAAACGGCGCGATGCCAGGAACAAGCAGACCATACTTCCAGTTGTTGTCAGCCTTGTTCTTAATCGGCAGCACCTGATAGGCCATGCGAGGGCCAAGGTCACGTGCCTGGTTCATGGCGAAGCCGGTGATGCCGCCCATGCCCATGCCAACGGCCCAGACAATCAGGCCGACGCAGATGGCGAGCAACAGAACGTTCTCACCAGCACGGCTAGCAGCAGCAAGGATGGCGCTGATAAACACGAAGGTGCAGATAGCCTCGCAGAAGAAGTTACGGGCATAGTTCGCACCCTCGGTGGTGGGGTTGGTCGAGAAGATGTTGCGCTGAGCAATGGGATCAACGACACCCTCGGAAGCCTTGAACTCATCGGCATACATAAACCAAGCGATCACAGCACCCACAAAGCCGCCGAGCATATCGGCAAGCATGAAGGGGATGCAGCTGCTCCACGGCACCAGGCCTACGATGCACTGGGCAAGCACCATGGCGGGGTTCATGCACACGGCGCCGCCAAAGACAAACAGGCAGACCGAGATGCCAAAAGACCAGGTGGTGATGGCAAACATGTGGCCGGAGCCCTGATACTTGGTGCCCTTGAGCACGGTATCGCAGTGCACGCCCACGCCAAAGATGATCATGAGGGCCGTTGCGCCGAATTCGCAGAGGAGTTTGGTAAGCATAAAACCTTATCTTTCTTGTCGGTTATAAACGATTCGTTTGAGCCGCGCACTAGTGCTGAGCGACAACAACGCCCAGGCCATCGGGAATGACGGCCACCTTGGCATCGGCACCCTTCATCTCAAAGGCGAGCTTGAGCGCCTCCTCGATAGTGTTGACCGGCGTCATGTGCATATCCTTGAGCATCTGGTGATCGCACAGGTCGGTGACCATGATCACAGGGTGATGCGCCAGGATGCGGGCGAAAATCTGGCTCGTCCACTGGTCGGGCAGGGTCTCGTCCTTAGGACGGTCGATGCAGGCACGCTCAAACTCTGCCGGATCGTTGTCGGCGATGTTGTGATAGAAGCCCTCGCCACCGTGACCGTCGGCACAACCGGCGACGTCGATGATCACGCCGCCCTCGGGAAGCGTGGCCTCGGCAGCGCACATGCCCTTCACGGCCTGGTAAATGTTCTGGTCGAGGGGGTAGCCGCCGTTGGTGGTGATGGCGATATCGCACTCGACGGGCTCAACGCCGGCAAGGCTCTTCACGAAGTCGCAGCCGGCCTCGTGCGCCTTGTGGATGTCGCCGGCAAAGGAGCCAATGACCTCGTGCTTGCCGTTGAGCACCACGTTGAGCACAAAGGCAAGGTGAGCCATCTCGGCAGCGGCAAACATATCCTCGCTCACGTGGTTGTGGCACAGGTTGCCGGCACGCGAATGGGAATCGTTCACAAACTGACCGTTGTGGTTGTACATGATGGTCTTGTAGCTAGCGATACCGGGCAGCACGGACTTACGGCTGCCAGAGAAACCGGCAAAGAAGTGCGGCTCAATGAAGCCCTCGGCAAGCAGCAGATCGCAATCGGCAGCGATCTTGTTGATGATGCACTCGCCACCAGAAGGCAGGGTTCCAATCTTTTTCATCATGCTGTCGTCGGTCGCGACATGCATAACGATTTCCTCGTTGGCAACGATGTCCTCGCCATACTTGTTGACGAGCTCCTCGTGCGTCGACGGACGGTGCATACCCGTAGCAACCAAAATACGCACACGCGCCTCGGGCGCAGCGGCATGAATGTGATGCAGCAGAATAGGCATCGTCACACGCGAAGGAACGGGACGCGTATGGTCGGAACTAATGATGACGATGTCCTTTTTGCCAGCACAAAGCTCCTCGAGCGAAGGCGAGCCATAAGGGTTGGCAAGCGACTCCTCTACCAGCTCTTCCTGAGATTTTGTAGTCTTAAACTCGTTTTGATGACCTTCCATCACACCCGCGAAGTTCTTATCCTCGAGCTCCAGATGCAACGTCTTGTGGTCAAACGGCAGTTCACATTCAAACAATGATGAGCGCCCTCTTCCTTTCAACTGACACACTAGATAAACCGTTGGAAGGATACGCCGCTCACCGAAAAACACCACCGTCCACCGACTCATTAACACAACGTTCATATTTGACCCACAACAAAACGGCCGCGACCCCAAACGGGACCACGGCCGGAACAGTCGTAAGGCGAGAAGCGCCAAATGCGCCACCAGGATAGACCCCATCCAAAACGCTCGAAGCGCACTATATTCCCTCAGCCCGTAATCCGCCGAAGACCGGACATCGCAGGGCCCGCCATCAGTTTACTTTTAGGCACACTCCGCAGGACGCAAGAAGCCCTCGCCGCACAAAGTGCGCAGCGAGGGCTTCTTGCATGTCCGAGGACGTGCCTAAAAGTAAACTGATGGCGGGCCCGGACGACTACAGGGCTATCGATTACCCCGTGTTTTGGAGTCCTGCCGAGACGCCGGTCACAGTCGAAAGAATCAGGCTCATGTACTCGGCCTTCTTCTCCTCGGCCATCTCGTCCTGGTTCATACGCACCTCGCGAAGGGCGCGGACCTGGGCGATGGACAGGGCGTCGACGTAGGGATTACGCACACGGACGGCGCAGCCGAGCACACGGCGGCGCTGCAGCGGCCATTCGTCACCGACGATGGCAAGAACCCACTTACGCGTGAGCTGCATCTCGGTGAAGACCTTCTCGGACAAATCCTGGCGATCGCCTAGGTGCAGGTACATCTTGGCGATGCGCTGGTCGGTCTTGGCGATCGACATCTCGATGTTGTCGATAAAGGTGCGGAAGAACGGCCACTCCTGGTAGGCAGCCTTGAGCTGGTCAAGGTCGCCAAACTGCTCGCAGGCGGTGCCCAGGCCGTACCAAGCGGCCAGGTTAATGCGCGCCTGGCTCCAGCTGAAGATCCACGGAATGGTACGCAGGTCATCGAGCGACTTGGCACCCAGACCGCGCTTGGCGGGACGCGAGCCGATTGGCAGCAGACCGACCTCGGTCAACGGCGTCACGGTCGAGAACCACGGTGTAAAGTCCTCGGTGTTCAGCAGGTCCAGATAGCGCTCATGGCTTACTGCGTTGAGCTTCTCCGCCATATCCCAGAACTTCTGCGTGGTCTCGGTGTTGGTCTTCTCGACGCTCGGGGCCGACTGCAAAAGCGTTGCGGCGGCAACGGACTCAACATGGCGCTGAGCCAGCGTGCGGTTGCCGTAACGGGCAAAGATGACCTCGCCCTGCTCGGTGAGCTTAAAGAAGCAGTTGACCGAACCCTTGGGCTGCGCCAGCACGGCCTTGTTGGCCGGACCGCCGCCACGGCCCACGGCACCGCCGCGACCGTGCATGAGCACCAGGTCGATATCGTTCTTCTCGGCCCACTTGGCAATGCGCTCCTGCGCGGAGTGCAGCGCGAGCATGGCCGTGGTAGGACCGGCATCCTTGGAGGAGTCGGAATAGCCCAGCATGACCTCCATGCGGCGGTTGGTCTGGGCAAGGCGCTTTTGCACCACGGGCAGCGTAAGCATCTGGTCGAGCACGTCGACGCAGCCCTCGAGGTCCTCGAGCTGCTCGAACAGCGGGATCACGTCGAGCTCGGGGACATCCTCCTCGTGTGCAAAGGACAGGTGGGCCAGCTCAAAGACGTCGGCCACATGCTGGGCGCTCTTGGTGAACGAGATGATGTAGCGGTGCGCCATCTTCTTGCCGTAGCGCTTTTGGATGGAACCGATGGCACGGAAGGTGTCGATAACCTCGCGCGTCATGGGCTGCAGGTCGCCATGGATACCGTTCTCGTGGATATCCTTGAGGGCGCGGGCGTGCACCACGGAGTGCTGACGGAACTCCATCTCGACCATGTGGAAGCCGAAGGACTCGACCTGCCAGATGATGGTCTGGACCGGGCCGTAGGCGGCACGGACGGCACCGCAGGCGGCCAGGGAGCGCTGGACGACGCGCAGGTCATCCAGGAACTCATCGGCGCTGTGGTACATGGTATCGGTGATGCGACGGACGGTGGCGTTCAGACGGTCGGCCATGACGAGCATAACGGCGCGATGCGGCTCGTGCTCGGAGATCAGTTCAGCACGTGCGGTGTACTGAGTGCTCATCTCGACCTGATGGTTCCACAGGTTGATGAGTTCGGCAGACGGCTTGCTGTAGGTGGCCTCAAGCGTCAGGTTACGGCCGATGCGGCGGCACTTGTCCTCGAGCTTGAGCACCATATGGGTGAAGTACTTGGCAGCAACCTCGCGGCTCACCTTGGCGGTGACATTGGGGTTGCCGTCGCGGTCGGAACCGATCCAGCTGCCGGGGTGGAAGAACGCCGGGCACAGCGGCGGCACGGTGCCGGCCTTGTCGCCCAGCACCCAGTCATCAAAACGACGATAGATAACGGGAATGACGTCGAACAGCGTGTTATCGAAGATGTCGATGATGGTATCGGCTTCTTCGACCGGCGTGGGCTTCTTGAGCGCGATGGGGCTCGTACGCACCAGAGCGTCGATCTCCTGCAGCATATGGCGCTCGTTCTCCACCAGGTCGGAGCCGCCCAGGCGCGGACGCTCCTCCAGCAGGTTGGAGATACGGCGAATCTTGCCCTCGACGGCCTTACGACGGGCCTCGGTGGGATGTGCGGTAAAGACAGGGTGGAACTCGAGCTTGTCGAGCAGCTCGTTGGCGCCCTCGACACCCATCTCGTTTACCAACTGGTGATAGGCGACGGTGAGTTCGTTGGCGGGATCGACCTCGGTATCGGTCGACGCACCTGCCTCGCGCTCGCGCAGCTGCGCCACGCGGTAGTTCTCCTCCGACAGGTTTGCCAGATGGAAGAAGCTCGTAAAGGCGCGGACGATAACCTGCTGCTTATCGAGCGGCAGACTGTCGATCAGATCAACGACCTCGCGAAACGCCACGGCGGTGGGCTCGTCGGCAGTGGGCACGCCCTGCTCGTCGACGGACTCGTCGGCAGCACGGGTGCCGGGGTTTCCGGCATTGGCCACAATCTCGGCTGTCAAAATCTTGTCGAACAGGTCCGCGATCTCGGGATCATACTCGCTAAGCACACGGCGCTCCAGGCGCAAGAACAGCGCCAGATTGTCGCGCAGCTCCTCGGGGATCTCGATCTCGGCGAGACGCTCCTTGGATTCGGCATTCGAGCCGATTCGGTTAACGAGGCGGTTGACCACGGCAGCGACGCGCGCCGCGGCTTCGGGTACAGACTGGTTGCTTAGGTTCTCAGCCACGTTTCCTCCCATTCCTCCTTCTATGCACGTAACATGCGGTATTTATTATAGGCACTCGGCAAAAACTTTCGACGCTGATTGCGCTTTACCACACAAAAGTATTTTCTGCATTGCAAGGCTTTTTGCCCCAAATGGTCGTATTTCTCGGTGGGCGGCATATGCAAACGGGGGCATTCCGCATAAATGCGAAACACCCCCGTAACAATCGCTCTCAATGAGCTGAGCGCTTTAGTGAGTCCACAGCTCAAAAATCATGCGCTACAGGCGCTCACGAACCGCCTCGACCACGTTGGCCAGATCGACGAGGGCCTCGTCATGGCTCTCCATGTCGCGCACCTTGACCTTGCCGGCGGCAAGCTCGTCGCCGCCCAAGACCAAAATGAGCTTAGCGCCCACCTTGTCGGCCTGCTTAAACTGAGCCTTAAGCGAACGACCCTGATAGTCTGCCTCGGTCACGATACCTGCGGCGCGAAGCTCCTGCGTAATGGCAAAGACGTTCTGGCGCAACTCCTTGCCGGCATTGGCGACGTAGACACACGGGGTCTCCTCGGCGCCCAGGTCGCTGCCAAAGGCCTGCAGGGCCAGCAGGGCGCGCTCAAAACCAACGGCGAAGCCGACGCCGGCCGTGGGCTTGCCGCCCTCGAGCTCGACCAGGCCATCGTAGCGGCCGCCGCCACCGATGGAGCCGACGCCGGCGCCAGGGGCCTCGACCTCAAAGACGGTACGGGTGTAGTAGTCCAGGCCGCGCACCAGGGTGGGATCCTCGACGTACTCGATACCGGCGACGTCCAGATAGCGCTTGACCTGCTCGTAGTGCTCGCGGCACTCATCGCACAGGTTGTCGCCCATCAGCGGGGCGTCGGCCATGATCTCGCGGCAGTGGTCGTTCTTGCAGTCGAAGGCGCGCAGCGGGTTAAGCTCGGCGCGCTCGCGGCACTCGTCGCACATCTCATCGGCGTGGTCGAGAATGAACTGCTTAACCTGCTCGCGATAGGCCGGACGGCATTGGGCATCGCCCATCGAGTTAATGAGCAGACGGAGCTTGGACAGATCGAAGCCCAGGCGCTTGTAAAACTCCATGAGCATAATGATGCACTCGGCGTCTGCCGCCGGATCGGGAGCGCCGAGCCACTCGATGCCCACCTGATGGAACTGGCGCAGGCGGCCCTTCTGGGGACGCTCGCCACGGAACATGGCCTCGGCGTAGTAAGCCTTAAACGGCGTGGAGCCCTGGGGCACCAAGTTGTTCTCCACGACGGCGCGCACCACGCCAGCCGTGCCCTCGGGACGAAGCGCCAGGCGCTGCTTGGGCTTGAGCTTGGTATCGGTGCCCTCGGTAAAGACGCGCTCCAGGTTGGCGCCGCTAAACACGCGGAACATCTCCTTGCGCACGACGTCGGTCGACTGGCCGATGCCGTGGACAAACACGTCCACCTGCTCGATGGCGGGCGTCTCGATGGGCTTAAAGCCAAACGGCTCGAACACGCCAGCAGCGATCTGCTGCATCTTTTGCCAGGCGCGCATCTCAGCGCCGATAAGGTCGCGGGTTCCCTCCGCCTTCTGTGCCTGCATGGGCAAACACCTTTCTTTTGTATCGCGTCATAGGTAGTGGTCATTATACGGCACAAACACAAACAGCGGCGGTGCATCTGACCGAACGAGGGTATGGGGACTCGTTCGGCCAGATGCACCGCCGCGGTGTGCAATCTGCAATCCTTCCGCCTCTTCGGATCACAAAATCCGTTGGACGGAAAGACTTCGGGTCATCTCTTGAGCCCGTGGCTGCATGGGAAACCGAATGACGGTACGAGCATCCATTCGGCTTCCAAGGCAGCCACGGACAAAACGGGGCAAAGAGCTACGAGCGACGTCGTCCCTACTCCCCCGCCACGCTCGCGCGCAGCTTAGCCGCGATGGGCTCAGACGCCAGCAGGAACACCAGCATTGCCACCGAGCACGCCAGGCACACGATCCATGTGCTCGTAAAGGAGCCCGTGGCATCGAACAGTATTCCCGAGACGATGGCGCCCACCGTGCCGCCAACCATCTCGAGCGAGGTGATGGTGCCCGCTGCCTTACCCAGGTCGGCCATGCCAAACTGCTTAGACGCAGCGATCGTGGGCGTTGGAGATGTTGTACTGCGCAAGAGAAATTCCCAAGTCGCTGACGATGAGCGGCTGGAACAGGCTCATGCAGTTGACGAAAATGGTGTAGCACGTGGCCATGATCACAAAGCCGGAGGCCACCACGAGCCAGCCGGGGAAGAACTTACGTTGCTGAGACATACTGTTCCTTTTTAAGCAAACGAGTAGCAAGATTGGGTGCTACCGGTGGTCGGCGATGTAGCCCAAAGCGACGGCGGCATAAGCCGCGGCGCCAAGGGGAAGCTCGGCATCGCTAAAACGTGCCTTGGGATGATGCTGAGCAAAATGCTCGTCCGTATCAGTCACAGCAGCGCCCACGGTAAAGTACGCGCTCGGGATCTCGCTCGAGATCAACGCGAAGTCCTCGCTCGCCATGGCGTGGAACAGCGGCAGGAAGGCGGACTTGGGCAGCACCGCGCCCACGTAGCCAAGCGACGCCTGCGTCATGCCGTCGTCGAGTACGAGCGGGGGAACATCCGAGAGTGTCTCGATAGTCGCCGGCGTACGATAGGTCGTGGCAACGCCTTTGACGACCTCCGCGATGCGGGTCTTGAGGTGCTCCATGAGCTCGACGTCGAAGCCACGCAGCGTTCCCTCGAGCACACAAGTGTCGGGGATGACATTTGCGGCCTGACCGCCGGCGAACTTGCCAACGGTAAGCGCGACCTCCTTGGCCGCCGGCACCTCGCGAGAGATAAGCTCCTGAAGCGCCAGATGCACATGGACGCCGGCCGTGATGGGGTCGATGCAGATCTCGGGGCTCGAGCCATGGCCGCCCTTGCCCTGAAGCGTGATGCGAAAACCGTACACGCCCGAGAGCGCCGGGCTGCCGTAGAGCACCAGGCCAAGCGGCGACTGGCTATTGACATGCATGGCAAAGGCGGCCTGGGGACGCGGGTTCTGCAGCAGACCGTCGGCGATGGCGGCGCGGGCACCCTCAAAGGTTTCCTCGCCCGGCTGGAACAGCAACTTAACCGTGGCGTTGGCGTCGACAAGCGCAGACTCGCGGGCCTTGAGCAGGCGCGCCGCTCCAAGCAACGCCGTCGCGTGCATATCGTGTCCACATGCGTGCATGCAGCCGTTCGTAGAGGCGAAAGGCTCGCCTGACTCTTCGGCAACGGGCAGGGCATCCATGTCGCCACGGAGCATGATGACCGTACCGGCCTGTTCGTCCGTGCAGACGCCATTGCCCTGGGCCGCGGCGGCACCGGCGCCGACAAGGCCCACGACACAGGAACCATCGACGAGCGTGGCAAATGGGATTTCCATCTCGGTCAGGCGCGCTTGAATATACGCAGAGGTCTGTGGGAGGCTATTACCCAGCTCGGGCATCTGGTGTAAATCGTGTCGCCACGCAGCGAGCTCGTCTGCAAAAGCCTGAGCTTCTGCAACGAGACCGTCACCGATAGCGGCCTGCGCCGCTGCGGTGGCCTTGGGCGCTGATTGCGGTTGAAGATCGGACTGAGCTGGTGCCATAAATGCCCTCCAGTAACGTTTTTGCAGTAAGCACTTTGATAGCGTAAAGTGCAAGGTACAACTTTAAAGGCGAGTCATAAAAAACGCCGCCCCAGGAGGGCGGCGCAACAAGTTGTTTACAATTGCGAGCGCGGCTTTCGACGCAAAAAATCGAAGTGAGTCTCGCTCAAGATAATCGACAGGAAGATAAGCACAAAGCCGGCGAGCAGGCGCGAGGTGAGCGCCTCCCCCATCAGCAGCACCGAAAACAACACGCCCGAAGGCGACTCCATCGAAAGAAGCAGTGAGCCCGTCGAGGCGGGGACATGCGCCAAACCGACGTTTTGGACGAGCAGCGCCACGCATGTGCAGCCCACCGAGAGGAAAACAGCCACACCGATAAACTCCGGCGTCCATGCAGAGAGGGGCGCCTGAGTCTCGAATAGCAGCGACGTGATTAAACTCAAAACGCCATTGCCCACAAACATCCAAAACGTGATGACGTTGATGTCCATCTTGCGACCGTACTTGGCAGTCACCGCCATCTGGATGGCGAAGAAGATCGCGCCGCCCAAGGTAATAACATCGCCGGCATTGAACTCGACGCTATCGAGCGCTACCAGGCCAATACCCGCCAGGCACAACAACGCTGCACCCAGGTTATACCGGGTAAGCTTTTCACCGCTCAGGACATAGCTTGCAAACGGCACAAGGATGCAATACGTGCCGGTCAAAAAAGCGCTCTTGCCCGCCGTGGTCTGTGCCAGGCCGATCGTCTGCAAACCGTAGGCACCCCACATGAGCGCGCCCATGCCAAGCCCGACGATCAGGTTGCGGGCATTGAAATGAGCGATGATGCGCTTATGGAAAATTGCAAACATAACCAGTGATGCCGGGAGAAAGCGAACATAGAGCAGCGCGAACACCGGAATGGTGCCGAGTGCGTCCTTCATAGTGGTAAAGGAGTAGCCCCAGATGACCGCCACCGAAAGGAGCAGAACCTTCCAGAACAACGGCGAACGAGCACCGGCACCACGGGAGGTGCCGCCCGCACCCAGGTCCTCGCGAGCAACAGGGCTATCGGGCATGTTTTCAATTTCGTTGGCAGCGTATTGGGCCATGGAACATCCTCACACTCAAACTGGGCGTGGTGTCCGCACGCGTATGGCTGCGTGCCGCCTCATGGTCAAATAAAAACGGGACGCGCCGGACCCCCGGCACGCCCCGCTACTGTAGCAACAACCAGCGTTGCACCGCAATCCAGCCCACTAAAGCGTCAGCAAAGTGAACCTCGATGTTTTGTCAATGTCACGCTGTTGCACTAAATAAGCTTCGTGCTTTCAAGCTTTTCGATGATCCAGTCGTTGGCCTTGATGACCGGGCGGCGGAAGACGACGCCCAGGCCCAGCGACGGAATCAGATAGCTCGCCAAGATACCCAGCTCAACCCAGTACTCCATATGGTAGGCGCCAGCCATGGCGGCGTGCATGGCGTTGATGCCGTGGGTAAACGGCAGGAACGGGTAGATCGCCCGGAACACGGGGCCGGTCATCTCGATGGGGAACGTGCCGCCCGAACCGCCGACCTGCATGACCAACAGCACGACAGCGAGCGCCTTGCCGATATCGCCAAACGACACGGTGAGCGTGTAGACGATATTGGAGAACACGAGACTCGCGACCCAGCCCGCCAGCACAAACTGCAGCGGGTTGTCGCACTGAATGCCAAAGAACAGAATGTCGCCCGCGCACACGAGCGTTGCCTGCAGCAGGGCCAAACCGCCAAAGAACAGGTAACGGCCCAGATAGATCTCGTGCAGGCGTACGGGGATGAGCTCGTTGATAAGCTCATCGTCAACCGAGACCTTCATCATGGCCGCCAGAACAATCGAGCCCACCCACAGCGACAAAATCGTGTAGAACGGCGCCATGGCCGAACCGTAGTTGCGGATCGGATAGACCGGCTTGCGATCGAGCGCAACGGGGCCAGAAAGCGACACGGCGAGGCCCTCGGGGTCGTTGCCAATCATTGTCTTAATCATGGCCAGGTCACCCGACATCAGAGCGCTATCAAGCTCGTCCTTAAAAGCGCTGATCTTGTCCGACGCCTTGCCCAACTGATCAGAAGCCTTGTTGACCAGCGTCGCAGCCTTGGAGAGGCCCTTTGCGAGCGAGCCAGAGGCGTCGGTCAGACCGCTCACGGCGCTATCCAAGTCACCCGAGATACCGTTCAGGGAATCCAGAACGCCCGAAATGGTCTTCTTGAGCTCCTTGGCCTTAACCGAGAACGTGGAATCGTAGTCGGACTTGGCTCCCGAGATACCCGCCTTGGCATCGGCGATGGCCTGGTCGACCTCGGCACGCGAGTTGTTGACCTCCGCCATGCCGTCCGAAAGGGACTTTGCGGTCGCCGTCAGGTCCTTCGCATTGTTGCGGTACTCCACGGCAATTCTGCCCAGCGACGTCGCAGCGGACTCGAGACCGTCTTTGAGCTTGTCATCACTCACCTGGTCGGCAAGGTTGCGGAGCTGATCGGCCATCGCATCGATATCGTCAGCACGCGTATTGAGCGCCGCTGCGGCTTCGTTGAGCTGAGACACCGTAAGGTAAACATGCTGATTCGCGGCATCGAATGCCTTCGCAAGCTCGGCGGACACGTTGTCGAACGAGCCCGCGCTTCCGTCAATCGCCGCGTCAACGGCATCGTTGGCGGCCTTGAGCGCTTCCTTGGAATCATTGATGCCGCTCTTGGCGTGCTCCATCAGCTGCTTCGTCGACTCATCAACGGTGCCCGTCTGCTTGAGCATGCCGCCCGCCGATGTCAGTGAATCGGACGTGGAGCTCAAAATGCCCGCGAGCGACGTCGCACTCGTCTGAACGTCCTGCAGGTCCTCGACCGAATCGCCCAGCGTCGAGGACAGATTGGCGATAAAGTTGCTCACCTGGTCGGTACTCATATAGTCGAGCAGGCTGGACACGGTCTTAAGGCCGATGGTCGTGATGGTCTTGGTAAAGGTCTCGTTGACCTGACTCTGGACGGCGCTCGAACCCTTTTCAGTCACGATCTGTGCGATGGCGTTGGCCTTCTGGTTCTCATAGAACTCGATATCGGCGTGCTTCACCTCGGTCGAGAAAAGCGTCATCATGTCGGCGCTAAACGTTTTAGGGATAACGACGGCAGCGTAGTACGCGCCCGACTTAACGCCCTCAATCGCCTTATCGCGGTCGTTGAGGACGACCCAGTCGAAGTTCTCGTTGCCGCGCAGGGTGGCGGTTACGTTTTCGCCCACGTTGACCTCGACGGGAATCAGATCGCTCTCGTAACCCTCATCGGTGTTGACCACTGCAATCTTAAGGTTGCCGGTATTGCCGTAGGGATCCCAGCTTCCGGCGATGTTAAACCATGCATAGAGACATGGCACGATGATCAGGCCCATCACGACGACCATGCCGATCACGGAGCGAGACACGTTTTGGACATCGCGCTTAAACAGGTGCAGGATGTTTTTCATTTATGCCTCACCTCCTTTAGAGTGCTTGCCAAGCGGGGTGGTGTCCCCGTCGTTTCCGTTTACGTTGTCAGCGCCGTCGGCATCTTGAGCCTTACGATGCGCACCGATATGCGGCAGACGGCTCGTAGGCTGCTCGCCTCCCTTGGCGCCACGCTCGCTGGCGTTGAGACCAAACATGCGACGGGCGGCAGGGATCGCCGCCGTGTGCTCGCGCATCTCGCGGCGAAGGTCCTCGTCCGAAAGCGCCGAGATACGCATCTGGGTATTGAGGCTCGCACGGATGTATTCGATGTTGATGAGCCAGCCGCAGATGGCGATAACCGAAATGATCCAGATAACGAGCAGGATGATCTTGCCGTTATTGTCGATATCGAGCACCGTCGAAAGCACAAAGAGCAGAACCTGCACGCCTACCACGGCGGCAAAACCGCCCTTGATGTAGTACGGGTAGCGATGCTCAAACGCCACGGCATGATCGAGCAGCTCGCGACGGTACGAATCCGAATCGAGCATGACGCGCATGGCCGTGCGCAGCGAATAGCGCTGGCGCGGTAGGTCGTTGGACTCGCAGATCATTAGGCCCGTCGTGGAAAGCTGCTTATCAAAGAGCAGATTGAGGTTGAGCAGCAACGGGCGCAGCTGCAGACCGATAAAGAGCGCGATGGCAAGGAACACGCCCAGGACGCACAGGTTGAACAGGTAGTTGAACGAATACATGCCACCGACGGTCTCGCGCAGCAGGTTGATGCCATAAGTGAAGGGCAGCAGCGGATGCAGCCATTGGAAGAAGCCGGGCATCATCTCGATGGGATACATGCCCGACGAGCCGGGGATCTGCACAATGACGAGGATGACGCCAATGGCTTTACCGATATGCTTAAACGTGGTGGACAGCGCATAGATGATGTTGACGTAGGTGAACGAAATAGCGATGCCGCCCAGTACAAAGAGCAGCGGATTGACGCACTGAACGCCAATGACCAGGTCGCCCACCGTAACGATAATGGCCTGGAACGCGCCCAGGATCACCAGCAGCAGCCAGCGGCCAAAGTAGCCCTGACGCGCCGTAAAGCTACCGATGCCCTCGCGGTCGACCTCGAGTTTATAGATAGCGATGAGCACATAGCCGCCCACCCACAGCGCCAGATTGGTGTAGAAGGGCGCGATGCCCGAGCCAAAGCTCTTGACCGGATAGATTGACTTGGACGTCAGCTCAACCGGAGATGCCATGAAATCTGCCACGTCATTGACGTCGACGTCCATGAGGTCGGCTAACTCGCCCATAGACTCAGAGGTCTGCAGCGCCGCAATGTCATTGGCGGCGGTCGCGAGCTTGTCCTGAACCTTGGCAAGGGAGGCGTCGGTTTGGGACAGCGTGGTCTTTGCCTGCTTGAGCGTGGCGTCGAGCTGCGCCAGCGTGCCGCGCGCGCTCGCTATCGTGGGGGTCATACCCGACACAATGCCGGTCAAATCGCCCGAAACGGCGGCAAAGGAGTCAAGCGCGCTCGAAGCCTTCGGAAGTGCGTTCTGACCCAGATCGGTCTGAGCCTGACCGAGGTTAGCCGTACCGGTCTGAATTGCCGCGTTGAGTGCGTTGCTCGCGTTCGAGATTGCCGTAGCGTCGTTTGCCATGGCGCTCGACTGTGCAGAAAGGCCATCCTTGATGCTCTGCAGCTTCTGGTTTTGCTCGCGAAGCGAATCGATGGTCGATACAATGCGCGCGTCAATTTCCTCGGAACCTGTCGACGTGTCATTAACGAGAATCTCCAAGTGCCCGATAACGGCCTTATTGTGATCGATCGTCGCCTGGAGAGACTCGAGCGAGTTGTCGATGCGGGTGGTCGTAGATGTGACCGTACCCGTTAGCTTGCCAATCGCAGCGTTCGCGGAGGCTGACGTCTTGGTGAGTGCAAGGCTACCTTCCGAGAGTGCCTTGGAGAGCGAGGTGATAGAGTTGCCCGCCGTGGCGCGAGCCTCGCCCAGCAGGTCGTTGCCCTGGGAGATTGCCTGCGTCAGCGACGGTGCCTGACCTTGCAAGCCGGCAAGCGCCGCATCAGCCGAGGCGATAGCGCCACTCGTCTTATCGATGGCGGCATTCATATCGCCAATCGAATCGCGCACCTCACCCAAGGTGTCGGATGCCTCGGACACCGAACTTGTCAGCGAGTCCTGAGTCTGGGTTGCCTTGTCCTTTAAATCGACACCAGCATCCTTGGCGATACTGGCAACAGTCTCGCCCACCGTGGAGACAAACTCCGAGTTGATCTGCTCCTCGATGGTGTTGGCACCGGTATCGGTGACCTTGGGCGCAATGGCGCTCTTCTTCTCATTGACGTAATAGGTGAGCTTCGGCTGATGGTAATTGCCATCGAGCATCGAGACAAGATTGTCGGAGAAGTTCTTGGGGATTACGATCGCCGCGTAGTATTCCCCGCTCTCGACGCCCTCTTTGGCATCGGCAGCCGAGTCGACGAAGGTCCAGCCCAGCTGATCGTTTTCCTTGAGCTGGTCGACCACCTTATCGCCTGCATTGAGCTCGCCCACCAAGTCATTCTGGGTGCCCTGATCGTTGTTGGCGATGGCAATCTTGATACCTTGGGTGTTTCCGTACGGATCCCAGTTTGCCACGATGTTGTACCAGGCATACAGCGAGGGAATGACGCACACGCCCAAGGTAACCACCAGGGCGACGGGGTTCATAAGCAGTCGCTTAATGTCGCGCTTAAATATCGCAAAGGAGACCTTTGCGTTGGATAGTTTGCTGCCGAGACTCACGCTTGGACCATCCATCCTGTCGTTGAATCAAATCGTACTATCGACAACCATTGTACGTAGGCGCTTTAGCGTCTCGAAGCACAATGGTATTGAGTTTTGCGGGTAGCAATATACTACGAAGACGAATTAACGTACAGTTGTACAGTATCTTTAATTTTAGCAGGTCACAAAACCACAATCCGCACAAATCAGCAATCCGAATAGTCCTCGGGGACGTTCTTGAATGACCAGTCGTTTAAGAGCGTCCCCAATGACTACTTTGGACCACGAAGGCGCCGCAGGTTGAGCATAAGTCAGCGAAAACGCCCCTAAGCGAGCAAGGTGACGCGAAAGAGGAGGGAAGCGTACTTCGGTACGCGACCGACGATTGAACGTCAGATTGCCACTTAGGGGCGTTTGCAGCGTCGAGTGGCTACATTAGTTCGCAAATAGCCGCCGCGAAGGCAACGGGGTCCTCAGGCAGAATGCCCTCGACCAGCAGGGCCTGATCGTAGAGCAAGCCGGAGTACTGCTTGATCTTATCGGCGTCGCCTGCCTTCTGGGCAGCGACAAGCTTGTCAAAGACCGGGTGCTTGGCGTTGAGCTCGAGCACGCGCTGGCTCTTGGGCATGCCGTTGGGCGCGCCCTCGGGCCCCTTCTGGAGCACCTTCTCCATCTCGAGCGAAAGCGGACCCTCGGTGGTGATGCAAGCGGGGGCATCGGTCAGGCGCGCGGAGACGGCAACTTTCTCGACCTTGTCACCGAGCGCCTCCTTCATAGCGCTAAAGAGGTCCTCGTTTTCCTTGGTGGCGTCCTCGGCCTCCTTCTTCTCGTCCTCAGTCGCCAGATCAAGATCGCCAGTCGCGACGTTCTTGAGCTCCAGGTGACGATCCTCGACCTCGGGCTCGGCACCGTCGGCAACGGCCTTCTCGGCAGCCTCGCGGGCGGCGTCGTCTTCGTAGATCTTAGGCATATCGGCGGCAACGTACTCACGCATAGCCTGGAACGTAAACTCATCCACATCCTGCGTCAGCAACAGCACGTCATAGCCGCGCTCGAGCACGCCCTTTACCACGGGCATCTTGGCCAAGCGCTCACGAGAGTCGCCGGCGGCGTAGTAGATGGCCTTCTGATCCTCGGGCATGCCCTTGGCATACTCGGCCAGGGTAATCATCTTCTGCTCCTTGGCAGACCAGAACAGTAGCAGGTCGGCGAGCTCATCGGCCTTCATGCCATAGCTCGAGTAGATGCCGTACTTAAGGCCGCGGCCAAAGTTCTCAAAGAACTTCTCGTAGGCCTCGCGGTCGTTGTCGCGCATGTCCTCAAGATCGGCAGTGATCTTCTTCTCGACACGCTTGGCAATGGCCTTGAGCTGACGGTTCTGTTGCAGCGTCTCACGCGAAATATTGAGCGTCACGTCGGCAGAGTCCACGACACCGCGCACAAAGTTGTAGTAGTCGGGCAGCAAGTCGTCGCACTTCTCCATAATCAGCACGTTGGAACTGTAGAGCGCCAGGCCCTTCTCGTAGTCCTTGCTGTACAGATCGAACGGGGCGCGACCCGGCACAAACAGCAGCGCATCGTACTCAAGCGTACCCTCGGCATGGAAGCTGATAGTGCGCGCGGGATCGTCAAAGTCGTGGAACGTGGACTTGTAGAACTCGTTGTAATCCTTCTGCTCAACGTCGGAGCTGCGCTTTTTCCAGATCGGCGTCATGGAGTTGATGGTCTCGAGCTCCTGGTAGTCCTCGTACTCGGGCTTGTAGTCGTCGCCGGCGTCCTCGGGCTTGGGTTTCTGGCAGCTCTTGCTCACCATCATCTGAATCGGGTAGCGCACATAGTTGCTGTACTGCTGAATCAGGCTCTTGAGGCCCCACTCGGTCAGGAAGCGATCGTAGGTCTCGGCCTCGCCGTCGGCGTCGAGCTTCTCGTTCTCGCGCAGCGTCAGGATGACATCGGTGCCGTGCTCGGCGCGCTCGCCGTCTTCGATGGTGTAACCCTCAAGACCATCAGACTCCCACACGTGAGCGGTGTCCTCGCCATAGGCGCGGCTGACAACCTTTACGTGGCTGGCAACCATAAAGGCAGAGTAGAAGCCCACGCCAAACTGGCCGATGATGTCGACATCGGAGCCCTGTTGCTCGGCGTTCTCGGTCTTAAACTCCTCGGAGCCGGAATGGGCGATGGTGCCCAGATTGCGCTCGAGCTCCTCGGCGGTCATGCCAATGCCGTTATCCGAGATGGTAATGGTGCGGGCGTCTTTATCAAAAGAGACGCGAATAGCCAGGTCGCCCTGGTCGAGCTTGACACTCGGGTCCTGCAGGCTCTTAAAGTTGAGCTTGTCGACGGCGTCGCTCGCGTTGGAGATAAGCTCGCGCAGGAAGATTTCCTTATTGGTGTAGATGGAGTTGATCATGAGGTCGAGCAGTTTTTTGCTCTCGGTCTTAAATTGACGCATGTGCAGTCCTTTCGCGCTACCCCCGTCCGCAAAAACGGCCCGGTTGCCCGAGCCGCATCGCAGACCTGCTATGTCCAGACTTAGATTTTATAACCCATTAGCGCGCATATATACATACGGAATCGAAAAACTGTATGTCCAAACGCTCTGATGCGCCAATTGCCAAGGAGTGTCCCCGACTGCCGGCAGGAAAGGAACGTCCCTATCTGCCATCTACGCGCTTGGCCATCCAAACATGGGGCTGGCCCTCGTCTTCGTAGTCCACCGGGGCAATCTGCGTGTAACCCGCCTTGGCATAGAGCGGCAGCACGTATTCCTGCGCGTGCAGCTTAATGAGCTTGGCGCCGGCATCACGCGCGCACGTATCACTGGCCTCGACAATCTTGCTCGCCAAACCGCGACGGCGCATGCTCGGCAGCACGGCCACGCGCCCCATAATGTAGGTCTCCCCCGCCGCGACGCCTTCGTCCAAGTCGCACGCCGGCGACACCGGAGCCTCTGCGTCAGCTGCGCGCTCGAGTTCTTCGGGAAACACGCGCGAGCAACCGGCAAGCTCACCGTCTACATAGAGCGTCACATGGATGCAGTTCGGATCCTCGTCGATAGCGTCAAACTCATTCTCGTAGCCCTGCTCGTCCATAAAAACGACGCGGCGCACCAACGCCGCGTCATCAAAGCATCCCGTCTTAAGTTGGATATCCATAGCTGCCCTTTCATTCAACGCGAACGTTAGGGACAGATTTTAGCGAAAATGAGCTCCGCGCACGCTAAACTTCGCGCGAGCCTTCGCCAGACAGTCGTAATGACCCACGTTATGGGCATCGCTCGCGATGAAGCTGTACAGGTTCTGATCGAACAGGCGCTGTGCCGGCTTTTTCTCGCGACCAAAGCGACCGCCGGCAATAAAGTCCGCCGAAGCCTGCAGCTTGCAGCCCATATCGACCAGGCGCTCCGCCACGCTTACATCCTTTTGAACCGCACGATAGCGCTCAGGATGAGCGATGATCACCTGATAGCCACGGCACTGCAAATCGTAAATCGTGTTCTCGTACTCTCTAAACGCATACGCATCGGCATGCGTCGAAAGCTCGAGCAGAAACTCGTTGGTCCCATCGAAATGCAAGTGATCCGCGGCATCGATACCAAGCTCAACGAGCTTTCGATGGTTGACCTCGAAGCCCATCTGGAGCGGAAAACCGTCAGCGTTATCGCGCAGCAGCTCAAAGGCATCCCACATCTTGTCGTAATCAAAATAGGGATCACGGCAGTGAGGAGTGCAAACGATTCTGGTTACACCGGCCCGCTTGGCAGCCTCGAGCATCGCCAAGCTCTCTTCGAGATCGGCGGCGCCGTCGTCTACACCCGGCAAGATATGGCAATGAATGTCACGCATAGGTCAGCCTTAATCAACTAAACGTTTGCTCGGTTGGTGAAAATGCCCTTTTTGGAAGTGCCCTGATCGTCGGAGCCCTTCTTAACCTTCTTACCGTCCTTGGTGTAGTAAGAATAATAGTACTCGCTGGTCTCGGTCTCACAGTAATTCATGACGGTACCGATGAGCTTGACCTTCTCGGACTTCTTAAGCTGGGCGATAGCGTTGAGCGCCTCTTCGCGCTTGGTAAAGTCCTCGCGCACCACGAACAGCGCGCCGTCGGTCAGGCTGGCAATCTCGGCAGCATCGATGAAGGTGCCGACCGGAGGAGCATCGAAGATGACGTACTGGAACTTAGCAGACAGTGCCTTGACCAGCTTGGCAAAGCGATGGGAGACGATGATGTCGGCAGGATTGGGAATATGCGGCTCAGCATCGAGGAAGTAGAAGTTCTTCTGACCCGTCTCGACAATTGCCTGGTCAATGGAGATCTGCTCGGAAAGGACCGCATAGAGTCCGCCGCGCGAACGAACGCCGAGTATATCGGAAAGGGACCTGCGGCGCATATCGGCCTCGACCAGGAGCACGGACTTGCCGCTCGTGGCGATTGCCTGAGCAAGGTTAATGGAAACCGTAGACTTGCCCTCGTTGGGAATCGAGGAGGTAACGGTGATGGTGCGAATGGGGTCATCCACGCTCGCAAAGCGGATGTTGGCCAGAAGGGTCTTGGCGGCATTCTGCACAACGAGCTTATCGGTGTTCTTTGCCTTAGCCATGCCTATTTACCACCTTTCATAGCCGGAATTCGGCCAACAACGGGAATACCCAGGAGCTCTTCTGCCTCTTCGGCACCGCGGATGCGGGTATTGAGCATGTCCGCCAAAACGACATAGGCAACTGCGATAAAGATACCGGCGAGGAACGCGACGGCAATATACAGCGTGCGCTTGGGGCCGCTGGGGGCTTCGGGGGTCTTAGCCTCGTCGATAACGTTGATGCTCTGGGCAGCGCCGACGTTCTGAGCGACCGTACTCACCGAGCTGGCAATGGCCTTTGCGACCTCAGCCGTCTCCTTGGCATCGGTGCCGGTAACCGAAAGCGTAATGACACGCGTGGTGGTCTCGGAGGAAACAGACACCTTGTAGTCATCCAAATCGGTGAGGCCCAGTTCTTTGGCGGCGCCGCTCTTAACGCTATCGCTATCCAGCAGCGTGGCGATATCGTTGGAAAGCATCTGGCTCGCCGAGAGATCGTTGTAGCTCATCTGACCGCTATCGTCGGTCTTGGCGAGAATGTACATGCTCGTCGTCGCGGTATAGGTGTTGTCCATCGCAACGAAGGACACGATGCCCATGGCGATCGCGCAGACCACCGGAAGGGTGATGACCAGCTTGAGGTGCTTCTTCAGCAGCTGGAACAGTTCGAGAAGGGTCATGCAGCTTGCCTTTCATTTCCCCAGTTCGGATTGACAAAACTGTCCGTATGTTATCGCATCTTTTTACCGAGACCAAACTCTATACATAAGAAACAGGCTCTCCTGTAAAAATGTCGGAAGCAATCGTAAAATTGCACAACAACGCCGCACCCGAAAGTCAAATGCGGCGTCTACATCAATATCTGTGTTGTATCGCTATGCGAATGGCTCGTCCTGCTGTATGGGAAACGTCACCGTAATGGTGGTTCCCACGCCCAACTCGCTCGACAGATCAAGCGTGGCGTGATGATACAGGGCCGCATGCTTGACAATGGCAAGCCCCAGGCCGGTTCCGCCGCGTGCCTTGGACCTACTCTTGTCCACGCGATAGAACCGCTCAAATACCTTGCCCTGTTCTTCAGGCGCGATACCGATTCCCGTGTCGGCGACAGCGAGGAACGGATGGCCTTCGTCGTTAGTGCCGCACTGCAGCGTAACCGTACCGCCGGGCCGATTGTAGCGGATGGCGTTGCTTGCCAGATTATAGATGAGCTCGTCGACCAAGCGCGACACGCCTTCGATGACCACAGGCTTGGTCTCATGACTTATCGTCACATTCGCCTGACGGGCAACCTGTTCAAGACGCTGTTCAACCGCGTAGATCGCACGCGAGAGCTCAATAGGCTCCGTGGACCCAATGGGCACCGCCTCGCCCTCAGTTGCACGTTCGGCCTCGTCCAAGTTAGACAGCGTAAGGATGTCGTTGACAAGCGCTGCCAAGCGGCCCGCCTCACGATAGATGCGACCGCCAAAGTTGCGCAGGTCGTCCTCGCCCTCGACCATGCCATTTGCGATGAGCTCGGCATAGCCCGAAATCGCCGTAAGCGGCGTCTTGAGCTCATGGGTGATATTCGCCGTGAACTCGCGGCGCATACGGTCGTTGTCCGCTAGCACCGCCATTTGGCGCTTGAGTTCCTGGCGCTGCGACTCGATACGCTCAAGCATGGGGACCATCTCGGCATAGGCGTGCTCATAGCTACGGCGTGGGTGATCCAAATCCACCTCTTGCAACGGCGCGATGATGGCACGGGACTCACGGCGCGCCATAAAAAACGAGAGTACTGCACCCGCTGCTGCGATAAGCAGCATCGGCGCCAGCATCGACAGCAAAATCGCCGCAACGCCAGGCTGGGCCTGCGCCAAGCGAACGACCTGGCCGTTATCAAGGGTGACGGCGCGATACAGCATAATCTCGTCGAGTGTAGAGCTTGCGCGCTCCGCGGAACCCGAACCACTCTCAAAGGCCTCGATGACCTCGGGGCGATCGCCATGGTTGGGCAGTGTGGAAGGCGACGCCTCGTTGTCGTAGGCAACAGATCCGTCCTTATTGATCAGCGTGATACGAAGATCCTCGCGATCGAGGCTTCGCAAGAACGGAATGGGCTCCTGTTGCTCGTCGAGGGCGGCAGCAATGAGCTCAGTTTCCTGCGCCAGATTGGCACTCGTGGCATCCGCCAAAGTGTTTTGCACAAAGAACGCACCCAGCACCGTAAACGCCACGATAACCGCCATGGCGCAGACAAAGATCGTCACAAAAACGCGGTGCGACAGCGTATGTTTTCCCTGGGGGGCGAAGACCACGGGTTACTCCTCCGATGCGGTGGCCGCGGTGTCGTCGCCTTCGGCACCATCACCGGCAGAAGGCTCGGCCAGGCGATAACCCACGCCGCGCACGGTCTCGATGGCGCTGGCATGCTCGCCCAGTTTTTGGCGAAGCGTCTGCACGTGCACGTCAACGGTGCGCGAACCGCCGTCGAAGTCCCAGCCCCACACGCTCTGCAGCAACGACTCGCGGGTAAAGACCACGCCGGGCTTGCGCATGAGGTACTCGAGCAGGTCGAACTCGCGCAGGGTGAGCTTAAGCGGCTCGCCGGCAACGGTCACCTCGCGATGGCTGGGCGAGAGCACGATGTCGCCCACGCTGAGCACATCGCTCGCCTGCTTGACCATGCCGCCGCGACGCAGCAGTGCGCGGCAGCGGCTCGCAAGCTCCATGAGCGAAAACGGCTTAGTCAGGTAATCGTCGGCACCGCCATCGAGCGCCATCACCTTGTCGAGTTCGGTGTCCTTGGCGGTAAGCATCATGATGGGCACCGTCGCCGTCAGGCGATCGGCACGCAGGCGACGCATAATCGCCAAGCCATCGGTGTCGGGCAGCATGATATCGAGCAGCACAGCATCGGGCACCCGTCGTGCCACGGCAGCTTTAAACTCGCCATCACACGAAAAGCCCTCGGCCTCGATTCCCTGCTTGCGCAGCGCGTAGACCGTCAAATCCCTGATGTTGTCATCGTCCTCGACGTAATAGATCATGTTGAACCCCTTTGCGGCCGATATGACCGCATCTTAACCCTAAAGGTACCTTTACGAGATGGTATCAGCCAAAACGTCCCGTCAAATAATCCGCCGTGCGCGGATCGGACGGATTTTTGAAGAGTTGTGCGGTAGGCGCGTGCTCCACCAGCTCACCCAGCAAAAAGAACGCAACCGAATCGGAAATACGCGCGGCCTGCTGCATGTTGTGCGTCACGACCACCAGCGTGCAGGTTTCCTTGAGCTCGCAGGCAAGCTGCTCCACCACGAGCGTCGACACGGGGTCGAGCGCCGAGGTCGGCTCGTCCATCAGCAGAATGTCGGGCTGCACGGCAAGTGCGCGGGCGATGCACAGGCGCTGCTGCTGTCCACCCGAAAGACCCAGGCCCGACTCCTTGAGCTTGTCCTTGACCTCGTCCCACAGGGCAGCGCGACGCAGGGAGTCCTCGACCAGCTCATCGAGCACGGCGCGCTCGCGCACACCCATACCGCGAGGACCGTAGGCGACGTTGTCGTAGATGCTCATGGGAAACGGGTTGGGGCGCTGGAACACCATGCCCACGCGCTGGCGCAAACGGCAGATGTCGTAATCGCCCAGGATATCTTGACCATCGAGCGCGATCTTGCCCTCGATGCGGCAATCCTTGATGCCGTCGTTCATGCGGTTAAAGCAGCGCAGCAACGTGGACTTTCCGCAGCCCGAAGGCCCGATGAACGAGGTGATCTGCTTGTCGCGGATCTTGATATTCACGTCCTTGAGCGCATGGTGGTCGCCATAGAACAGGTCGAGGCCCTCGACATCGATGCGCGTCGGCGAGGCGGCAAGATCCTCTGCCGTGGGGCGAGTCGCATCCCCAACCTCGCGCTCATGCGCGGCCTCGGCCTGCGCTTCCATGAGTTCTTCAAGCTCCGTGGGCTCCACAGCCGCAGCAGCCGTCATACCGCATACCTCCATATCGATATCAATTCAGCAGTATCGATAGTAGGAATCGCGGCTCATACGCACGTGAGCACATTGTCAAGTGTTTGTAAGGGCACGCTGGCTATGCGGCGGGCAGCTCGATGGTGAATATCGTGTGTTCGGGCGTCGATTCACATGCAACGGTACCGCCGTGTGCCGCGATGATCTCCTTGGCAATAGCAAGGCCCAGACCGGCGCCACCGCGATTGGTTGCACGCGCCGCATCCAGGCGATAGAACTTCTCAAAGATCACCTTGAGCTTTGCCGCAGGGATCGGATCGCCCTGGTTTATAAATCGTACGCGCACGCCGCCATCGTCTTGGCGCCTGGCCTCAATCGTGATCATCGAGCCTTCATAGCTATAGGCAACGGCGTTTTTCATGATGTTGTTGAATACGCGAGCCATCTTGTCGCCGTCCACGAGCACCGTCAGATCCTCGCAGATATCAACCTGGGCTTCTTTATGCTGTTCGTTGAGAATGGGATAGAACTCGTCGGCCACCTGTGCCAGTAAGAGCCCTAAATCGACGTAGCTGCGGGTGAGCACGATATCGTGGAAATCAAAGCGCGTGATGTCGAAGAACTCCTCGATGAGCGCATCGAGCCGGTGGGCCTTGTCGAGTGCCACGCCCGTAAAACGTGCGCGCTGCTCAAGCGGCAAATCGGGGGCCTCCTGCAAGAGCGAAAGGTAGCCCACCACGCTGGCGAGCGGCGTGCGCAGGTCGTGCGCCAGGTACGTCACCAGGTCATCTTTGCGGTGGGATTCGTCACGCAGGGCTTGTTGAACCCTACGCTCGCAATCGCGCACCCGGTTGAGCGCGCCCTCGACCTCGAGGAAGTCGCCGTCAATGTTGTCCCATGTGTCGGGGTTATCGATCAGACGGTCCTGAATGCGGGCGGCGATCACGCGGTCGGCATGCTGCTCGCCCTGCTCATAACCCTGGTAGTACAGGGCGCGTCCGCAGAAGAACAGGACGCACACGGCAAGCGCCAGCACAAATCCAAGCATGTTGAACACAAAGCCGGCATCAAAGAACACGGGCTCGCGAATACCGCCAAGCGCCAGGGCCCCGATCGCCAGCGTAAGGGTCCACGCGGCACCGCCGATTACCACGCAGCGGCGAACGATTTCGAATCGATCAATCAGCAAAAAGCCAATGAGTAGAACTGCCAGGATGCCAACGATATTGTCAATGCCGATGAGCAGCAGACTCAGCAAAAAGAGCAGCACCGTCGCTAACGCACGGTTGTCAACGACCGCCCTTACGTATTCAAAGAGTCGATCGGGTACCTCGAATGCCCGCCTATCGTCTTTTGTCATATCTACTCCCCCACCATCAAAGGCGTTATTCGATTATGTAGCCGACGCCCCAGACGTTTTTGATAAAGCGCGGCTTCTGGGCATCGTCGCCAATCTTTTCGCGCAGGTGACGAATGTGCACCATCACCGTATTGTTGGAGCCGGGCATAAAGTCCTCGTTCCACACCGCGCGGAACAGGTCCTCCACGGGCACTACGCTGCCGCGATGCTCGGCCAGATACAGCAAGATGGAATACTCGATGGGCGTGAGGCGCACCGGCGCACCGTCCACCGTCACAGAGCGGGCGTCGCGGTTGATCTCGAGGCCGTCGAGCTGGATGATCGGCGACTCGGCCGCCTGTGCGCGGCTGCCGTAGCTGGTATAACGACGAAGCTGAGCATGAACGCGTGCAATGAGCTCCAGCGGACGGAACGGCTTGACCACATAATCGTCTGCGCCAAGCGAAAGGCCCTCGATCTTGTCTTGCTGGGCATCGCGCGCCGTCAGCATGATCACGGGATAGGTATGGCTGGAACGGATCGTACGCAACAGCTCAAAGCCATCGATATCGGGCAGCATGACATCCAGCAGCACCAGATCGAACTCTTGCTCCAAGATTGCCTTGGCAGCATCGGCCCCGCTATAGGCGACCTGTACGTCAAAGCCTTCTTTTGTAAGGTAGATGCCAACTAGGTCGGCGATGGCCTTCTCGTCATCAACTACCAGTATGCGCTCGTTCATGCGTACTCCTCTCGCGCTCCATTATGCCCGAGGGGGCGCCCGTCACACACAACAAGCGTGGGTGATTAAGTCGGCCTTAAGCACCCTTGTGCCCGTTCGGGCGCGGATGTGGGCCACGCACGCACGCGATGATCGCCGATGCCGGCAAACGATATACTCTAGTTCCAGAAGAGACCATCCCGTCGAAAGCGAAATCTGTGAAGTCCCTCACCTCTTTTGCAAAGCGCTCAGCCCAGCTTGCCGCCGGCTTTGTCTGCGCTATCGCCCTTACCGCTGGCGCGCCCACCGTCGCCGGCGCCCAAGTGCTCACGACCGACAATGTCTGCGGCAAAACCGCCGATGCACGCGGCATCACGGCCGAGAATCTACCCAATATCGATGCGACCAATGCCTTCGTCATGGGCAAAGACGGCACCGTCTACTATGGGCGCGGCGCCGATGAGCAGGTCAAAATCGCCTCGATCACCAAGGTCATGACCGCAATCCTAACCGTTGAGAATTGCAAGATGGACGAGAAGGTCACGGTGAGCAACGCCGCAGCCACCGTGGGTAATTCGACCGCCGGCTTGCTCGAAGGTGACGAGCTTACCGTGGAGCAGGCGCTGCGCGGCCTGATGATTCCCTCGGGCAACGACGCCGCCATCGTGCTCGCCGAATATGTGGGCAAGAAGATCGACCCTAAGACCAAAGACGCCGAGGCAACATTTGTGAAAGCCATGAACGAGCGCGCTAAGAAGCTCGGTTGCACCGGCACGCTTTTTGAAAACCCGCATGGTCTGGACTTTGATGAGTGGGCTGGCGATATGCACTCAACCGCACACGACGTAGCGCTGATGATGCAGGAGGCCATGAAAAACGACACGATCCGCGAGGTCGTAGCGAGCGAAGATTCCTGGATCGAGATAACGGGCGCCGACGGCACCGACCATTCGCATTCCATGGACACGCATAACTATTTGCTAGGCCAAGATGGCAACATCGGTGGCAAGACCGGCACCACCGACGACGCGGGCTATTGCTTTACGAGCGCCTACAACCGCGACGGCGACGAGATCTACACCGTCGTTTTGAACTCCACCACCACCGACCAGCGCTTTACCGATACCGCAACCCTTGCCAATTGGTACTACGGTCACAAGGTGACGGTCGCAATCGCCAACACGCAGGAAAAGACCGCCAACGGCAACCCGCTTATGGCGCGTATTGGCCAAACCGACTGGACGGATAAGACGATCGACGCCACACTCGCCGATCCTACGGCGCAAGCGACCGTGTTTTCCCTTGCCGGCGAGGTGACCGAAAAGGTTAGCTACGACGATCTTTCGGGCACGGTGCATGTGGGCGACAAGGCGGGCAGCGTCACGCTCAAGCAGGACGGCACCAAGATCGCCGTCATGGACCTAGTTGCCGACGAGGAAGGCTCGGGGCCGAACCCCATTGAGTGGCTACTCGTGAAGCTCGACCGCCTGGGCCGCCGCATCGACAACCGCCCACTCACGGCAGAAAGCGAGACCGTCGCCAAGGCGCCCGAGGTGTAGGGCGCAAGAATAATAAGCCCACTGAAAGGAGGCGTCCGAAAGGATGCCTCCTTTTTTTGAGGGTTCGAATCCCCAGTCTCCTTTCTCCACACAAAAAAGGGTCCCAAATGGGACCCTTCTTCAAATTCGTACTGGCGGAGAGCTGGGGATTCGAACCCCAGATGCCCTTTTGGGGCATACTCGCTTAGCAGGCGAGCACCTTCGGCCTCTCGGTCAGCTCTCCGTAACAGCCGTTCTATAGTAACCAAACAGCCGAAGTTGGGCAAGAGGAAATTTTCTAATTGCCTAGCAGCCTTTCCTCCTTGAAAGCTTCGCCTACCCCAGCGAGCGGTTGAGGGAGCCGAGCTCGTCGTTGCCCATGGTGCGCCACATTTGGAAGATGCAACCGCGTGCCAGGAAAAAGAAACCGTTGTCGACCAGTTGCACAGCGGCATCCGCGAGTTGATTGGTCACGGCGGGCACCGGCGGCAGCTCAAGACCTGCCTTGCGGATGGTCTCGACCGCTTCCTCGAATGTCGGAGGCTCGCTGACGCCCATCTCGTTCATAAGGCCCTGCATTTCTTCCAGCGCGCTGCTGCCCGACTCCTCGCCGCGCGGCACCAGACGGTAACAAGCCAGCGCCAGGTCGAGCTGATCGCAATTCCAATAGGCAAACGCCAAGCGATAGAACAGGTAGCCGATTGCAGAACGATCGCTGGCAATACGTAGGCCGTGGCGCGCCACCTCGATAATCTCGTCAAAGCGCTCCAGGCGTGCTAGCACGTTGATCAGGGCAAAGTGAGACTGCATGGACGAGCGCGCCAAATCGTAAAGATGGCGCACCTCGGGCAGCGCACGCTCAAAGTCCTCTTGTTCGGCGTAAAAGCTGCAGATCTCGTGCTGGGCAAAATACAGCGCATCAGGAGCGCGAAGGATACGCACAGAGCGGTCTTCTTCCAACACCGGAAGCACCATGCGCACCAGCTGGTTATCGCAAAACTGCGTTTGAACCGGACCTGTCGCCAAAAGCTCGGCGACGGCGCACTTAGCCTCCAACTCCTCGACAAGACGGGAAAAACCTTCAAAAGCACCTGTACGGTCGACTTTTGCCTGCTCGCGCAATTCAACAACACGGGCCACGTATGGGTCATCGTCCTCTTCCATGACCTCCAACTCGTCAGCCGTATCGGCAAGCAGCAGATCGCGCAGCGCCGGCGGCAGCGTGCGATGGTCATCACGCGGACGGGCATGAACCTCCGCAGGTTCAATCGTCTCCGGAGCAGTTGACTCATACGCCTCAAGCACACGCTTGCACGGCATATCGTCCATGTCCATGCTCTCAAGATCCTTGGCGACAGGCACGCAATCGGCCAGATAGGCCGCGCGCCCAAAGAAATACGTTGCGGCAACGCGCTCGCCCTGCTCACTGTCGGGAGCAGCAATCTGCACATAGCAGCGCGTGATGCAGGTGCCCGCGGCAAAACACGCCGCCGCAAGTGTGAGCGCCACGCGCGCATCGTGCTCCGCGGCCCAGATCGCGCGCGTGTCCTCGTCCAGCTCGCGCCAGGCGTCATCTTGAGCGTCGTATTCACGTTGCGGCATGGCATCAACGACAGACTGCCCAAACCGAACGAGCATAATCCCCTCGACAACGTTTACTCGATAGGTATAGTCGAGCCTTGTGACCACGTTGAGCGCTTCTACAATACGCGCGAAGCGGGTACGCACATCCCACTCACCGCCCGGCTGGCACGAAACCGTTCCCGGTTTGGCCCACGGGTTATCGCTTGAGGCCGTATCGAGCAGTCGGGGAACATCGTTGGTCGTCTTGGCGATATGCCACGCATCAAAGAGCGCGCAGCCCTCAAGGCTCGGCGAGGATGCCGCAGGGACCAATCCGGCCCCGATGCGCTCAAGGATGCCGGAGAGGCGGTTGAGACGGCACTCTATTGCAAGCAGCATGTCAATCTCGTCCTGGTCCAGCAGGCTACGATCAAAATTGAGATAGAAAAGCTTTGAACGATCAATGCGAGCCAGGCTCATCTCGGACTTGGCAGCGATGGTGCGCAGGCGGGGCAAGTCAATTTCACTCATAAGGGCAGCGGCATAGCGCTCGATACCGCTCGGATTCTCGGCATGGTCAACGCGGTAAAGCAGCGTCTCGATAGCATCAGGGAGCGGTGCCGTGTTAAAGCCCAAAAACACCTCGACCGGCTCGGGCAACTTTACGAGCTTGATCTTGTCGATAACATTTTGCATATCCTCGTCGAGTCCGCCGGCGTCCGCCGTGCTCGCAATGGCATTTTCGGAGTCAGCGAATATCACGTAGCGCAGGAACATCGATGCCATGAACTCGCCGTAAGGAAGGGAGCGGGCTGAATTCCATGTCTCGTGGTCGGACTGCTCGCGCATGGGGCCTTCGGGAGAGCCGACAGTTTGCGCACACGCGCGCATCGTGCCGTTTGCTCCCCTCACCATAATCTCACCAATACCGGAGTCCGACTCGTCAAGGACCAGTTCCATGTCGGGATCGTTGGGCAGCGGAGCCTCGCTGACGGGGCGGTCCACCTTGTACACCTCACCCGAAACGCTTACGTAGCCCAAAAGCGACACATGGCTTTTGCCAACGAATTCGACGACATAACAAGATTCATGCTGATCCTCGCCAAAGAGTTTCCAGACCACGCCATATGAGCGTCCCGCAGGCTGCTCGGGCATCGCCGGAAAGCGCTTCTTGGGATCGAGAAACCTGAGCTTGTATGTCGGACGCTCTGCCACGAAATATCACCCTGATCGGTCGTCTAGAGAAGGAGCGGTCGCGGATGGGCCGCGACACCTACTCGGAATCTTACACGAGTCGATAAGAAATAGTCCGCTTTACGCCCGCGCCTCGACCGAGGTTCGAATCCATGCAGTGCTTACGTAAAAGAAAAGCCCCCGTTGCCGGGAGCTTTAATCTCAAATGGTGCGGCGTATAGGATTCCGCGCATCCGCTGCGCGGATCCGCACCGGCTTCGCCCGCCTGCCGGCGGACTCGCCCGCTCGCTAAAAACGCTCCGCGTTTTCTTGACGCTCGCGCCTCGAACGAGGTTCGAATCTCCGCAATGCCCCCGTAAAGGAAAAGCCCCCGTTGCCGGGAGCTTTAAAGTCAATTGGTGCGGCGTATAGGATTCGAACCTATGACGTTCTGATTCGTAGTCAGACCCTCTATCCAGCTGAGGTAACGCCGCGACTTGTTGATTATTATGCACATCGACTGAATAATGGTCAAGCGTTTTTTCAAAAAAAGTTATTGAATTTGATTTTTACTCATTTTGACCCCTTGATGCGATCTTCGACGCATCGCGATATAAGAAAAGCCCCCGTTTCCGGAGGCTTAAAACTCAATTGGTGCGGCGTATAGGATTCCGCGCATCCGCTGCGCGGATCCGCACCGGCTTCGCCCGCCTGCCGGCGGACTCGCCCGCTCGCTAAAAACGCTCCGCGTTTTCTTGACGCTCGCGCCTCGAACGAGGTTCGAATCTCCGCAATGCCCCCGTAAAGGAAAAGCCCCCGTTGCCGGGAGCTTTAAAGTCAATTGGTGCGGCGTATAGGATTCGAACCTATGACGTTCTGATTCGTAGTCAGACCCTCTATCCAGCTGAGGTAACGCCGCAACGCACGGATTATTATGCACGTGACCCCTCGATGGGTCAAGCGACAATTTGGAAAAATTTTACGAAGTGATGATTAAGACGCTCGCGCCTCGACCGAGGTTCGAATCTATGCGGTGGCGGCATAAAAGAAAAGCCCCCGTTGCCGGAGGCTTCAAGTTCAATTGGTGCGGCGTATAGGATTCCGCGCATCCGCTTCGCGGATCCGCACCGGCTTCGCCCGCCTGCCGGCGCGCTCGCCCGCGGGCTAAAACGCTCCGCGTTTTCTTTACGCCCGCGCCTCGACCGAGGTTCGAATCCATGCGGTGTTGCCATAAAAGAAAAGCCCCCGTTGCCGGAGGCTTCAAGTTCAATTGGTGCGGCGTATAGGATTCGAACCTATGACGTTCTGATTCGTAGTCAGACCCTCTATCCAGCTGAGGTAACGCCGCAACGCACGGATTATTATGCACGTGACCCCTCGATGGGTCAAGCGACAATTTGGAAAAATTTTACGAAGTGATGATTAAGACGCTCGCGCCTCGACCGAGGTTCGAATCTATGCGGTGGCGGCATAAAAGAAAAGCCCCCGTTGCCGGAGGCTTCAAGTTCAATTGGTGCGGCGTATAGGATTCCGCGCATCCGCTTCGCGGATCCGCACCGGCTTCGCCCGCCTGCCGGCGCGCTCGCCCGCGGGCTAAAACGCTCCGCGTTTTCTTTACGCCCGCGCCTCGACCGAGGTTCGAATCCATGCGGTGTTGCCATAAAAGAAAAGCCCCCGTTGCCGGAGGCTTCAAGTTCAATTGGTGCGGCGTATAGGATTCGAACCTATGACGTTCTGATTCGTAGTCAGACCCTCTATCCAGCTGAGGTAACGCCGCAGCGTAAGACATATAAAACCACTTTAGTTCGTTAGAGTCAAGCGAAATCTCAAACTTTTTTTCGCGCGGGCCTCAATTTGTCACGCTGCACTGCAAGCATCAGCGCTTCTCGTGCGATCGATTGGCTTTTCGATCACATCGAACCCAGCACCGAGCTCCCTCAAAAGCGAACGCACCCGTTGGGCACAGTCGTAGTCGGCAAACGAGATACTCAGCATGCGCGCCACCTGGTTAGAAGTTCCCACCTCATAAAATCGCTCAAGCGCCACAAGCCCCTCGTGCGCCACAAAGGTCTCGACCACATGCGGCGACTCCTCATAGCACCATTGCGTCAATGGTCCCTCACTCGTCTGCCGAACCACCAAGCCACCCATACCCGACGGCTCGCACGTTACCAGCAGCTGCTCCCCGCCCTCATCGCTCTGGAACAAAACAACCCGCTCGTCGAACAGCTCCATCACATCCCCTTTCTCTTGCTCTTAGTTAGCAAAAGCATAGCAGGTAAATGCATGTATACAGAACGTCTGTTCGTGTGTTTTCTATCGAGCTGTCCTCACGGCATGGTATAGCCGTACACAAAAAGGGCGCCCCTAAAAGGAGCGCCCTCGCAAATCGCCTATGCAGCTAGTTTACGCGACCGGCTCGATCTTCTCGAGGCCGCCCATGTAGGGACGCAGAACCTCGGGGATCGTGATGGTGCCGTCGGCGTTCTGGTAGTTCTCCAGAATGGCAGCCATGGTACGACCAGCCGGCAGGCCGGAACCGTTAAGGGTGTGCAGGTAGCGCGAACCCTTGAAGTTCTCGGGGTCGCGATACTTGATGTTGGCACGACGGGCCTGGAAGTCGCCGCAATTGGAGCAGGAGCTGATCTCCTTGTAGGCGTTGTAGCTCGGCAGCCAAACCTCGATGTCGTAGGTCTGACGGGCAGAGAAGCCCAGGTCGCCGGTGCACAGGCTAATCACGCGATACGGCAGGCCCAGCTGCTGCAGCAGGTACTCGGCCTCGGCGGTCATGCTCTCGAGCTCCTCGTCGGACTCCTCCGGCTTGGCAAACTTAACCATCTCGACCTTGTCGAACTCGTGCTGGCGAATGATGCCGCGGGTGTCGCGACCGGCGGAACCGGCCTCCTCGCGGAAGCAGGGGGTGAAGGCAGTGTAGCGGCGAGGCAGAGTGTCGGCGTCCAGAACCTCACCGGCATGCAGGTTAGTCAGTACGACCTCGGCGGTAGGGATCAGGAAGTTGTCGCCCGAGACGTGATAGGCGTCGTCCTCAAACTTGGGCAGCTGGCCCGTACCGAACATGGTCTGACGCTTGACGACGATGGGCGGCCACCACTCCTTGAAGCCACGGCTCGTGTGCGTGTCCAGGAAGAAGTTGATAAGGGCGCGCTCCAGGCGGGCGCCGGCGCCACCGAGAACGGTGAAGCGGCTGCCGGAGAGCTTGTTGCCACGCTCGAAGTCGAGGATGTCCAGATCGGTGCCCAGATCCCAGTGCGGCTTAAAGTCGAAGTCGAACTCGCGCGGGGTGCCCCAGCGGCGACGCTCGATGTTCTCGTCCTCGTCCTTACCGTACGGGGTGGCCTCGCACGGAATGTTGGGCAGGTGAGACATGAAGTCGTACTGCTCCTGCTCAAGAGCGGTACGGCGCTCGGCCAGACCGTCGATCTTCTCGTTGACGGCGCGCACGGCCTCCTTGGCGGCCTCGGCCTCGTCCTTCTTGCCCTCCTTCATCAGGGCGCCAATCTTCTTGGACTCGGCGTTACGCGTGGCCTGGAGCTCCTCAACCTCGGTGATGACGGCACGGCGCTCGTCGTCGAGTTCAAAGAACTTCTCACGATCCCAAGACGTCTGGCGATTTGCCATGGCGGTATCGATGGCATCGGGGTTCTCGCGAACAAACTTGATATCAAGCATTAGATCCTCCGGCGATATACATTCCATTTAGGTTGCAACCTTGTACATGTATGGGCAAGTATATACTTATGAGCGTTTACGACCCAACCCAACTACGCAAGAAGGCACCCAATGGACGCAGTTTTTTCCTTTTTGTTTGGCACCCGCACCGGTTTTGCCATCCTTTTCGCCGGCGGCATCCTGCTGTTTGCGATTCTTGCCTTTGTAATGGAGAAGCGCACCCATAAAATGTACGTCGACCGCGGCCCCAAGTCCGAGGACGAAGAAGACAGCTTCTGGGACTAACCGACCAAAAAGGGACAGGTTTATTTTGGTCGGTTTTATCTGGTCAAACGCAAGCGCCCCGCAACTGGAATTAAGCCAGTTGCGGGGCGCTTTTTGCTATAGAGATAAAACCGCAGGAAAAACCTGCCAAAATGAACCTGTCCCTAAATGGCAGGTTTTACTGGAGGGTGGCGTCGATGGCCTTGACTAGGGCGCTGCGCATGCCGGCGTCCTCGAGCGCGACGACGCCCTTGATGGTAGCACCGCCGGGCGAGCACACGGCATCCTTCATCGCTGCGGGATGCTGACCGGTTGCAAGCTGCAGCTTTGCCGTACCCAGTACCATCTGGCTCACAATGCGATAGGCATCGGCGCGCGGAATACCGTGTTTGACGGCCGCATCGCCCAGAGCCTCGATCGCCATGGCGACAAACGCCGGGGCGCAACCGCCCACGGTACCGCCCACAAACAGCAGACTCGAATCGAGCTCGACCACCGTGCCAAGCTTTCCGAGCAGACCGAGCACCGTGGCACGCTGCCCATCGCTAAGCGTGGAAGCCTTCTCGCAGGCGATAACGCCCTCGCCCACCGAAACCGGCGTGTTGGGCACCGTCGAGATATGAGCGACACCTGGCAGGACCTGTTCCCACTTGGCGCTATCCCAGGTCCAGGCGACCGAAAGGACGACCTTGTCGGCAAGCGCATCCTTGAGTGGAGCGAAGACCTTCTCAATCATGTACGGCTTGACCGCCGCAACCACGATATCGGACGCAGCAACAACCTCCGCCGCATCGTGGCAGGCAGCCATGCCCCGCGCCTCGCAACGCTCGACCAAAGCATCGTAGCGGCCTGCGCAGGCGCACATGTCGCCCGCGGCCACGCCGGCGGCAATCCAGCCATCGGCCATAGCACTCGCCATATTGCCAAAACCGACAAATCCGATCTTCATATCACACAGTCCTCTCAGATGCGTTCCTCAAAAACGAAAGTCATTGTCCCACGCTATTGTTTCGTATTGCCGACCTACTTGTGATACGGCTCGCCACGGCTAATCTTGCAGGCGCGGTAGATCTGCTCCAGCAGCACCACGCGCGCCAGGTTGTGCGGCAAGGTAATGCGCCCAAAGCTGAGCATCTCGTCGGCGCGGGCGCGCACGGCATCGCTCACGCCGTCCGATCCGCCGATTACAAAAGCGATGTCGCTGTTACCCCTCAGCATGAGGTCATCGAGACGGGTCGAGAGCTCCTTGCTCGAACGCTCCTTGCCCTCGATAGCCAGCAGAATCACATGTGCCCGCGGTGGCAAAGCAGCAAGAATCGCCGCGCCTTCTTTGTCGCGCGCGGCATCCACGCCGCCCGCCTTGGCCGGATCGATATCGGCAACCTCGCGCATATCTACCTTGGCATAGGCGCCCAGGCGTTTGGTGTATTCGGCGCAAGCGTCCTTCCAAAAGCGCTCTTTGAGCTTGCCAACACAAACGACGGTGTATTTCACTCGTGCCTACTCCTTTGACTCGTTCTGAACTTTGCCGGCGGCCAGCATCTGCTCGAACATCGAGGCCGACTGCGAAAAGTCGCTCGGCAGCACGACCGTCGAGGTTTTGCCCGTGCGAGCGAACTCCGTCATCATCTCGGACCACTGCGTGAACATGAACAGCTGGTTGGCCTCGTCGTTACCGACGCCCGTCTCCTGGATAATCTCGAGCGAGTCTTTGATGCCCAGCGCGATGGCTTTGCGCTGATTGGCGATGCCCTCGCCTGCCTTTTCCATGGCCTCGGCCTCGGCGGTCGCCTCGGTGACGCGCTTGATGCGGTCGGCCTCGGCGAGCTCCTGCGCCGCAGCGCGCTTGCGCTGGGCGGCATTGATGTCGTTCATGGAGTTCTCGACCTCCGTCGGCAGCGCAATCTTGGTGATGAGCGTCGACACGAGGGTGAAGCCATAGGCGGCCATCTGCTCGGACACGGTGGCGTTGACGTCCTTGGCGATGTCATCCTTTTTGGCAAAGACCTCATCGAGCGTGTAGACGGGGATGGAGGAGCGCAAGGCATCGGTGATGAAGTCACGCATTTGGTCGACGGGCTCCTGCAGCATGTAGTAGCTCTTGTAGATGCCCGAATCTGCCGGGCCGGCGCCCATGTCATAGCTCACGTGGTACTGAGCAGAGACCTCAAGACCGATAGTCACGTTGTCTTGGGTCTTAACGTCGATGCCAAAACCGTTTTTCATGGTGCGCAGACTCACCGTGGCGGCTTTGCGGTCGATCACGGGCACCTTCATGTGGAAGCCCGCGTTGACGATGCGGTTGAACTTGCCCAGACGCTCGATGATCACAGCATGCTGCTGTTCAACGACATAGCAGGCGTTGGGAAGCAGCAGCAACAAGATGATGATGGGAAACAGTAGGCTCGTAAGGGCGGCGATGATACCGGATAACAGCATGGTCTCTCCTCTGATAGGCGCACGTTGGCACTAGGATACCCGCACGGGGCAGCCGCATGACACCAATAAGAGGGCCCGTGGTCAAAAAAGGCCAAATATGAGTACTGTTACCAGTTTAGTAGCAGCGTATTTGGGTCAAAATCGCCTCTTTGAACCCGAGGTCTATCGAAATTACTTCATTTTGTCTCAAGGTTGAGCCAAATTAGCGTACATCTGTTGCGTAAAATGAGCAAAAATGGCTTCGTGAAATGTCTCTATTTTTGTGCCAGTACTCATATTTGCCACTTTTTGACCACAGGGGCATCTACCGCGCGAAATCGATAGGTCAAATCTGCCAAAAACGGCCCGTAAAAGAGCTCCCATTGCTGGGAGCTCTTTCATTCAATGGTGCGGGCGAAAGGACGTCCGCGTATCCGTTTCGCGGATACGCACCGGCTTCGGCCGCCTGCCGGCGCCCTCGCCAGCTCGCTAAAACGCTCCGCGTTTTCTTTACGCTCGCTCCTTCGCAGGTTCAAGTCCCCGCGATGGGCCCATAACAAAAAAGCTCCCATTGCTGGGAGCTCTTTCAATCAATGGTGCGGGCGAAAGGACTTGAACCTTCATGGGGTTGCCCCCATACGGACCTGAACCGTACGCGTCTGCCAATTCCGCCACGCCCGCGTGCAGGAATTAGAATAACGGAGCGCCACCGCAAACGCAAGAACTATTTTTGAAAAAGTTTGCAGGCGTTTTCCCAGGCGGCTCGAGCGATTGCTTCGGGGTCCTCGCCGGTACGATCGACGCGGTCGTTGACCAGTGCGTTTGCTGTGATGGAAATCATTGCAGGCTCGCACTCAAGACCGCGAATGGGCTCCGGCGCCATATAGGGACAATCCGTCTCGAACAAAATACGGTCGAGCGGTGTTGCCGCGAATGCCTCGCGCACGTCGTCGTTGCGCTTAAAGGTAGCCGCGCCGCCATAGGCGATGTAACAACCCAAATCCACAAAGCGCTCCATCGTGGCTCGGTCCTCGCCAAAGCAGTGCAGTACGCAACCGGCCTGGGGCACGCCGACCTCGCGCAACACGTTGTAGGCGTCCACATGCGAGGTGCGCTCCCCGTCCGTGTCCTCATGACGCAGATGCAGCTCTACCGGCACATTGCGGCGTACGGCAACCTCGAGTTGGCGCGCCATACAGTCGATCTGCACGTCGTGGGGCGCCGGCGCGATGTCGTCGTCGTAATCCATGTGGTAGTCCAAACCGATCTCGCCAATGCCAACGCATAGGGAATCATCGAGTGCAGTCACAATCTGGGCATGGATGTTATCGGTGTAGTCGGGCGCACCATACGGATGCACACCAGCGAGATACTTGACCTGCGGAATATCCCGCATCGGCAGGATCTCGCGAACCAGCCAGTCGCTATAGTCCGCCACGCTGCGTTTGTCAGCGATGGGGTCGAACATCGTCACCAACAGGTCGACGCCCGCAGCTTTGGCGCGCACGAGCGTCTCGGGCGCTTCTTTGCCCCAAAACGAAAGCAGGTGCGCGTGCGTATCGGCAAGCGGCGCCAAGGGCACGGGACAAGCAACCGTCTTCTTTTTCTTGGTAAACGTCACGCGTTCGACATTAGACGTCATGGGAAAGCTCCTGAGCCAAACGGACAAAGGCGGCGACGTCGAGCGCCTCGGCGCGCGTGGTAGGTGCGATACCGCAGGCCTCAAAGGCGGCGTCGAGTGCGTCCTTGGCAAAGCCATTGGCGCTCATGGAGTTGCGGATCGTCTTGCGGCGCTGAGCAAACGCGGCGTCGATCACACGAGCCACAAACTCGCGGTCGATGCCCTCGGGTACCACGCCGTCAACGCGATCGATGCGCACGACGGCAGAATCCACATGCGGCGCCGGCATAAAGCAGCGCGGCGGTACCTCAAAGCGCCCCGTCACCTGCGCATACAGGCCGAGCTTTGCCGTGTAGCCGCCATAGGTCTTATTGCCCGGCGTTGCGGCAATACGATCTGCAACTTCCCTTTGCACCATGACGACAGCGCGCTTAAGTGCGGGCATCGTCTTGAAGAACTGAAGGATGATCGTCGCCGCCACGTTATAGGGCAGATTCGCGACAAACGCCGTCGGCTTACCGCCCGCAACCTGCTCGATTTGTTCCGGTGTCACCTTGAGCGCATCGCCCATGATAAAGCGGAAGTTGGCATAGTCGGCGGCGTGGGCGTCAAGCACCGGCTCAAGCTCGGGATCGGCCTCAATCGACGTAACGCACGCCGCCTCCTGCAGCAGGGCAAGCGTGAGCGTGCCAACGCCCGGGCCGACCTCGAGCACGCGCTCATCGCCCGCAAGCTCGGCGAGCTCACAGATACGTTCGATCACATGGTTGTCGATCAGGAAGTTTTGGCCCAGGCGATGCTTGGTCGCAAGGCCAAACTCCTCTAGCAGCTCCCTCGTTGCCGTGGGGTTTGCCAAAGGCGAAGTTGTCATGGTTGCCTCCTTAACATGGTGGCTGCATCGTAAAGCAAAAGGGCATGGACCGTTGCGGCCATGCCCTTACCGTTACACAGCAAATTGCCGATATGGCGCGCGGCGTCTTAGCCCAGACGCGGGAACAGCGGCTCGCCCTTCTCGACGGGCTGACCACCGGCAAGCAGGCCCCAAGTGCAGATGCCCTTGAGGTCGTCGCTCGCGGCCTCGTCCTCGCAAGACAGGCGACGCAGAGCCTCGGCAGAAGTCTGGGGCATGAGCGGCATCAGCAGGTGAGCGGCGATGCGGATGGCCTCGAGCAGGTTGTAGATCACAAATGCCAGCTCGTCGGCCTTAGCCTCGTCCTTGGCAAGCGCCCAAGGCTCGGAGTCCTCGATGTAATGGTTAGCGGCGTGGATGAGCTCCATGACCTCGTCCTTAGCTCCGCCGTAATCCAGCACGTCCATCTTGGCCATGTAGCGCTCGGCCAGGCCGTCGGCGATCTTTGCCAGCGGGTTGTCGAACGCATCGAACGATGCAGGCTTGGCAGGTGCACAGCCGTCAAAGTACTTGCCGCTCATGTTGAGCGAACGCGAGATAAGGTTGCCCCAGCTGTTGGCCAGATCGGCGTTGTAGACCTGCTCCATGCGCTCGAAGCTGATGGCGCCGTCGGTGCCGGGCACCACGTCGGTCATAAAGTAGTAGCGATAGCCCTCGACGCCCAGCATGTCGATAACGTCTTGCGGAGCAATGGCGTTACCACGGCTCTTGGACATTTTCTCGGCCTTGCCGGTCTCGGCATTGCGCACGGTCAGGAAGCCGTGAGCAAAGACGTGCTCGGGCAGGGCTTCGCCGATGGCCATGAGCATGGCAGGCCAAATGACGCAGTGGAAGCGGATAATGTCCTTGCCCACGATGTGGAACTGCGCGGGCCAGCGATAGGCCAGCTCGGCACGGGCCTCATCGGTATCGACACCGTAGCCGACGGCCGTCATATAGTTGAGCAGCGCGTCGAACCACACGTAGGTCACGTGGCCCTCGTCGAACGGGACCTGAATGCCCCAGTCAAAGCTTGTACGGCTTACGGAAAGGTCGTTAAGGCCGCCCTCGACAAAGCTGCGCACCTCGTTCATGCGGAACGCGGGCTCGACAAAGTCGGGGTGCTCGTCATAGAGCTTGAGCAGCTTGTCCTGGAAGGCGGAAAGCTTAAAGAAGTAGGACTCCTCCTGGACGCGCTCAAGCGGACGGTGGCAGTCGGGGCATAGATGCTGGCCGACGCTGCCGTACTCCTCGTCGCCCTTCTGGACCTGCGTATCAGTGAAGTAGGTCTCGTCAGGCACGCAATACCAACCGTCGTAGCTGCCCTTATACAGGTAACCGGACTCCTTCATGCGCTCCCACAGGTACTGCACGGCATGATGCTGGCGCGGCTCGGTGGTGCGGATGAAGTCGTCGTTGGAAATCTCGAGCTTGCTCCAAAGCTCCTTGAAGTGCGGGGCCTGGCTATCGGTCCACTCCTGCGGCGTCATGCCATGCTTGGCTGCGGCCTCGGCGACCTTCTCGCCGTGCTCGTCCATGCCGGTCAGGAACTTGACGTTATAGCCGGCGGAACGGCGATAGCGAGCCTGAACGTCGGCGATGATGGTGGAATAAGCCGTGCCCAGGTGCGGATCGGCGTTGACGTAGTAGATGGGCGTCGTGATAAAGAACGAAGGCTTGCTTTGATCCATGGGGTTTGTCCTCCAGAAAAACGTTGCATACAGAGGATGATTCTAGCGCAAGGGCTGGATATCCTCCATCTATTGCATATCGAGCACCATGGCATAGACATCGCGCTTGCGGCGCGAATACTTCTGAGACAGGCGCTTGGCCACCGCAGACGCGGGCTCCCCCTCCTCGAGCGCGGCGCGGATATCCTCGCGCAGGGCCTCGTCGGGATCCGCTGCCGTGGCGCCGACCGGCACGATACCGGCCTCCTCATCCTCGCTCGGCGGCGCGATGACCAGCGCAATCTCGCCCTTTACCTCGCCGCGAGCACGCAGCTCCTCGGCAAGCTGGTCAGCGGGCCCGCGCAAGACCTCCTCGTGCAGCTTGGTGAGTTCGCGGCAGACGGCAACCTCACGCTGGGGAAAGACCTCCGCCACGGCCTCGAGCGTCGCCACGATGCGATGTGGAGACTCGTAGAAGATGAGTGCGCCGGGCACCACGGCAAGGCGCTGCAAACGGCGCACACGGTCGCCGTGCTTTCGGCCCAAAAAGCCCTCGAAGAAAAAATGCTCGCAGGGAATGCCGGACGAAACAAGCGCCGTGACGCAAGCAGAGGGCCCGGGAATAACTTCGACGGGCACATCGGCCTCACGCGCCGCCTCGACCAGCGCCTGGCCGGGATCGGACACGCTCGGCATGCCGGCGTCCGAGGCAAAAGCGAGGGTCTCCCCCGCCAGCAGACGGTCGACCAGGCCGGCGGCGCGGCTGGCGATCACATTCTCGTCGCAACGGACAAGCGGCTTGGAAATGCCCAGGTGCATCAGCAGCTTTGACGTCACACGCGTGTCTTCGCAGCAGATGACATCGGCAGCGGCAAAGGCCTCGCCAACGCGCGGGGACAGGTCACCCAGGTTGCCGATGGGCGTGCCGACCACATAGAGTTTGCCCGTATGGGCGCTGTTTTGCGTCATATCAACCTATTCAATCATGCCGCGCTCGAGCGTACCGAGCGCCGCGCGGGCGTCCCATGCTGCAATGCGCTTCTCAGTCTTCCACGTTTGGAAGAACCAACCGGCAGCCGGCGCAAACGAAGCCAGCTGGTTGGCGATAAACACGCGCTCGTAGGCATTGCGGCCCTCGGGCGTAACCGACGAGTTGGCAAAGATCGCCGCGCCCGACCATTCGCCCACCAGCACGGGGAACCCAGTCGAAATCGCTTCTTTAAGCTCGCGCTTGTTACGCGAAATCGCCGTCGTCAGCCCGCGAGGGCTCGTGATGTCGAGCGCATACTCGTCGCGGTAATGGTACAGGTGAAGGTCCATGTAGACGTTCTTGTACTTGGCGCAGCGCATAAAATGCTTCCACTCGCTGGGATGCCCCGACGACGAGAAGACGACGATCTTATCCTCGGGCATATACGAACGGACGAGCTCGTAGGCATCGCGATAGAAATTGCGCAGGTAGTGAGCAGGAATGCCATCCGTCATGGTGAAGAGGCTCTTGCGAACGCTCATCTGCGGCGTGTCCAGCAGCTCAATGCCCAGCAGGCTCTCGGCCTCGCCATAGCGATCGGCCAAGCGCTCGAGCACGTCGAGTGCGACATGGCGGCCGTTAGTGGACGAATGCCACTCGGCAACAGCCTCCGGCGTGGCGGGCGAATCGTTGGAATCGCCCTGGCCACCGGGCACGGTTGCCAGATCGAGCAGCACGCGGATGTCGTACTTGGCAGCCCACTCAATTGCACGGTCAATGTAGTCGACAACCGAGATGTAGGACGCATCGGACTCCTGCGAACCAAAGGCATACCAGGGCACCGGCAGACGCACGGCATTGAGACCGATCTGCGCCATGCGGCGAAAATCGTCCTCGCTCACAAACGTCTCGTAATGGCGGCGCATGCGCTCGTTATAGGCGGCGGTACCCATGGCCTCTTGTAGCTCGGCCGCGTTGGATGCACCGGTCGCCGCGTACAGCGACGGGGTCACCCAAGGCTCGGGAATAAACCAGCCAGAGAGATTAACGCCGAGTATCCTCTCCATCACTGCCCCCTTCGGATCGTGCAGGCCGAGCCTGCATCGTATTGCATAGGAAAAGTATCGTTTTGAGTATACCCGCGTGTGCGGACAGGCGACCGAACGGTCTGCAAAGTGACGCGAAAGTGGGAGGAATGTCTGGGACAGGTGGGCACGAGCTGGTGCGCCGAGATGTGCACGCACGTCGGAAGTAAGCGCCGGAAAGCGCATCCCGTTTTTCGCAAAAGACTGGGATGCGCTTTCCGTTCGAGGCCTCAACCGGAAAATGCATCCCGTTCTGAGCGCGGGATCTGGGATGCAGTTTCCGCCAAAGGCTGCAAAAGGAAAGCACGTCCCATTCTGACGCCGGATTCCGGGACGCAGTTTCCGCAGAGCCCTCGATAAAAGAAAAGGACCCCTTTGCAGAGGTCCTAGTCAATTCAAGGTGGCGGGGAAGGGAATCGCGTCCGCGCGCTGCGCGGACGGACCGCTGCGGCGCTTACGCGCCTTGCGAGCTGCGCTGGCAAACGCTTACGCGTTTACTCAGCTCCGCGCCCTCACGGGGTTCGATTCCGTGCGAGGGCTACATAAAAGAAAAGGACCCCTTTGCAGAGGTCCTAGTCAATTCAAGGTGGCGGGGAAGGGAATCGAACCCCTGACACGAGGATTTTCAGTCCTCTGCTCTACCAACTGAGCTACCCAGCCATTTGAGGTGTGCCTTGTTTCAAGGCTTGATTAGTATAACCAAGGACGCGTTCCGGTCAACCGAGAATTTTAAAAAAGTTTTTGAGCACAGCCTCGGTTCTATAAATCGGCACGTCAGAGGCATCAGCCGGCAGCAAGAAATTTTTCGCTCAGTCCCTTAAGCCGGCACGCGTTGGAGAGCAGGGGTCGAAACAATGATTGAAGGACGCTCTAGTACGGCCCAGGCGCCGGGGCAGGAGCACATACGCCAGGGACGTACGTTTTCGTAGCATACGAGGACATAGCCACGTGCATCGATAAAGGCGATATCGATGGGATAGGCCATAAAACACGTATGGACCGAAGAGCAGCGTGGAAATGCCATGACGAGCGGCAGACCGTTGGCGGCAACCGGACACCGTCCCAGCATGCCGCGCAGGCGCACGGCAAACGACTCCGCCACCGCAAACTCGGCCGGCGTCCAGCCCAGCCTATTGAGTGCCCGCGCGTAGGCGATGTAGGACGAGACCGCGGTCACATGACCACCCCCGGACGCCATGGATCGACCGTCACCGCGCGCTCGTGCGACAACGTTGTCGGCGCCCCCAGCGGAACGCCAGCGATGCTGAGAGAAGTCGGCCACGGCTCATAGTGCATGGTGCAGGTGTAGGTCCTAAACGTACCGGATAGGGAGAGCAGGCCACCATCCGATGCCTCCGCGCCTTGCTCGCTCGACACTTCGATCTGCAAGTCATAGCCTTCCATGGCATTCAGAATTTGAGTCCGGACCGTCGCCGAGGCATCGACAGAGCTTTCGTCGCCCTCCCCGCTCGGCGCCACGGCGTGCGCCAACACGATGTCGGGCACCACGCGGTCGAAGCGCGCGACAGCGCTGGCATAGATCATGACGTTGTATACGATGAGTGCCAGCACCAGCAAAACGGGCGTAACCACTGCTATCTCCACCGTCGCTTGGGCGCGCTCCTCGCGCAGACGCATGCGGATACTCATTACGACCCACCGCCCAGAGCGCCAACCAGCGTGGCGACATCGACGGTGAGCGGGATGGAGCCGCCGCCGGGCAGAGGAATCTCCGCAAGCGTGAACACCGTACCGCTGATGGTGCGTTCGACTTGATATTCCAACGCCTCGCAAAGCGCCTTGGGATCGGTCACGCCCAACGGAATACTTCGCAGTTTGTCTTGCGCTTGAGAGAGACCAGCAATGTCAGACCCCGGGCTCTTAATGACGTTGGCGGAATCAGTCAGCACCGGCTTTCGCAGGCGCAAGTCGCACGGTTCCAAACCCAGCGCCGCCACGGACGCCGAAACGGTATCGCCGAGCCACGATGCGATGGAGCCCAACGCGCCGCTGCCCCCTCCTAGGCCTTTAATCATCTCGTCCATAAGTTCGTCGGCCGAACCTTGGATGTCTCCGTATCCCACAAGCAGCCGTCCCCAGACATCCATGACGCCATCGAGTACGCCGGCAACGCCACCCGAGCGTTCCTTCAATGTCGAGAAAAATCGCGAAAGCACGTTGTTTTGCGCCGTCGCCTCATCGGGCGCCAGCACCGCGGCAGAGATGGCACCACGATCGCCAAGCCTGACTGCCGTGTTAAACGAAGAGTTGAGCTCATCGGGGCTCGAGATGGCACCCGAAACCGCAAAGGCAACCACGCCGTTGCGACCGGGCGGAGCGATACGCGGACGCTCGCCCGAAAGCGCTTTAATGGCCTGGTCAAACGCATTGCTCGCACGGTCGGCCTCATCCTCGGTCTGACGCATGAGCTCAAGCTCTTTGTTCCGACATTTGACGTATTCCTCCAAGGCCTTTTTGAACTCGTCGAAGTGATATTCGAAGCCGTTTTCGATAGAGGTTGAAGGCGCCGCAACAGCACCAAGCGACAAAACGCCAAAATGGCATTTGCTGCATTTATCCTGTCCATCGTAATCGGCAACCGAAGCAAATCCGCTCGGCGTCCCTTTCTTATAGTTAGGGCAGGTCGTCCCGTAATGCAGATACGCCTTGTCATCGTTCACGCTAGTCGGCCACACCGCATCGGTATAGAGTTCCGTCGCCCGAACCTCATCAGAGTTGCGCGGCAGCAGCGGAATATAGGAGGAAACCCTGTCTCCGTTCTCGGTTATATGCGCCCGATCGACCTCCGCGCTCGCATAGGTATAAAACGCCTTACGCGCCGCAGACTCTGCCTTCATCTCGACACTCGAGCCGTGGGGCTTCTCATTTGTCAGACGCCAATGGTAGTAGTCCTTCGCGCGATCAAGGGCAACTTGGAGCTCCCACGTAACGCTCGATGAGTAATGCGGATTTTGAACACCGGAGAGATCCGTTAGGCTTTTCGCACGCTCCCACATGCAAGAACAGCTGCCGACCGAGCCCTTGTCAGACCCACCACAATCCGCCAGCCAAGCACGCTCTTTAGCCTTCGCCGTGTCCTCAGAAGCCTTCCGCAGCTCCTCGGCCGCACACTCTAAATCATCTGATGTGTCTTTAATGGCATCGGTCGAGATCTCGGACCCCTCGAGCGCAGCGAAGTCAGACTCGGATGTCCTGGGCACGGCAAGCGCCGTACCGGTATAGGTCACACTATCGGTATCCTGCGCCGACACCGCCTGCGTGGCACGCGCGGCGATCAGATACGGCAGAGCCGTCTCGATTTTCTGTAAGCCTTCCGATGCGCTTTTGGCAAACTTGTTGCGCGTTTTAATGATCTCAATCCCGGTGTCGACCATATTGCCGGCAACCGGCTCGGCACCCGGGATGAGGATGGCGACCAGGCCCGTCCCGATCGTGGCAAACCCCGCCAGCCCCAGACTCAAGATGCTCGCATCAACCACCGTGGCAGCCGTGTGATAGGACGACACTACGTTGGCACCCGCCAGCGCGCCGCTATCAGCCGCCACCTGGGTATCCCCGGCACGCGACATGCTCCATATTGCCGCGGTCGACGAAAACAACAATGTGAGCACCACTAGGATGACCACGGCAGAAGAAAGCGTGGTATAGGCGCCGTCTTCGATAAACAGATCGACACCGGCTCGACCCATAAAGCCGCCTCGCTTGCGATGGCAGCTCGGACGGTGCGTCAAAACGCGTCTAGACCAGAAACACTTAATCCCATGCAGCAATCCACGAATCATAATCTCCCTCCAGCCATTCGGGACGCGATTGATACGAGACATCGACCTTGAGCTCAACGTAGCCGCCCTCGGCGGTACCACCCATAGCCTGCGCAAACGCACCGATCACAGGCAACGGCTTGACCTCGCCGGAAACGGACACGGACGAGACACCACCCGCACCGGCCCGGCCAAGCTCGATATCCCACGACAACGGCCCGCCGGCATGAAAGATCGAAACGTTGGGCACTGCGGCAAGTCGGCGGCGGGTGAACTCCTTAAGATCGTCGTCCTCCGCCGTCGTCGTGGTCATGAGCCGCGCGGTCTCGGCGGCGGCAGACTCCATGACCGCGCGCGTATAGAGCAGGCACACCGGTTGCAGTGCGAGAAGGATGAGCGTCAGAAACGTCGGCAGCAAAAAAGCGGCCTCGACCGTAGACTGCGCCCGGTCCTCGCACGCGATATCAATACAACGCGATGTCCTTAGCGCCCGCAGCGGCGTCGATAACCGACATCGAGGCAACGCCATGGGATGCCGCCCGCTCAACCAGCGCCGCCAAGCGCCCATCGGTGCCAGCACGCCAAAGTCCCGCAATCGCCAGCACGATCGATAACAGCGCCACCGTGACGATGGCGTATTCCACAGTCGCTTGGGCAACCTCCTCACGCAGAACGCCATGCATTTCACGACCCCTCCTTTGAGCTTATTGTTTGCGGGACCAGGCGCACGGCGCGCAGACGACACGAAGCATCGCCAGTATCCGCGGCAACCGTCACCATATCGACCCAGCCGCGTCCGTCGCGCACGATGGCGCCCCACACGTTTCCCTTGATGTCGAGATAGCCGCTCAGAGCAAGTTGCGCCGTGGGTACCTCGCGATAGGAACGCAGCACATCCGCCGCCGCTTCGGTCATCGGTCGGTCCTCGGACCATGCAAGCCGGACCACAATCGCGTTGCCCCCAGGCGAATCCGTCGCAGTGCCAGACCGCTTGTCGAGCGTCCGCAGAAAGGTTTGCGCCGTGACAGCGACATCCGAATCGTCCGCATCTCGCATCTCATCTTTTTGAGACGCCACCGCCGAATCTGAGCCCAAATCGGAGGCGGTCCCAGGACGCTGCTGCCGCGCGGCGTTAAGCCCCCAAAGCACCGCCGCTATCGCCACGGTCAGGCAAGCAAACACCAGCAGCACCCCGACGGGGCGCTCGCCCTCTACAGGCTGTTGATGCCCTCGCTGATAGCGTTCCATAGATCTTGGACCTTGCCCTTAAATGCGACGATGGCGATAATCGCGATCACCACGAGCACGCCGACCAAGATGGCATACTCGGTGGTACCCTGTGCACTCTCCTCCTGCAATAGTTCCTTGGCGCGCTGACGAACATGTGCCGCCCGGCAAAACGCCCAGCCCTGGACCTTGCCAGCAGCGTCAGTCATCGTGTTCATGTATTCCTCCCTACATCATCCCGCCTGCTCCCAGCAGCGGGCCCAATATGGACAGAAGCAACGCCGGCAAGATGAGCGTGCCGGTGGGAATCAGCAGCTTGACGGGTGCACGCTCGATCTCGCGCTCGACCGCGGCGCGATGAGCCGCACGGATCTCGCGACTTTGAGCGGCCAGCGTCTCGGCAAGTGGGGCACCCAGGGCGAGCGCCTGCCCCACCGTGATGGCAAAGGTCTCGAGCGCTCGCACGTCCAGGTCGCGCGCGGCGGCCAACAACTCGTCCTCACGCGTGCCCACGCCCACCTGCCACGCCATACAGGCGCGTTCAAGGCGAAGAGCCAGCACTGACCGGCGGTTGGCGCAGAAAATCTCAAGCGCCGCATCAAACGAAAGACCGGCCGAAAGACCCAAGCGCACAACATCGATCATCTCGGACACTTCGCCGAGCGACACTCGCGCCGGGCCGCCCGCTCCAACCGCGCCCTTCACTCGCGCGGTCAGAGCATCGACCACCGAGCGACCCGCGGCAGCGACCAGCACCGCCTCGCGCATGCAGGCCCCTGCGATCTTGCGTGCATCCGCCCGATCCAAACCCGTCGCGACAAATACACTCAGGGCGCACAGGCAAGCCGCAACTGCAACCGGGGCGCTCATAGCTCCACCCGCATAATGCGCCGGATAACCACCAGGGCAACGGCGTTGAGGGCAAGACCCAGCACCACAGCGCCCGCGCCGGCAGGCGTCGCAAGACCGCGACGAAAATCTGCCGAAAGCAGCGCCAACACCGCGCACATGCCCGCCGGCATCGCCGCGACCATATGCGCAGACATGCGAGCCTGCGACGTCTTAACATCCAGGCGGCGCTTGAGCTCAATGCGCTCCCCCACCATGCTCGACGCCTCGGACAGTAAGTCGGCAAGCGGAGCGCCGGTGCGCTGAGACACCTTAAGCGCCAAGGTCACAAGCGAAAGACCGGGGGCGTCGATACGCACGAGCAAGTCATCGAGCGCGTCGGTCGCCGAGATGCCGCAATCGATCGCCGCCGCCACCCGCAAAAACTCGGTATGCACTGGCTCTTGCGCATGAGCGCCCACAAAGCGCATGCCCTGGGCCAGCGAATGTCCCGAGGCAAGCGACATGGAAAGTGCGGTAAACGCCTCGGGCATTGCCTCTTCTGCATCGTGTTGCTCGCGCCGGCTCTCAAAGCCATCCCGAGCGGCACCAACGGCAAACGGAGCAACAAGTCCCAAGGCAAATCCGAGGGGCGATAACGACACCATCGTTAGTAAAACGCAGCAGACACCGCTCGATAGCAGCAGAAACGCCAAACGTCCCGAAGCATCTTCGATCACGAGGCCAAGGCGATGCGCCGGAGCCAGCGATGCCCACGAACGGGCGATCTTTTTCAGCAGATCGTTTTCCACCAGCTCACGCGGCAGCTTCTCTGCCACCATCTCGAGCGCCTGACGTGCCAGCTCCGCCAGCGGTACCTGCGGCACACGAGGTTCCGCCCCGCACGCCGTCGCGACAGAAAGCCCTGCCAAGCCCCCTACGACGAGGGGCACAGTGATCTCCATTCGTCCACCTCCTCTTGTGTGAGCGTCCCCGACCGCAGGCCTTCTGCGATAAACGGCGGCTCGCGGTCAAGCGTCCAGGTGCGCTCGGCGGCATCGAACGTCACATAGCGCTCGAGCTCTACGCCACCCGATGCGGCGCGTCGCACCCCCGAATACGAGGAGACGAAACGCCTGCCATCGGCGTGGCGCTCGGACATCACGATGCCGTCGAGCGCCATGGCAATCTGCTCCTCGATGAGCTCGCTCGGCAGATCGATGCCATAACGTGCAAGCAACGTCAGACGCACCACGGTCTCCTGTTCTGAACCCGCATGAAGTGTGGTGAGCGACCCGTCGTGGCCCGTGTTCATGGCCTGCAACATGTCGCAGCACTCGGCACCGCGCACCTCGCCCACCACGATGCGGTCGGGGCGCATGCGCAGGGCATTAGTTACCAGGTCGCGGATCGTCACCGCGCCTTCACCCTCAATTGAAGCCTCGCGCGCCTCTAGGCGCACCACGTGCGGATGATGCGCAAACTTGAGCTCGGCAGAGTCCTCGATCGTCACGATGCGCTCGCCGGTGGAAATCTCACATGACAACGCGTTGAGCAGGGTGGTCTTACCAGATCCCGTGCCTCCCGCAACCGCCAGGTCCTGTCGCAGCGACACCGCGCACGACAGCAGCTGCGCATACCAAAGCGGCAGCGACCCCAGCCCCACAAGCTCGTCCAGCGAGCAGATACGGTCCGAGAACTTTCGGATGGTGAGAATCGGTCCGTCAATCGCCACAGGCGGAATCACCGCGTTGACGCGATAACCCGTTTTGAGGCGGGCGTTGACGATGGGGCTGCGCTCGTCGATACGGCGGCCAAGTGGCGAGATGATGCGGTCGATAAGCACACGGATCTGTTCATCATCCTCAAATGCATGCTCGATGGGGTACAAGACGCCGCCGCGTTCAAAGAAAGCCGAGCGGCAGCCGTTGATCATGATCTCGGTAACGGTGTCGTCCTCGATGAGCGGCTGCAACGGCCCCAAGCCCACCACGTCATCCAAAATCTCGTCGATGATGGTTTCGCGCTCGGGCGTCGCGAGATCGGTCGGCTCCTCAACATTGAGCGCCGCCTCCACCGCAGGACGCAATTCCGAGCGGGCAAGTGCCGGGTCGATATAGGCGCTGATACGCGCCACTTCGTCGTAACCCATGCGGTCCATCACGGCGCGCTTGGTGCGTCGTTTCACCGCGCGGCGACGCCCCGCATCTACAGGCGCTGCCGCCGCTGCAGCGCCGGCAGCCTTAATCCTCGTTTGCAGGCTCATCGCTGATCACCCTCGCGCAACCAGGGAAGGCGGATACGCGGGCGTTCGGTACGCGTTGCACGGTCGGCGACCATATCGCCCCAAGGGCCGACGGCGCACCCCAGTTCCACGAGCATCTCGCGCGTGGCCTCGCGCATGCTAGTCGCAAAAGCACTGGTCTGCCCCACCGCCTCGTCAGCGCGCCCAAACGCCATGAGCGCGGCGAGATCCTGCCCGCCATCGGCGATACGAATCTTGGAGCTCAACGCACAGGCAATCTCAAAGCGCATGGCGACGTCCTCGTCTGCCCCGCGCGCACCGAACCGGTTGAACACGGCGCTCATGCGCGTGCGCGGCACACCTACTCGACTTGCCAGTTCGATGACGCGCGACGCCGATGTCGCGGACGACACCGCCGCATCGCCAACGACCAGGCAACGGTCGCTCGCCGCCACCGCAGCCGCCACGGCGTCGCCCCAAAAGACCGAGGTATCGATAAAGACCACGTCGGATTCACGACGCAGAACATCAAGCAGTAGCTCCACCGGACGCGCCATGAGCTCAGCTTGCTCGGGCGCCGCGACGGGACCCCAGAGCGTAACGCCCGGCGCCACGCGCATCGATGTGGCTACGATATCCGGCTCGGTGAGCGTGCCCGCCGCCGACGGCTCGATAAGTGCCGCCATATCGCGCGGAGCATCGACGCCTAACAAGTCGTAAAGGTTTCCAAACATCAGGTCCAGGTCGAGCACGGCGGCACGCAAGCCCAACAGCGACGATGTGTGTGCCATGGTGGCAACGATCGTCGACTTGCCGCAACCGCCCGAACCCGAAATAGCGCAGATGACCGGAGCTCGATGCGGCGGAGCGGCAGCGTCTGCCGGCGGCATCGGAGGCGGCGGGGCGGGCGTCGGTGGCAGCGCCCCCGTCTCCCCCGCCGCAACCACACGCTGCGTCCAAGCCGGCATGGCAGCTTGTTCGGTCTGCGAGGCAGGCTCGTTCTGCGCAATCTGCTCATGCTGCATTAGCGACAACTCGCCGCACCCGGCAAAGCCCTCAACTTCGTCGAGTTCATCCACCAGATTCACGCCGTGCACGTATCCCATATCTACAGCCGGGGAGTCGCCAGCATGCTGCGCCGGCCCTCCAGCGTCATCGCATACAAGGGGGTTCCGGGGGCGCCGACCATGCTCGGCTTCCGCTTTTCCATAATCATCAACACGCGGGCCTCTTGTAGCGCGAGGCGCCCCGGGTTCCCTATCAACAAAAGCATCGGGCTCAATCGTCATGCGCCGATCGGAATCAACCGCTCCCTCGCCCGCACGCCCGTTGCCGCATATACTGTGCGCAGCGATGACCTCGGTCGCCCCCGCGCGAAACAGCCCCTCGATATCCGACGGATCGAGCGCTTCTATCAACACGACCACGCGACTCACGCGGCCTTCGGCCGTCAGGCGCGCAACAGTCTTGCGCACATCTTCGGTATCAAACAGAGACGCCGCGATGATGGCAGCCCCGCGGCGCGACGGAAACGCCCGCGCCATGGAAACCAGCCCGTCCAGGTCACCCACGCGAAGCACCTGTGCACCCACATCACGGCCCTCGACTTCCCGCTGCAACAGCCCGTAATCACCGCACGCGCAGCACGCAAGCCAGATCGCCTTCATCACTCGTCGCCTCCGCTCTTTTTGCCGCGCGCCGTGGCGGGAATCGTCAAGCTGACTGTTCCCTTGCCCGAGGCTCCCAGCAGTTCCTTGACGTCTTCGGGGTCAGCCGCCAGCGTCACCCATTCGATCTTGCCCTCGCGCGTGGAACCGGAATCCTCACTGGTATCGATCACGTACGCGCCGCACAGCCGATCGGTTACGCCGTCTTTTTGCACGTACACGTCCACGTAGCTGCCCACGCCCGCAGCACCGCCGACCGAGTGCTCGGCATCGACCGCCACCGAAACGGCGACCTTGCCCTTAGGTACCTCGAGCATGTGGCTCTCGGCCTTGGTGTAGACATTGCAGATCACGGCGTTTTTGGGAATACGCGAAGTCGTCACGTCGCCGCGCACCTGGCGTAGCTCGGTCGCCGCGTCACGCGGCAGCAGACTCGTCAGCCACTCCTGGGTTATGACATTGGTCTCATCGAGGGTCTCACCCACATCGATATCGCGCGCCGCGACGCATACCTCGACGCGATCGCCACCGTACTTGGCCAAGGTCTCAGCCTGGACCTGTTCGGCTTGCGAGCGGATCGACGAGCCGTAAACCATGCAGAGCAGAGCAGCGAGCACGCCCGCGACCAGACTGATGGCGATGCGCTTGCTCTTGTTCACGGCCGCTCCTCTCATGGCAGTGCCGGGCGAATGCCCGTACCACCATTGTCTGGGCGGCCAGAGTGCAAAGCGGCGCAATCGCAATCTTGGTTTTCGATGTCAAACCAATCGCTGACCAAAAGCTGACCAGCCCGTCAAGCTCGTGGCAAGGTTTTGGTCAGCACGTCAGCAAACTGCATGTTTCGAGGCTTTTCCGCAGCAAAAAAGCTGTCTCCCGAACAGTTGGGAGACGGCTGTCATAGGAAAAATCAATTACAGATGGACATCGGGATCGAGCATTTGAGCGCTCACGCGCATGGATGACGCCAGATTTTGGAACGTTTCCAGACGCAGGCTGTCGATCTGCCCGGCGTCCTCGGCCTCGCGAACGGCGCAACCCGGTTCGTGGGTATGCGTGCAGTCGCCAAACCGGCACGCACGCGATGCCTCGACGATCTCGGGGAAGGCGCGCGCCAGACCCCGCTCATGTCCCACAAGCGGCAGGCTGCGCAGGCCCGGGGCATCGGCGATCACGCCGGCGTCGCCCGGCAGCGCCACCATCACGCGCGCAACCGTGGTGTGGCGGCCCTGGTCATCACGCTCGCGCACGCCGCCAGTGGCCAGCGCATCGTGGCCCAGCAGCGCGTTGAGCAGCGTCGACTTGCCGGCGCCCGACTCGCCCAGGATCATGGCACAGCCCCCAGCCGGCACGCAGGCGCGCACCTCGTCCAGGCCGAGGCCATCAGCAGAAGACGTCACGATCACGCGCACGCCCGGACCCACCAGACGGCGCACGCGGTCCAGATCGCGTTCGAGCTCATCGACCTCGCAGCGGTCGGCCTTGGTGAGCACCACCACCGGCTCGGCATCGCAATCGAGCGCCAACACCAGTGAGCGCGCCACACGATCGAGCAGCACCTCGCCGGCGCCGAGCGCCTGCACGATCAGCACGCTGTCAACGTTGGAGCAGAGCACCTGGCGCTCACCGCGGGCACGGCCACGCCAACGCTCAAAGCTCGTACGGCGCGGCAGTACGCACTCGATCACGCCCATGTCGTGCCCGGGAGCACGGCGAACCGCCACGCGGTCGCCCACAGCGGGCAGCAAGACCTCGTCCTCGCCACGCGACTTGGCAAACCCTACGGCATGCTCGGCACGAAACGTGTCATCGGCAGTCGCCACCAGCGGAAACCCGCGGTCCAGGCGCACCACGGCACCGAGCTGCATCTGCTCGGGCTCCTCGGCCTGTGCACAAAAGTCGTCAAATGCAGCCTGCTGAGCCGCATCGACCGGCAGGTCATCGAACGCCGGAACATCCTGCAACGCGTCAAGCCCCGGTACACTCGCCAGCAACTCCTCAGCAGATGCAGGGGCTTCGGTCGCGAGCTTCCGACGACGATCGCGCTTAGCCCGCGCCCCCGTCGTCTTTTTCTTCGCCTTAGCCTTAGCCTTAGCCACAAACGCCTCCCAGCACCAAAAATCACAACTGAGCAGGTATTTTACCCACAAAAAAAGAGCCGGTCGAGCAAACGCTCGACCGGCTCACACACTTTCCCTCAGCCAATGGTCTCGAGAGGCTATCCGAAGGCCCGACGCCGGGAGGGGTTTCTTCTGAGCGATCCCGCAGCGCGAAGCGCGAGGACCAGCGAAGAAGAAACCCCGCAGGCGGTCGGGCCGGTGGGAAGGACAGCCTTTCGACCTACTCTTTTTCGACCGCGCGCATGATCGCCTTGTAAATCTCCATCAGCGGAATGATCAGGAAGGCAAGGCCCAAGGCGGCGATAACGCCCTTGAGCTCAAGCGTCACGGGGCCAAAGAACATCTCAGCAAGCGTCGGCTGCACGGTCACGATAACCGTCAGCACCAGCGCCAGCGCGGCCGAAGCCCACAGCCACTTGTTCTGCTTCTTCATGCTAAACAGCGACGCACGACGGCTGCGCATATTGAAGCAGTGGAAAATCTCGACCATGTTGAGCGTGATGAACGCCATCATCACGCCTTCCTCGTCGGCATTGCCGGCGATCATATCGGCGATGTGGATGTAGCCCATGTCAAAGTACACGCCCACAAAGAAGCTCGCCAGCACCAGCACGGTGATGATCAGGCCCTGGACCACGCAGTCCAGGCCCATGTGACCGGCAAAGACGCCGTCCTTGGCGTTGCGCGGCTTGCGCTTCATGATGTCGCCCTCGGCGTCCTCCATGCCCAGCGCGAGCGCGGGGAAGCAGTCGGTGACCAGGTTCACCCACAGCAGCTGCACCGGCTGGAAGATGGTAAAGCCGATGAGCGTGGCGATGAACACCGAGAAGACCTCGGCAAGGTTGGCCGAAAGCAGGAACTGGATGACCTTGCGGATGTTGTCGTAGATGCGACGACCCTCTTCGCAGGCGCCGATGATGGTGGCGAAGTTATCGTCGGCAAGCACCATGTCGGCGACGTTCTTGGTGACGTCGGTGCCAGTGATGCCCATACCGACGCCGATGTCGGCGCGCTTGATGGACGGGGCGTCGTTGACGCCGTCGCCCGTCATGGCCACGATCTGGTCGCGCGACTTCCAGGCCTCGACGATGCGGGTCTTGTGCTCGGGCTGGACGCGAGCGTACACGCCGTAGTCCTCGATGTGCGCGTCGAGCTCCTCGTCGCTCATGCGATCGAGGTCGGCACCGGTGATAGCCTGGCTGCGATCGGCGACGATGCCCAGCTGCTTGGCGATGGCCACGGCGGTGTCGATGTGGTCGCCCGTGATCATGACGGTGCGGATACCGGCGTCGTGCGCCTCGCGGATAGCGTCGGCCACCTCGGGACGGACCGGGTCGATCATGCCGGACAGGCCGCAGAAGACCAGGTCGTGCTCGAGCGCAGCGGGGCTGCAGTCGGCGGGAACCTCGGTGTAGGTGCGGCTCGCCAGCGCCAGCACGCGCAGGGCCTCGTCGGCCATGGCCTTGTTGGCCGCCACGAGCTCGGCGCGGCGCTCCTCGGTCAGGAGGACGACCTTATCCCCCTCGTAGATATGGGTGCACAGGCCAATCACCACGTCGGGCGCGCCCTTGGTGTACTGCTCGTACTCGCCGTCCAGGGTCTCGACGACCACGGACATCATCTTACGGCCCGAGTCGAACGGGGCCTCGCCCACGCGCGGGTGCTCGGCAGTCAGGCCAGTAAGACCAGCCTTGCCGGCATCGTTGACGAGTGCGCACTCGGTCGGCTCGCCCACGGCCTCGCCCAGCTCCTCGTCCCACTGGGCATCGGAGCACAGCGCCATGCCGGCCAGGAACTTTTCCTTGGGCGCAGCGAGCTCGTGCTTGACGACGGTCATCTTGTTCTGGGTAAGCGTGCCGGTCTTGTCCGAGCAGATGGTCTGCGTGCAGCCGAGCGTCTCGACAGCAGAAAGCTTACGGATGATTGCCTGACGCTTGGCCATCTTGGTCACGCCGAGCGAAAGGACGATGGTCACGACGGCGACCAGGCCCTCGGGAATGGCGGCGACGGCGAGCGAGACGGCAACCATAAAGGTGTCGAGCAGGGCAGTCGGGTCGGTGAGAACGTTACCCACGCCGTGGCGGAGGATATCGACGCCAAAGATGACGACGCAGATGACGATAACCATGATGGTGAGGATGCGGCTGAGCTCGGCGAGCTTCACCTGCAACGGCGTGAGCTCTTCCTTGGCCTCGGCCAGGGCGCCGGCGATCTTACCCATCTCGGTATCCATGCCGGTGCCGACCACGACGGCGCGGCCACGGCCGTACACAACGGTGGAACCCATGTAGCACATGTTCTTGCGGTCGCCGAGCGGCACGTCGTCGGTGCCCGCGGCAAGCTCGATCACGTTGGCGTGCTTCTCGACCGGCACGGACTCGCCGGTGAGTGCGGCCTCTTCGATCTTCATCGTGGCGCTCTCGAGGACGCGGCAGTCGGCCGGGACCGAGTCGCCCGCCTCGAGCATGATCACGTCACCGGGCACGAGCTCGGCGCTCGGCAGGTGCACGAGCTTGCCGTCGCGCAGCACCTTGGACTGCGCCGCGCTCATTTCCTGCAGGGCCTCGAGGGCCTCCTCGCTCTTGGCTTCCTGGACCACGCCCAGCACCGAGTTGACGATAACGACGAACATGATAATGGCGACGTCGGCAAAATCGGGCTCGCCCTTGACCATGCCCGTAAGTGCGCTGATGACGGCGGCAACGATCAGCATGATGACCATGGGGTCGGCCATCTGCTCAAAGAAACGCTTCCACAGCGGCGTCTTCTCGGCTTCCTCAAGCTTGTTAGGGCCTGTCTTGGCGAGGCGCGACGACGCCTCGTCGTTGCTCAGGCCAAGGTTCTCATCGACACCCTGGTCGCTGAGTACCTCCGCCGCGGCGGACAGGTATTCCTTTTGCATATAGAGTCCCCTCCTGGGATTCGGGCCACTCAGCAGATTGATGCCCGATCATAATTCCCAGGAGAAGGGCAAGGGCTCATCAAGGCTGCCGTGCTGAGCGGCAGTTGATAGTGGAGCTATGGTACCCCAAAGCGACGGGTCTAGCCAAAACATTCCATCTGGAAACACGGCACAGGCGCAACGGTGCAGACAGTGTGATGCTCAAGATTGATAAAACGTTTTTTCTTCGGCGCATCATCGAACTAAAATATCGCCCAGATAGCAGCGGTTAGAACGGTTGGTAAAGTTTTTGCATATACCGTTTTTCCGCAAAAAATGAACTTCTAATTCGGCATACGGTCGATTTTTGGGGGTATTCGGTCGGCATTTCGTTATAATCATCTCAGTTTTATTTCTTATGGTTTATCTATCAGCGCAAGACGATGTCAGATGGAGGTCTGAATGTACAAGCGCACCAAGATTGTATGCACCATGGGTCCCGCCTGCGATAGCGACGAGACCATCCGCGAGATGATCAAGGCGGGCATGAACGTCGCCCGTTTTAACTTCTCGCACGGCTCCTACGACGAGCACCGCGGTCGCATCGAGCGCGTCCGCCGTATTTCCAAGGAGCTCGGTATGCCCGTCGGCATCCTGCTCGACACCAAGGGCCCCGAGGTCCGCACCGGCCTTTTGGTCGATGGCAAGAAGGTTGCCGTCAAGACCGGCGACAAGATCGTCGTCACCGCTCAGCCCACGTCCGAGGATTTCCACGGCACCGCTGAGCACATCTCCCTCGACTACCTGGCTCTGCCCTCCGAGGTCGAGAAGGGCTCCCTCATCCTGATCGATGACGGCCTGGTTGCCCTCGAGGTCGAGTCCGTCGACGGCCAGGACATGACCTGCGTCGTTAAGAACGACGGCCTGATCGGCGAGCGCAAGGGCGTCAACATGCCCAACGTCAACATCTCGCTGCCCGCCATCACCGAGCGCGATCGTCAGGACATCCTCTTTGGCCTGACCGAGAACATCGACTACATCGCCGCTTCCTTCATCCGTGACGGCGAGTCCGTCCGCGGCATCCGCGAGCTTTGCCGCGAGAACGGTGGCGAGCACGTGACGATCTTCCCGAAGATTGAGTGCGCCCTGGGCGTCGAGAACTTCGACGAGATCCTCGAGGCTTCCGACGGCATCATGGTCGCCCGTGGCGACCTGGGCATCGAGATCAAGCCCGAGCTCGTTCCCCACATCCAGAAGGAGATCATCGCCAAGTGCAACGCGGCCTACAAGCCCGTTATCACCGCTACGCAGATGCTCGACTCCATGCAGCAGAACCCGCGCCCGACGCGCGCCGAGGTTGCCGACGTTGCTAACGCCATCTACGACGGCACCGACGCCGTTATGCTCTCTGGCGAGTCCGCTGCCGGTAAGTACCCGGTCGAGGCCGTCAAGATGCAGGCCAGCATTGCCCTCGAGACCGAGAAGTACCTCCCGGCTCACGCTCCGCTCGAGGTTCCGGCCGATGCTCACGGCACCCGCGTCGTCAACAACGTTGTGGGTATGTCCGCTGTGAACATGGCCACCACCGTTGGCGCCAAGTGCATCACCGTGCCGACGACCACCGGTCGTACCGCTCGCCTGATCTCGCACTTCCGTCCCAACATGCCGATCTGCGCGTTCTCCCGCCACGAGTGGGCCGTCCAGCAGATGATCATGTACTGGGGCGTTATCCCGCACCAGGCCGAGATTACCCAGGGCACCGTCAACGGCACGATCGTCAAGGCGATCGAGACCGCTAAGGAGCTCGGCTACGTCGAGGCCGGCGACCTGACCGTCGCTACCGCCGGCGATCCCCGCATGAGCGTCCAGCTCGAGGACAAGGTCTCCTCGACCAACGTCGCTTACGTCGCTCAGGTGCGCTAAAACGCACTTGCAAGCAGATTTGCATTACAAAGGGCCCGGAAGGCTTTGCCTTCCGGGCCCTTTTTCTGTGCGCCGATGCCTACCGCACGGCATGACACGCACCTATTTCTTTACCAGAAGCGCGAAATCCACCCTTCGAGGCCCAAAACGAGCGTTCCCAGCATCAGTAGCGTCCGCCCGGTGGCAAACCCACATCCCAACCGAGGCTGCTAAATCGTTTTAGCATGGTCCAAATCGACCGCGTTTTCGAAAGTATGCGGCAAATTCTGAAACCTCCGAGCACACCCTGTTTTTTCGCAACAAAATGCCTGATAAACTAGCCTCAAAAGCCAGGTCTGCTCACAGGGTTTAGATTTTGCCGCATACTTCCGAATTGACGCTGGCATCACACGGTCCAAAAGCACATTTCGACCTGGAGGACGTCATGGACCTGACGTTATGCGGTCAATCCGCTTTTTACTATCACCGTATCCCGCCGCAGGTATTTGGCCTTTACCCCGCCATTAGCCTTGGCAACATGGATCTCAGATGTTGCGGCCTCGCAAGTCATGCAGTTGTAAAAGACCTGCTTCACGCACCGCTTCACAGGCTTGTATTCACTCGGGCACAATCCGGATCGCGAAGCCTGTTTAAATCGCACCTCCTGACCCAAGAACCGCCTCCTGGGTCGTTTAGGCAGACTGAGCATGGATTTGATGTCACATCGCCCGAGTTTACGCTGCTCAACCTTGCCACGCAGGTCTCACGCAACCAGTTACTCATGGCTTGCTACGAGATGTGCGGCTCCTTTGCAGTGTTTAGGCCCTGCGAGCGAACGCAACAACAACTCGATGAAGCCATTTCGCTTAAGCTCATTCCACCCAACTGCGGCTGGGAGCAAATCAACGACGTCAACGGTAAGGACACCGACCTATGGAAGCGCCCACCGCTCCTCAGCGCAGCGAATATCGCCGCGTTCGCCAAGCAGGCCGCAGGCCTGCGCGGCGTTAAACAACTGCGCTGGGCGGCCGAGCACATGACGGGGCAGACCGCCTCGCCTTTCGAAGTCCAAACATCCATACTCGTCTCACTCCCCCGTGACGAGGGCGGCCTGGGTATCGGCATCACCAACAACGTGCGCATCCCACTCAGCGACGCCGCGCGCTCACTGTATGACAAAACCTGCTGCTACGCCGATATCCTCATAGAGAGCAACACCGACAGCATGGGCGTCATTTTGGAATGCCAAGGCCGCTCCGCCCATGACAGCGAAGCCGCAAGTCTCTCCGATGCCGAGCGCACCACCGCGCTCACCAGCATGGGCTACGATGTCATACAAATTACCTACGACCAGATCAAGGACAAGAAGAGCTTTAACAACATCGCCGAGCTCATTCATAAAAAGGCGGGGCTCCCCTACATCCCAAAGACCGATCAGGAGCGCACCACCGCAGAAACCCTGCGACGGGAGCTGATGGTCAATTGGGATGAACTGTTCTCCGTTAAGCCGGCCGGCTAGCAGCTAGCGATCAGGGGGACTGCGGGAACGTCAGAAGCGGCAACGCGAGCCGCAAATCCCGCCTCGGTTAGCTCGATGACCTCGGTAAACGTTGCATCGAAAAACTCCTCGGTTAGCAGGCGATACGGCGGATGATCGGGCTCGCCGGGGTTTTCGCGTACAATCTCGTGCATGACGCCGATGGTCTTGAGCACATACTCCTTATGGATGGGATACTGCCCAAAACGCGTCGCAGCGGTATACAGACGATCGGTCGCACGCGGGATGGAAACAATGCCGAGCGTCTTGCCAAACCAGTCAAAGTCGCCTTGTTTTTTAATGCGGAACTCCTCACACGGCTTGCCGCCGTGCGCCTCCAGGTACTGATTCACGCGCGTATTCCATACGGTATCGGCCACCAGATGCGACCAGACGCCCAGCGTTAAATCGAGCAGCGACTGCGCCACATCTTCGGACGCAAGCGAGAACTCACAGGCGCCGGGACCGGCAACCGGCTCGGCATCCTTGTAGCGCTGGGGATAGTGCACGCGGTTCAGTCGCTCGCGTTCCTCGATAATCGAGGTCGCCGCGGCCGGCGCACCGGTGGGCGAACTTTTAAGCAACGGTGCCACATAAGTATCCCAGAACTCGTGCTCGCGTGGCTTAGGGATAGGCTCGGGCTTTGCAAAGTGCGTAATGCGGTACGGGATGGGATCGGCGATGCCAGGGACCATATAGCCCACGAAGATATCCGGAACCACGCAGCCAAACAAAAAGGCATTGCGGTCGCGCACGCTATTGGCAAGCGCATCGGTGCGCTCCAGCAAACGCTCCGTCTGAGCGATATGAATGTTCCAGCTTGGCATAGCCACCCCCATAAAAACCTGGATAACTATACCATCACGGCAAAGCCGCGCGGGCGGCTACGCACGCTCTACGCAGCAACTAGTCTGTAGTACCGCTTTCGGTTCCATACGACGGCGAAGGCGCCTCAACCACATGGTGATATCGATCGATATAGATTGCACGGGCGCCCAGGCGTCGCACCAAATCCTGGTGATGTGTGCTCATCAAGACCGTCTTACCCGCCGCGACGTAGGCCAGCAAGAAGTTGACCACGATGTCGCATGAATCCTCGTCGAGCCCATTGGTAGGCTCGTCGAGGACCAAGATATCCGGGTTCATCGACACGACGGCGGCCAGCGCAACGCGCTTCTTTTGCCCGCCCGAGAGCTGATAGGGAGAGGCGTCGGCAAGGTCGGCAACCTGGAACAGCCCCATGGCATCGCGCACGCGGCGCTCGAGCTCGTCTGCCGGCAACCCCATCTGCGCGGGACCAAAAGCAACTTCCTCGCCCACCGTAGCGCAAAAGAGCTGGGCGTCGGCATTCTGGAACACAAAGCCCACGCGCTGATGAAAACGCTGAGCGGCCGCGGAATCCTTTAGAAACGCCGAATCGATCACGTGCCCGTCAAACAGGTATGCCCCTGCGTCCGCGAGTTCAAGGCCGTTAATAAGGCGCATAATCGTCGTCTTGCCGCAGCCGTTGGGACCGAGCAGGGCAACGAGTTCACCACGATCGACCTGCAGCGACACACCATCGACAACCGTATGACCCGCATAGGAAAACACCACGTCGCGAAACTCGATGAGCGGCGTGACCTCGGTGCCGGCAGCACTGCTCGCACCCATCGCGCCATTTGTATCGTTTGCCAAAACGTCGCCCTTCCCTACTCACATCGACGGTTCGACCGCCCGCGCTACAGCACCGCGCACAACACGGCGAGCAACGCCACAGCGGCCGCGTAAACGGCATCGCGCCAGCCAAAGCCGATCCGCGCGGGGGCCGGGTACGTACCGGCAAAGCCGCGGCACAGCATGGCCTCGTCCATCGCGCGGCTGCATTCCATCGCCTTGATAAACGTCATGCCCATGATACCCGCCAGCGAGTCGGTGCGCGAAAAACCCGCAGGCGCACGACCCACGCTGCGCAGCATGACCGATTCGCACAGATCGTGCGCCGTGCGTCCCAGCACCTCGATATGCTTGAGCGCCATATCGAAGGTAAAGATGACCTCGTCGGGCAGGCGCAGCATCTTAAGCGCCGCAGACATGCGACTCCAGGTAAGCGTCCACGAAACGCCCAGCACCAGCGACACATTAATGAAGGTCTTGAGCGCGATCTTGAGCATGGCGCTCGTGGCAGACGCGCCCAGCAGCAGGGCAGGCAGTGCCAGAACCACCGCAAGCCCCGTGGCGCAGAGCGCCGGTACAAAGGTCGCACGCAGCCCGCGTGCGGGGCGCACCGCGACCAGCACCAACGCGATCGCCGCCATCAGCATCAGGTACAGCGGACTCTGCGTCAGACACACGCACAGGACGCAGACGAACATCCCCACCAGGCGCACCGGAGCCGAAACGCAAGAAAGGGCGCGGTCGACCATCGACCCGCCCTCGTGCGCGCCCCCACCCAGGCGAACCCGCTCAAGCAGGCTCGCCAGGTGCAGGACATTCTTTTGCATCACACGATGCCGAGCCCCCGCGGGCTCGTATCGTTCCTCGGCCGCAAGCCAGCTAGGCAGCTCGGCTATTGCCATGAGCACCGCTTTCCTTGACCGTCAGCGAAATCAGACGGAATGCGATGGTGAGCACCGCCACGCCAATCACGCCCGAAAGAATATACATCGCGGCCTGGCCGGCAAAGCCAAGGCCCTGCTCCTCAGAATAGGCCTGCAGATAATCGCCCGTGGGCAGCGCGTCGGCAAAGGTCGGGGCATCGAGACCGACCGAAGCCTGCAGGCTGTCATCGCCAGCCTCCTGAACGGCGGTCGCGGCGCCCTCGGCGTCCCACTCACCCCAGGCGTCACCCGTGGCCAGCAGGCCCAGCGGCGTGGCCACGACAAGCACGGCAACCAAGATGAGCGTGGGGACCAGCGAGGTCTTCTTGGCAGCAGCGCCCTCGGCAGCAAGCTGGCCATCGACGGCCTCGGGCCCGACGATAACGCTCGGCGCCGTCTTCTTGATAAAGCCGTAGATGGCGGCCGTCGCCACGCCCTCGATCACGCCGGCAACCAGCATATGCGGAATCAACATGGCCGGAATAGCCACGGACAGCGGGAAGGGGCAATACAGCGGCGCGCCCGAAGCGTTGGTAAAGAGCATCGGCTGAATACCAAACTCGATTGCCGCGCACAGGGCCGCCAGGCACAGGCCGACCCAACCGCTCACGACGGCAGAAACCGAGGTGCCCCAGCTCTTGTCGTGCAGACGGCTGTTGAGCGCACGGAACACGATAGCAGCGACAAACGGCAGCACAAAGGCCATGTTAAAGCAGTTGGCGCCAAAGGACAGGATGCCGCCGTCGCCAAACAGCAGTGCCTGTAGCGCCAGCGCGACCGAGACAGCAATGGCCGCGGCCTCCGGGCCCAGCAGCAGCGCGATGAGCGCGCCGCCGACGGCGTGACCCGTGGTGCCGCCGGGCAGCGGCACGTTGAACATCATGAGCAAGAAGGAAAATGCGGCGCAGATGCCCAGGAAAGCCATGTGCTCGCGATCGAGCGTGGCACGCACCTTTTTGATGCAGTGGACCCAAACGGGCACCATTGCCACTGCCATGACGGCATCCGTCTGCGGGGACAGATAATTATCTGGAATGTGCATGCACGCCTCCCGGTTATCGGCGCACAGAATTGCAACGCCGCTTAAATCACCTTGTCAGTGTTACGCATTGTAAGATTCGTAACACGCCGCGGGCTATCATAGCAAAACGGCGCGCTGCCGACAAAGCAGCACGCCGTTATGTAATGCGCGTGTCATATATGAAGGCTCAACGGTGCCTTATATCGAGCATAGCGGTCACGTAAGACTCGGCGGCAACCACCGCTGACCCATACCCCAGCGCAAGCCCTATCCGCGGACCTCGCCGTTTACGCCCTTGCATACCTTGGTGACGATCTTCTGGTGCGCCTTCTCGACCTCTTCGCTGGTGAGCGTGTGGTCGTCGGAGCGATACGTAAGCGCAAAGGCCATAGACTTCTTGCCCGCTCCGATGCGGATGGGATCGCGGTAGACGTCGAACAGGCGCACGCCCTCGAGCAGCTTGCCGCCGGCGCTGGTAATGCGGCGCTCAAGATCCTCGCAGGTCACGGAGTTGTCGACCACGATAGCAAGGTCGTGCTCAACGGCCGGATACTGCGAGAACTCGCGGTAGTTCTCCTGGTTGCGGGCGCCCTTGATCAGCTTGTCCAGATCGAGCTCAAAGGCAACGACGACCTCGTCGATGCCCATCGCCTCGCGCGCCTTGGGGTGAATCTCGCCGACCCAGCCCAGCACGGTGCCGCCGGACAGAACCTCGGCCGCACGACCCGGCTGCAAGAAAGCGTAGCCCTCGCCCTCGACGGGACGGAAGCGAACCTTCTCGATGCGCAGCTGGGCGAGCAGCTCCTCGACAATGCCCTTGCCAAAGAAGAAGCGCAGCTTGCGGTACTTCATATTCCAGGACCGCTCGCTCCACTGGCCCGAGAGCACGCCCGCCACGGACTTGGTCTCCTTGGGCAGGCTGGCGTTCTCGCGACCGTGGAACAAGCTGCCGACCTCGTACAGGTGCACGTTGGGCGTGCCGTGGGCCTCGTTGTAGGCCACGGACTGCAGCAGGCCCGGCAGCAGCGAACGACGCATCTCGGTCTGCTCGGCCACCAGCGGGTTCATGAGCACCACGGGGCAACCGCGGCCCTCGGTGGACATGCCGATCTTCTCCAGGTCGCCCGGGGCGGCAAAGCCAAAGGTCGTGGTCTCGTTGAGGCCGCAGGCGCGCAGGATCTCGCCGACCTTACGGGTGAGCTTCTGCTCGCGGGTCAAGCCGCCAATATGGTTCTTGGCAGCCGGGATGGTCGCCGTCACGCGGCCCATGCCCCACAGGCGCAGGACCTCCTCGATCAGATCGATCTCGCGCGGCAGGTCGGGACGGAAGCTCGGCGGGGTGACCATAAAGTCCTCGCCGTCGAGCTCGACGGTGCAGCCCAGGCGGGTGAGCGAGCGCTCGATAAAGTCGGGCTCGATGTCGGCGCCGCAGATGGCATGCACGCGGGCCAGACGCAGCTTAATGCTGTCGATGGTTTTGGGCGCGGGGAAAACGTCGACGTAGCCGGGAGCAACCTCGCCGCCGGCGATCTCCTCGATCAGCGCGCACGTGACGTTGGCGACATCCACGCAGCCGGTCTCGTCGACCTGGCGCTCAAAGCGAATGGAGGCATCGGAGATCAGCGACAGGTCGCGGCTGGTGTGCGAAGTGCGACCGGCGTTGAAGCAGGCACTCTCGACCATCACGTCGACGGTGTCGTCCTCGATCTCGGAATCCATGCCGCCCATAACGCCGGCCAGCGCCACGGGGCGCTCGCCGTCGGTGATGAGGCCCATGCCGGCGTCGAGCACGCGCTCCTCGCCGTCGAGGGTCGTAAACTTCTCGTCCTGTTGGGCGGCGCGAACCACCACGCGACGATGGCCATCGCGCTCGGCAAAGGTGTCCAGGTCAAAGGCGTGCAGCGGCTGACCGGTGAGCATCATCACATAGTTGGTGATGTCGACGATGTTGTTGTGCGGGCGCACGCCCAGGGCGTTGAGGCGCTTGACCATCCAGTCGGGCGAGGGGCCGACCTTCACGTTGCGCACGATGCGGGCGACGTAGCGGTCGCACAGGCCCTCGTCGGCGATCTCGACGGAAAGCTCGTCGTCGGTCGCGCGGCCAGTCTCGGCCTTGATGGCGGGCAGCTCAACGTGGAAATCGCGGTCGAAGATGGCGCCGGTCTCGCGGGCCATGCCGATCATGGACAGGCAGTCGGGGCGGTTGGGCGTGATCTCGCAGTCGAGCACGGTGTCGCTCGAGCCAACATACTCGGCAAACGGCATGCCGCAGGGCGTATCCTCGGGCAGGATCATAATGCCGGAGTGGTCGCCGCCCAGGCCGAGCTCGCGCGCGGAGCAGTTCATGCCCATGGATACGACGCCGCGAAGCTTGCTCTTCTTGATCTTGACGTCGCCGGGCAGGACAGCGCCAATCATGGCCGTGACGATGTGGTCGCCGGCCTCGAAGTTCTGCGCGCCACAGACGATCTGCAGCGGAGCGGGATTGCCGTCGGCGTCGAGATTCTTGTCGCCCACATCGACCGAGCACACATACATATGGTCGCTATCGGGATGCGGGGTCTTGGTGAGCACCTTGGCAGTCACCACGTGGTCGAAGGACTCGCCCACGGTGTCGATCGCCTCGACCTCGGTGCCGGTACGGATATATTCGTCCGAAAGGGTCTTGGGATCCTCCGGAATATCGATCATGGTCTTGAGCCAGTCGTAAGAAACGCGCATATAACTGGTCTCCTTTCATAAATGCGGCTTTGAGCCGGAAACTGCAACTAAGAAGAAAGCGTTCTAGAACTGGTTCAAGAACCTCATGTCGCCCGTCATCAACGTGCGCAGGTCGGGCAGGTCGTAGCGCAAGGCCGCGACGCGCTCGGCGCCAATGCCAAAGGCGAAGCCGGTGTACTTCTCGGGGTCGATGCCACAGTTGATCAGGACGTTGGGGTCGACCATGCCGCAGCCCAGAATCTCGATCCAGCCGCTGTGCTTGCAGAAGTTGCAGCCCTTGCCGCCGCACACGTGGCAGCTCACGTCCACCTCGCAGGAAGGCTCGGTGAAGGGGAAGAAGTGCGGGCGGTAGCGCGTCTTGCGATCCTCGCCAAACATGCACTTAACAAAGTAGTCGAGCGTGCCCTTAAGATCGCCAAAGGTGATGCCCTCGTCGACGACCAGGCCCTCGATCTGGTTGAACTGCGGCAGGTGGCAGGCGTCGGCCGTGTCGGGACGATAGACGGTGCCCGGGCAGATCATGTAGATGGGCGGCTTTTGCGACTCCATGGTGTGGATCTGCACGCCCGAGGTCTGGGTGCGCAGCAGTACGTCGGACTCGCCATGGGCATGCGCCTCGGGGTGCGCGACGCTGCCGGGGTTGTTGTCGACCACGTAGAAGGTATCGCGGGCCGAGCGGCTCGGGTGATCCATGGGGGCGTTGAGCGCGGTGAAGTTGTAGTAGGAGGTGTCGACCATGGGGCCGGACTCAACGGTGTAGCCGATGCCGCAGAAGATGTCCTCGGCCTCCTCGATGATCTGCTTGATCAGGTGCTGGTGACCGATCTGCGGACGGATGCCCGGCAGCGTGATGTCGACGGCGTCGTGCTCGAGTGCGTGCTTGAGGGCGGCGGCCTTCATCTCGGTGGTGCGCTCGTCGAGCATGCCCTCGATCAGCTGGCGCATCTCGTTGGCGCGCTTGCCCATCACGGGACGATCCTCGGGGGCGAGCTTGCCCATCATGCGCATCAGGCCGGTGATGCGGCCCTTGCGGCCGAGCAGCTCAACGCGCGCGGCCTCGAGCTTTGCGGCGTCGTCGGCGCCTGCGACGAGCTCCTTGGCCTCTTCCTCGAGTTTGACCAGATCATCAATCAGACTCATGTCTTCCCTTTCGTCTCTCGCGCTCCCCGCTTGCCGAGGCGGCTGCCACCGTCTGACGTTGCGAAAACGCGGCCCGGTTCGGTAACAAAAAACCGTCCTCGGGCATGTGCATTGCCCAAGGACGGTTGAATTCCGCGGTACCACCTTGTTTGACCCGGCGGATGTCTGGCCCGCCGCGCCCACTCTTTGCCCCTTGTCGCGAGGCTCACGGCTTCCCTACTGGGGACATCGCCGCCACTGGCCGCGCGCCCGTTGAGGTTGCTGCTCGGGAGTGAACGCTTGGCCCTTGCCACCGCAGGAAGGCTTGCAGCCCATGACCTTCCCTCTCTTGCCGGCGACGCGGCGGGCAAAACCCTCTCCGTCAACGCATTGGGCTATAGGATAGCACATTGTGTGGGCGCATCGCCGCGTTCCATTTTGTTCGTGCTGGGTACAAGGCAAGTAGCTGTGCAAACTGGCCGTGCGCCTATCCGTGGTGCTCGGCTCGCGAGATCAAGGATATGGTATGGGAAAGAAGCACGATAAGAAGGCCGAGCCCGCAGCGGGCAAGACGCCCAAAGGCATGAAGGTCGATAAGGCCGTCAAGAAATTCCGCAAGCTCGAGGGCAAGCTGTGGACCCGCGAGTACCTGCTCAAGATTGCCGAGTTTGACGGCGCGACCATTGCCCCCGCCAACGGCGCCGCAGCGCGCGCCGACGCCATGGGCACCCTTGCCGGCGAGCATCATAAGCTCCTGACCAGCGAAAAGTCTGTCGAACTTGTGCGCTCGCTGGCACGCGAAACCGTCGCCGGCGGCAAGATCGACGACCCGCAGCTGCTCGACGAGATCCGCGTGCTCGGCCGCGACCAGCGCGAGGCAAGCGTTATTCCCACCGAGGAGGCCGAGGCCTGGACCAGGCTCACCTGCGAGGCCGACGCCGTGTGGCACAAAGCCAAGACGGCTAATGACTGGGCGAGCTTTGAGCCCTATGTGGATAGAATCGTCGCCCAACTCAAGCATCAGGCCGAGCTCATGGACCCCAAGCGCGACCCATACGATGTTTGGCTCGGCCAGTACGAGCGCGGCCTTTCCGCCAAGAGCTTCGATGCGTTTTGCGATGAGGTCAAGGCGACGGTCGTGCCGCTCGTGCACGCCATCGGCGAGCGCGGCCAGCAGCCCGCTGCCGACTTTTTGCACGCCCGCGTGCCCGAGGCCGCCCAGCGCGCCATGAGCTTCGACCTTATGAAGCTCGTCGGCCTGGACCTGAACGACACCACGCTTGCCTTTACCGAGCACCCGTTTAGCGAGGGCTTTGCCGTGGGCGACGCGCGCATCGCGACGCACATCTACGAGGACGACTGCATCTCCAACGTCTACAGCATCATCCACGAGGCGGGCCACGCCATGTACGAGTTAGGCGTCAATCCTGCCTATGCGCGCACCTGTCTTGAAGGTGGCACCTCCATGGGCATCCACGAGAGCCAGAGCCGCTTCTTTGAGAACACCGTGGGTCGCAGCCGCGCCTTTATGGGCCCGCTGCTCGAGGTGCTACGCCGTCACGCGCCCGAGGTCTATGGCAGTGTGGACGAGGATACGCTCTACCGCGCCGTGAACATCGCACGGCCGTCGCTGATCCGCACCGAGGCGGACGAGCTCACTTATCCGCTGCACGTTATGGTGCGCTACGAGATCGAGCGCATGCTGTTTGCCGGCGAGGCCACGGCCAAGGACATCCCCGCGCTTTGGAATCGCTTTATGGATGAGTACCTGGGCATTCCCGTTCCCGACGACACGCACGGCTGCCTGCAGGATACGCACTGGAGCGGTGGCTCGTTTGGCTACTTCCCCACGTATGCGCTGGGTAGCGCCTACGACGCTATGTTTGTGCCGGCCATGTGCCGCGACGGCGTCGACCTTACCGGTGCCTGCGCGAGCGGCGATTTGGCGCCCGTCCGTGCCTGGCTGGGCGAGCACATTTGGCAGTGGGGCCGCGCCAAAGACGCGCCGGAACTCATCAAGGGCGCCTGCGGTATGGCCTTTGACGCCCGTTACTACTGCAGCTACCTGCAGGACAAGTTCACCACGCTGTACGGGCTGTAAAGCTTAGGCAACACGCCAACGCAAAAGGGGCGCCGCGGGTTGGTTCCGCGGCGCCCCCCTTTTTCCACCTAGTCATTGGGGATGTTCTTAAACGTCTAGGTTGACGCCGATGTTCTGGAAACGTCAGCGAAAACGACCCCAAGCGAGCAAGGTGACGTGAAATGAAAGGGCGCTGACCTTCTGGTCGCGCCCTTGAAATTGAACGTCAGATTGCCGCTTGGGGCCGTTTGCAGCGTCGAGCAGTTACGCGGTTTGGGAAACCGCGTAACTACAGAGCCTCGAGTGCAGCGGCGATGCGCTTCATGGCGGCGTCGGCGGCCGATTGGTCCGGAGCCTCAGCCAGCACGCGAATCACCGACTCGGTTCCGCTCTTGCGCACGAGCACGCGGCCCTCGCCCGCCAGCGCGGCCTCGGCCTCGGCGATCGCATCCTGCACGCCCATGTTCTCGAGCGCGGCATCCTTGTCGGCCACGCGCACGGCAACCTGCGCTTGCGGCAGCAGCTTGCACGGAGCCGTGAGCTGCGAGAGCGTCTCGCGCTCGGCGCGAATCACTTCCATTACGCGCAGCGAGGTCATGATGCCGTCGCCCGTGCGCTCGATATCGCCAAAGATCGTATGACCCGTCTGCTCGCCGCCCAGGCTGTAGCCGCCCTCGCGCATCTTGGCATACACGTGACGGTCGCCCACGCCGCTGGTCACGGCGCTCAGGCCGGCAAGCTCCAGCGACTTGACCAGGCCAAAGTTGCTGGCAATCGTCGGCACCACGGTACCGCCCGAAAGGCGACCGTGCTTGTTCAGGTACACGCCGCACACGTACAGGATCTGGTCGCCATCGACCACGCGGCCGCGCTCGTCCACGGCCAGGCAGCGGTCGGCATCGCCGTCGTAGGCAAAGCCCACGTCCAGGCCCTGCTCCACCACGTGGCGCTGCAAACGCTCCATATGCGTGGAGCCGCAGTCGACGTTGATGTTAAAGCCATCAGGCGCGGCGTTGATCACGCGCACATCGGCGCCCAGCGCGTCGAACACCGGCTTGGCCACCGAGGACGCCGAGCCGTTGGCGCAGTCGATGCCGATTTTGACACCCTGCAGCGAAAAGTTCGCGCTTGCGATGAGCGAAGCAATATAGCGGTTGCGGCCCTGCATATAGTCCACCGTGGCGCCAATGTGGTTGCCCGTTGCCAGCGGAACTTCGCTCTTACCATCGATATAGTCCTCGATGAGCTCCAGCACGTCCTCGTCCATCTTAAAGCCGTCGCTGTTGACGAGCTTAATGCCGTTATCGCAAAACGGGTTGTGGCTCGCGCTGATCATGATGCCGCAATCGAAGCAGCCCTCCACGGTCTGATGCGCCACGCCCGGCGTTGGAATCACGTGCAGCATATATGCGTCCGCGCCGCTCGCGACCAAGCCACTCACCAGCGCCGCCTCGAACATGTAGCTCGAGCGACGCGTGTCCTTGCCCACGATGACGCGTGCCTTGCGCTCGCGGTTGGCGCCGTAATACCAGCCCACAAAACGACCAATCTTATAAGCGTGCTCTACCGTCAGCCCAACATTGGCCTCACCGCGAAAGCCGTCGGTGCCAAAGTACTTCATGCGCTCTCCTTACAAAATAGGGGCGAACAGATTGTCTGTCCGCCCCAAAATGGTACTCGATTATCTGCGCTACCAGAAAAACCCTACGCCGACGCGCTGTCGCGAGCCGCCTGGCATGTAGGAGTCTGACGCAGCGTAAGCGACTTGTCCCCCGCCTCGGCCGACGTGGTCAGCGTATATGTGATCGTCGTCGTCTCGCCAGCATGCAGGTCAACGGTGCCCGAATAGAAGGGGATTCCATGCCACGTAGCGGCGCCAAGACCAAACTGGGTGCCCTCGACGGTCAGATCAGTAATGTTGCCGCCCGTCGGTGCAAACAACGAGACATTCAGACGCTCGTCGTCGCGCGCTGCATCGGGCGCGCTCGCCGCGACGTAGTCGGGCAGCTTGCCTGCCTCCTCCTGCGTCATGATGTTCGTCAGGGTAACGGTGATGCGATACGAGCACGTGCCGTCACCGTTCTTGACGCCCTGGCCAATCTGCGTATCGGCATTCAGGTACCAGTCGAGCTTGGAGAAGCTCAGGTTGTTAAAGTAGACACCAGCGACGGGATCTTCACTCGGGTCATCCGGATCGGGCAGCGAAGCGTCAATGCCCGTCTCTTTGATGGCATTCTGCTCGTCATCGTTTTTCATCCACGCGATCAGGCGGCCCTCTTCGGCACCGCGCTCAACGGCGCTGACAAGCTTCGTAACATCGACATCGCCGATACCGCCAAGGATCTTGTCGAAGGCAGCGCTGGCGACGGATGCAAAGATGCCGTCAGACTCCTCGACCGGATAGTTCCAGTACACATCGTGCATGAGGACCTTTGCGGCGTTGGTGCCGTCGACAACCGTTCCGTCGGGCAGCGAGACATTACCGACGAGGCCCAGCAGATACTGCAGGAACACCGGGTCGATACCCACGACGCCGTCAACGTCCTGCCCATACTGGGACTTCCACAGCGCGGCGACACGCTGCGAGTTGCGGGGCCAATCGGGCGAATACGCGTTACCAGAGTTGTACAGGTTACTGTGGTCGCCAAACAGTGCCTCGTCCTCTTCGTCGACGCTCTCAACCGCCTCGTCTTTGCCAAGCGCAATACATGGAACAAACTCGCCAATCGACATCTGGCCGTCGGTGACCGAAATCAGGCCCTGCGAACCGCCAAAGCCGCCGCAGGCACGAATCTCGACGTTGTTCATCGCGTACATAAGGTAGTTGCGCGTCTGGCCGTTGGCGCCGAGCATCTGGGGAAGGACGGGGGCGACCTTCTCCGCCGCGTCAACCGCGCCGTTGAGGGTGGCAAAGCCGTCCTTGGCCTTATCGACCAGCTCGGTCACCTGGGAAATATGAGTATCGCCAATGCCCTGGATCTTCTCGTTGGCGCTCTTGAACACCTTCGAGCTGCTGGAAAGCGAATCGGCGACCGCCTGCAGCGCGGACACGTTAATCATGCCGTCCTGAAACAGCTTGCCGGGCGTGGCCTGCGAAAGGTTATCGGCCATGGGAACCAGCGCATTGCTCGAGACATCGGACAGGGCGTCGATCATGGTGCGGGCCGCATTGATGTCGCTGCCATACACCGGGATAAACGAAGCCGCCGTCCACAGCGGGCTCGAGGTCTCCGCCTTCATGCTGTCGCAAAGCTCATCAATCTTCTTCGCGTCGTCAGGCAGCGTCGAAAAATCGCCCGACGTGACCTTGTCCTTAAGGCCACCGACGATCTCGACAGCCTCCTTCGCTTCGCTCTTTACGGTCTTTGCCGAGTTAAGCAGCATAAAGCCGCTTGCGCCAAGCGCAACGAGAAGCACCGCGACTACAGCGGCAATAATGGCGCCGGTGTGACGCTTTTTGCGTTCGCCCTTGCGATGGCGATGACGGACCAGACCGTCAGAGGTCGAACTCGACGAAGCGTCGCTACCGTAGTTCAAGCCAAAATCGTAATAATCTTCCTTGGAACCCGAGCCCGCAAACTCGGCACCGCTATCATCCAGGCGGGCGAACGTGCCAGTCTCGGAGGCACCGGTATAAATCGTGCCAAGGTTACCCGTAAGCCCCGCGCCACCGGCAGAGGGAGTATTGTTGGCGGCCTTGCCGGCATTAACGTTGCCGGCGGCATTTGCGGCGTTGGCAGCACCTGCGTTGTTCGCAGGTACCGAAGGAGCCCCGCTCGGCTGCGACGCGGAGGTTGCACCGCCCGCAAAGACATTCCCTCTTGCACGGCCGGTCTTTTTTGCCTTTTGAGACTGCTCGTACAGAGCGGTAAACATCGCCGTCTCGCCCGGGGACACGCGCTTACCGGAACCGCCCTGTCCAGCGCCGCCCGGCGTGCCGGCCTTACCAGCCCCGTTCGGACGCGGCGGAACTGCAGGACGGCCGCTATCGCTGCCCTTAAAGTGATTACCAGCCATAAAGAAATCCTCGCAATTGAGTCGCAATGAAAAAGTCCATAACGTTACTAGTTTATGGCATTTTGGGCATCGACAGCTAAACTCCAGACACGGACATCAATTGGCGAAAATGCGGCACAACACCTTTTCCGTCTTGGCGGCGGCGCCAGCTACACCGTGAGGAACATCATCACGATGATCATGGCAAAGCCGATAAGGTCGGTCGGCAAAAACACCGTGCCCAGCATAACGGCGCTGGTGATGGTCGCCGAAACCGGCTCCACAGTTCCGATGAGACTCGCACGCACCGAGCCGATGTCCTTAACGCCCTGCATATAGAGCATGTAAGCAAAAAACGAGCCGATAACCACGAACACCGCGAGCGCCTCGACGCCGGCAGCGTCGAGTGCCGGCATATGCGCCCAAGGCTGCACGAAGACGCACGAGACCACGCCCGCCGTGAGCATTGCCGAGCCCGTGACGATTGGGCTGCCGTATTCGGGCAGGATCTTGGCGGGAATCACCGCCATACACGTGGCGCTGACCGCACACATAAGACCTGCTGCCAGGCCAAGTGGCGAGATATTCAGGCTGGTGGGGTCGCCGCCGGTGGCGATTAAAAAGGTTCCACCCAGAGCCAGGCCAATGCCGATGACTTCGCGAGTACGCGGCATGCGGCGATCGGTCACGCAGGTGTAGCCCATGATGATAACGAGCTGCAGGCACTGGAGCACCGTCGCGGTTCCGGCGTTCGTCAGGCGCACGGCCGAAAGATAGCAAAACTGGTTGAACAGCAGACCAAAGGCGGTAAAGAGCAGCAGCTGTTTGCGATCGGCGGGTGTGGTCCAGAGCTTAATCAGGCGCTCGCGGTCGCGCGTAACAACCACGGCCATAAAGAGTAGACCGGCGAGAATCTGACGCACGCTCATAAGCCACAAGGTGTCGACGTGGTAGGTATCGAACAGAAAGCTCGCGCTGGTGCCCGAGAAGCCCCAAAACGAACCGCCCACCAGCGTAGCCAAGACGCCCGTGATCATCTTGCGCGTCGAAGCGCTGTTCAGGCGGTCGCGCCATGCGCGACGGGTGTTGCGGCTGAGCTCGTCGGTGCCCTCGGGCACATCAATGTTCGATATATCGGTCATCGGCACCGAAGCCCCTGCGCCTTCGACCTGCTCGACACACTCTTTGCTCATTCCACTCCCCCGAAACAGTCTGGAAGCAATTCGGCTTACCTTACCACGGCGAAGGCACCAGCCGAAAGCTTGTCCGCTTATCGGTAGGACAATTCCGCAGGCGTCTTTCCATAGCTCGACACCGCAATGGCCTTGCATTATGCGACAGCCAAATCGCGGCAGCAGGCTCTTTTGAAATGGATATGACAAGACCCCCGAATTCCACAATGTAAGCGATTTTTAAAAATGTTCTTGCCACCGAGTTCAGGCTCCGTTATATTATCCCTTGCGCGCTTGCGCACCCTTGATCGGGCGTTTAGCTCAGGGGGAGAGCGCTTCCCTGACACGGAAGAGGTCAGAAGTTCAAATCTTCTAACGCCCACCAAATGTTCGCAGCTCAGAGACTATGTCCTCTGGGCTGTTTTGTTTTATGTCGCTAAATCCGCTGGCAGTTCCAACCGTCATCGCAACGTAACAACAATTCACCTGACGAATGGCAGCCAAATATATTCAATACCCCAACATCAACAATAGCCAGGCACAAAACTGCGCCGCAAGCTGCTCCAACCGCCCAACTGGCCAAAAGCCGACCATCTACTTGCCGATCTATCCATCGGCATAACCAATCAGTCCGCACCGCAACTTCTAAGCAAAACGCCGCGATGTCTGCGCCCTACGGTATCCTTGAGCCACTTGCACCTGCAGCACCAAGGAGCCGCCATGCGCACCGAGCTCGATGTCCCCTTTTCGCACAAAGAAGAAGCCAAGGCGCTGGGCGCCAAATGGGACCGGACCAAGAAGATCTGGTATGTACCCAGCGGCGTCAACCCCGAGCCCTTTGCCGAGTGGCTGCCCGGTGTTGACCGATCTGACCCCTCAGCGCCGTATATATATCTAGTACTGGGCAAGCGCGAGTGCTGGAAATGCCACGAAGAGACCTCGGTCGCGGCCTTCGGTATTCCCTATCGAACCGATGACGGCAAGGGCATCGCCATTGCGCACGCGCCCAACGAAGCCGGGCACATTACCATCGACACGGCCAATGCCAACGCGCTCGCCATTGTTCCCGCTCTTGGCTGCGTCCCGGGCGAGATCCGCGACTATCTTTCTAAGCGCTGTGGCTACAAACCCGTAGGCGCACGAGCCTCCAAAGCCCCGTCGCTCGGCAACACGTGCACCAGTTGCGACGCGCTGCAAGGCAGCCACTATCTGTTCGAAGAACCCACGTCCCCGTTTGCCCTCACCGCCATCAACAAGCTGCCGGCACTGGAGTTTGTGCGTGTCGAAGTTGCCGGCGTCTTTGGCGTCCCGGCCACGCGCACCGACTTTGACCAGGCGCTCTTTACCTGGGCACGCGACCATCACGCCAAGTTCCACAAGCAGCTCGGTGAGGGGATTTATTTATAGGGACAGAGATGCCTTCACAGCCAGCTCCTCCGCATCACCTATCCCTCGTCGCCGGCGTCGTACACGATATCGAGGCCACAAACAGGGCATTTCTCCTGATACACCGGCATATGAACGCCTGTCCGTTTTCTCACTTCGTCGCTAAGTCTGTCGCACGCATCGATGAACCGAATGTCGAGGCACGGTATTTGCGAGCCGCAGCAAGGACAGGCGACGACAAACGACCCGCAATCAACTTCTACGCTCGGAAACATTTTGTTGTCTATAAGGGCGCACGGCAGTTTTCCGTACTTCCCCATCGCAATATCGCCTCGCCAGCTCACGTTCGCTCCCCTCTCGCTATACAAATCAGGAAGAGCATGCACCGGCAGGCGTGTGCGAGATTGCATCGCCACGCGATCCGATCAAACAGCACGATCGTAAAAGACCGCCAAAGCCAAATTTCATCGTCGGTCGCACCCTGTCCGGCAAACTCAATATCGACGGGTATGTGCTTCAGATAACTCATGTCGGGCGCAAAACGAGGGTCCGGTCCGCCTTTATGAACAGGACCGTGCAGAACAAACCATCCGTTTTCGGGCTCGAACCGCTCAACAAACGCAAGGCCGAGCACCTTATAGCCCACCTCGGTTGCAAATATGACTCCGACTGGGACGTCACATTCCATGCAGTTGAGCATTTTACGGTTGTAATTCTGGTCTCGAAAACCAACGGTACCCGGCGCTTGAACCGAGTACTTAATGACCCACGTACCATCGTCCAAATAGAGCGGAGGCACATTGTTGATGCTCTCGGTTTGCCGCTGGCGCGCTTGTACCCCGCTACCCCACTCCCCTGTATACTGATGTAGCACGTGTTTCATCCGGGCTTGTTGGGCCGGATTGTTCATGGGAGGGTCTTATGGCTGCTTCGAATCCGCCTAAGGGGAGCGTTTCTTCTTCGTCCATCAAGCCGGTTACGCGCAAGGCCGTGCGTTGCCAGCGCGAGGTCGCCTGGCTTGTCACACAGGCGGCGGGCAAACTCGTGGCGAACACGGAAGACGTCAATGCGCCCACACCGAGCTTTGTGCTGGCAGCGGCGCTGGATCGAGTACGCCAGCTGGAACTCGCCGCACAAAAAGACGGCGGCCATCTTGGCTACCAAGACGCTATGGCGCCCGACCTGTTGACCTTTTGTCGCATGACCAAGTTGCCCGCCGCACCCAATGCGCTTTCGGACGCAGGCTACATGTTTACGCTTTCGGGCGCGGACCTTATCCGCGATATCTACGCATACTGCAGCGAGCTCGCCGAGCGCAGCGTCTTTGGCACGGCTGAAGTCAAACCGGGAAATGTCATCAAGCTGGTTCTCAGGCTGTTCCTGATGGACGGGTTCGGGGCCATGCCGGCGTAAGCCGAGTCTTTAGCATCACCGTCGACTGGGCAACAACCGCTTTACCTTAGTGGGCGCCAATCGAGGGTCGATTATTGGGTCGCCTCGTCCACTAACGCATTTATTCCACGCGCTCTGACAGTCGATATTTGCGGTTGCGGCTTGTCGACGGCGCCGTGGGCTCAAGCTCGCCTTGAGCAATGAGCGCGTTGACGCGCGACCTAACCTGGGAAATTGTAAGCCCCGTGCGTTTTGCCAGCTCACGCGTCCCCAGCTCGCCGTAGTGTTTGAGTGCCGTCACAATTAAGCCTCCGCCATGATCGACCGGCTCGATCTTTGAACGGTAAAGTACGACCTTGAACCGATCGAACCCCGGGCAGAACAGGGGCTCGGCCAGACCATGCGCGCGCATGGCATCGATCATCATCGGGATGCCCGAGCCATTGCCCTCAGCCGGCGAACCTGCGCCATCCGGAAGCGGGACAATCGACATGAGTTTCACGAGCGTCGCGTTACGGCATCGGGAGCTGCCGTCAAACAAGTTCTCTCGAGTCTTTCCCCCGTAAAGGCCGCCAGGATTCGTCACCTCGACACGATCGTCAAAGACGTCGACGGCGATCGATTGCCCACAGAACCGATCCCCGTATTCCCTGTGGATAACCGCGTTGGCGACTGCCTCGCGCAGGACCTCCTCGGGGATCTCCAGCGAGTCGATACGCGAGACGCCTTGGACGGTCGAGATGCGGCGCAGGTTTTTGGCGACAGCTGCGACGGCATCCGAAATCATCTCGCCTAGGGTGCCCTCGCAGACTGTGCGGTCCATAAACCTTAGTGGCCCCGCAGCTCCCTTTTGAGTTCCCACGTGGACAGCCACATCAATGAAGAGCTTGGGATAGAACTGCTGAGGGTAAACGCCCGCGGCAAGGAGGCCGGCCTTGGTAACATTGCCCTGGAAGTCGAGGAAATTCAGACGCTCCATCTTTGTCTTCTTGTCCGCCGCACCGCGCATCGCTCCAGGCGTCAGCGAATAGGCACGCTCTATCGTGCGGTCGACCAGCGACTCGTCGAGATCGCCCACACTCGTGCCGGGCACCGTATCGCGATCGCTAGGACTCGTCCGTTCGTATGACGACAGCGCCAAAACCTCGGTCGACGAAAGCGGCACGTCTTTGTCATCGATGCGCTTGTAGCTGCCGCCCTGGGCGCCCCGTTCTATTACATAGCAAGGCTTGCTCGACGGGTCGAGCTCCTCGATTGTGATGACGAGAACAACGGTACCCCGAAGCTCCACGCGCTCAATGGTGTATTTGGGCGGATTGGCCAGCTTTCCACGACCGCCGGCATCGCCCATGCCCGCCACGAATTGGTTGAGCACTTTCTCGGTCTCAAAGTTTGCAACTGGGACAAAACCCGCACGCTCGCTCACTCCGAGTACGATGATGCCGCCGGCGGTGTTTGCGAAAGCGCTGACCGTTTCCCATACGTCGCGGGAAAGCGTCGTGGCGCTCTCTTTTACTTCGACGTTAAGGTCATCCGAACCCATGCGCTTTAAAGACTCGAGCAAACCGGCCAGCTCGTTTTCGTTCATCTGCACGTCCCTTCGCTCGGTCCTGCGGAGAATGCCGCAGACGGATTTCCCTCGTCTCTCAGTTATCTCTCGTAATTATCTCTCGTCTTTCTGTTATCTCTCGTATTAGATATGAGTGAAAGATGAGAGATAAGATATCTCTACCTGCTTCATTAAATCATGTTTTTGCTGGTAGAACAATCGATATTGAGACAATACCATGGTTGCTTGTCTTTTTGCTGCTGAGCTATCTCTCGTAATTATCTCTCGTCTTTAATCTATCTCTCGTGTTAGTGACGAATGAGAGACGAGAGATGCGTGAGTGATGCATGAGCGTGGATTATTGGACGGTCGGAAAATCCCTCAAACAAAAAACGGGGTCGGCCTTACGCCGAGCCCCGTTTTCAAACGGTCAGTTAGTTATCCAACGCGCGAGCATAGCAGTCAACATTACGCCGCCGCGAACACTCCCAAGCCCGTTCCGATGATGCAGATTGCGAAGATGCCCAAGATGATCCAAATGGTCTTGACGCCCTTTTTATAGAGGGCAACGCAAGCGAACGTTGCCAGCAAGGGCAGCAGACCGGGGAAGATCGAATCGAACAGATCCTGCAGGACAATCTCCGAACCACCCACGTCAAAGGTCAAAGCCGTGGACAGCGAGACCTGTGCCGCAATCATGGCGCCGATAACGGTCATTCCGAGGACACCGGCAGCATGCGTCATGCGAGACATAAGGTTGCTCTCTTCGGACTGCTGCAAAAACTTGGTTCCCAAGTCGTAACCCAGATGGGCGGCGACGATACGCGTTGCAAAGTTAATCACGGAGTAGATGAGCGCGTACACGATGGGGCCGAGCGGGTTGCCCGTCGAAGCGATGCCAATACCAATGCCGGCGGCAACCACGCGGAACGTACCCCAGTAGAACGAATCGCCGATGCCGGAAAGCGGTCCCATGAGGCCGACCTTCATGGCGTTAATCGAGGACGTGTCGAAGTTCTTATCGGCAGCCGCCTGCTCTTCCATCGAAACCGTTAGGCCGGCTACAAACGGAAGCACATGAGGCGTGATGTTAAAGAACTCGGTATGGCGATCGAGCGCCGCATAGTAATCGTCGTCGTTGGGATAGATCTTTCGCAGGGGCTTCTGAATGGTGTACATGAAGCCCATTGCCATCATCTTGTCGTACGACTGCGAGCACTGGCTCGTAAACTGGCGAAGGAACATGCTCCGATACATATCGGGAGTCATAATCGCGTCCTTCTTGGCCTCTTTGAGGTCGGTGTTCTGGATAGCCATTAGAAGTCCTCCTCTTCATCTGCAGCAACCGTCTGCGGACCGGACGAGCCCTCGCGGAAGGCCAGGAGCAGCGCGACGCAAATGGCAGCTGCGGCGACGCCGACCACGTCCATCTTGAGGTAGATGACCATAATGAAGCCCAGGAACAGCCAGGGAAGGAGCTTGTTATCGCCCATGGTCCTGATAAGAAGAGCGAAGCCGATGCAGACCATGACGCCGGACGCAACGTTGAGGCCGTCCATCACAAACTGCGGAATCGCGTTGAGCGCATTGTTGATAAGGTCGGCACCAAAGAACAGTGAGCCAAACACCAGCAGTGCAGACGGAATGCCAATCGACAGCGGCACGATAGTCAGATGGTACAGATTCGCCTTGGCAAGATCGCGATTTGCCAGAGCGGTCTCAATCTTCTTGCAGGCAAAGGCACCCGGAACGGCGTAGCAGAAGTTGCGCCACACCTGAAGGAAGACGGAGACGGGAAGGGCGAGCGCGACGGCAGTTGCCGTGCCCGTACCCGTAATGACGGCAAACGCGCAGCCAAGCACGCCGGAGGCATAGACCTCGGGAGGAACCGCCGCGCCGACCATGATGGCGCCCATGAACATGGACTCCAAAGCCGCGCCGACGATAACGCCCTGCTGGACATCGCCAAGGATCAAGCCGACAAACAGGCTCGTAAACAGCGGACGACCAAGCATCGTAATGCCAAATAATTGCTCGTCCATGGACGCAATAAATGCGACCAGTGCAACTAGAAGATACTGGACAACCATTTCGATCAACCCCAGAAACAGGTCTGCAGGCGAGGCATTCTGCGCAGCTCGCCTGCAGACAACCGCAGCAATTTGAGAGGATTAGTAATTCATCTGGTGATAGTAGCGACGCGTGGTGAGCGGGTGGTTGCGGACGTGCTCGAGATGGCAGCTCAGGCGCTCGGTGATGGTGTAGGTGACCATCGGGGAGACGATCTTGCGGAACTCGGGGTCGCTGAACGGCAGCTCGACCTCGGCGGTGTCGAACTTGTTCACGCGGACATGGACGCCCTTCTCGTCGGCGAGCATGTGAGTGAAGTTGTCCACGCGGTCCATGAGCTTGCGGGTGTCGTCCTCGCCGTAGAGCATGATGAGGCTCGTGCCCTCCTCGCACAGCTCGATGGTGCCGTGGAAGAACTCGGCGGCGTGGATGGACTTGGTCTTGATCCACTGCATCTCCTCGAGGATGCACATGGCGTAGTCGTAGGCCTCGCCCCAGAGCATGCCGGAGCCGATCACCATGTGGTAGTCGGTGTCCTTGAAGTCCTCGGCCATGGCGGCGCAGCGCTCGTCCTGGGCGTCCTTGGCCTTGATGAGGTACGGGGCGATGTTGCCGAACTCCTCCATGAAGGTGTCGTACTTGGGGAAGGCGCCGGCGTTCTTGAGGAAGCGGGCGACCAGCGTGATCTGGTAGGTGTAGATGGCCTCGCACAGGACGTCGTCCTCGGCGAAGCTGAAGAACTTGTAGTCGGCGTACTCGGTGGCCGGGGTGTTGTCGTTGGAGACGTACATCAGCGTGCGGGCGCCCTGCTCCTGGCAGAACTTGGCGGCCTCGATGATCTCGGGGGTGGTGCCGGTACGGGTGGAGAAGACGCAGACCGAGTCCTTGGTGAAGGCCTTGGGCGGGCACGCGAGGAACTCGGCGGCGATCTCGCAGTGGACGTCGACGTCGGCCGTGGTGGTCTCGACCCAGTACTTCATCGGGAGCGTGTGGGCCCAGGTGCCGCCGCAGCCGATGAAGAAGATGTTGGAATAGCCCTGCTCGCAGACCTCGTCCACGGCAGCCTCAATCTGAGGACGGAGAGCGAGGGCATCGCTCACAACCTTCTCGTAACGAGGCTCATCGAAATTGAACATCCCTTACTCCTAACTCACTTAGATGAACCCTTCATTCATCCCATAACGTTATAATACTTTATATAACTAACTATGCAAGAACTATTTCAGATTTTTTTGATTTTTCTTTAATAAAAAGCCCGCCGATCAAATGATCGACGGGCATAGGCATAAAGCATTGGTTCAATAAATGCCGAGCATCAACGTGTTTCCGGCTAGAAAACGTCCTTGGCAAACACCTTAGCGTCATTGGGGACCTGACGGATTTCGATGGCCACGCCATCGCCCAGGAGCTCTTGGATATGCTCAGCATCTTTCTCGGTCGCAAAGATCGCAGGGGTCGGATGAAGCGTGGTCTCAGGGGTCTTTCGGGTTCCGCCCAGATTGATCTCTTTGATGTCTTTGCAACCCTTAGCGAGACGATAGACATCTTCAATCGTCTCAGTGATGATAAACAGCGAATACTTGTCGGTAACGCCGCTGTTGAGTGCCTCGATAGCAGCGTCAACATCCTTGATGACGAGTTTAACGCCGTTGGGGCGGGCGAGCCTCAAGGCCGCCTTCCTCATGTCGTCTTTTGCCACAGCATCGCTGGCAAGCAAGATGCAATCTACGTCCAAAGCGTGAGTCCAGGACATGGCAACTTGGCCGTGAATCAGTCGGTAATCAACTCTCGTAAGCTTAATCATCGTTATCATCTCCGCACGTGATAAAGGGAATGACAGGTGTGGCCCCTAGCTAGGGCTCGAACCAGAACTAACTAGAACTCTTCTTCCTCGGCGCCGGCAAGCATGTCCGCCGCCTCGCAAAGCTGAATAAACGAACGCGATCCCTCGACCGCGGCTTTGGCCTTGTCCGCATCCAGGGAGTCCAGCTGTGTAACCATTTCCACCAGCAGCGGCAAGTTCATTCCAGCGATTAACGTAAACGATCCGTCGGTCTGCCTCTGAATGAATTCGTTGTTTACAGAGCCGCCAAAGATGTCAGTCACGACAAACCAAGAGTCGGCAGGGTCCCTCGTCTCCATCCATGCATCAATCAACGCCGCGACGTCCCTTGAATCGTCATCGACATAGGCGCACAGGCACTCGATTCGGTCGTTGGTGCCCATCAGAATCTCCAGAGAGCTTTTCATGCCTTGGGCGAGATAACCATGACTCGCTAGCAATATCCTATTCATAGTTCTCCAATACCAATAGGACGTACTATATTGTCATAACAAAGTATATTAGCAATCTACCCTACGTGGTGTGTCTATTTTCCAAATCCGCGAACGGTAACAATTGGTCGGTAAATCGACCAATCTATCTCTAATTTACAAATAGAACTTCAGTCGCTCGGTGCAGTACACCTGACGGGAGATGAAAAGCGGCTCGCCACTTGGGGCATAACGTCTATCGACAAACAGAAGCAGCGAAGAGTCCAGCTCCACGTTAAGGTATGCCGCCTCGAGCTCGCTCGCATAGCAGACCTCGAGCGTACGCGTGTTGGGACCCATCTTGATCCCCTGGCGATCGAGTACCGCCATCAGCGAATCATCGAGGGACTCATGCTCCAAAAAAGAAAGCGCAGCGGAATAGCTATTGGTTTCCAGCATCGTGGGCTTGCCATCCACAAGGCGCAGACGACGGCTACGCAATACCTTTTGGGTATCGTCTACGCCCAGGAACTTCGCGTCTCGCAGACTTGGGAAGTCCCAGCCCATTTCGAGAACCCTGGTAGACGCCTGTTTGCCCGCAAGCTGGCACGAATGGGTAAAGCTCTCACGGTCGTCCGCGGCATACATCTGCGTGTCCGACGAAACGAACGTGCCCTTGCCGCGGGCCCTCTCAACAAGCCCAGCATCTTCCATTTCTTTAATTGCGGAGCGAACCGTTATTCGGCTCACGCCAAATTGCTCGATAAGCTCCGCCTCGGTCGGAAGCTTATCTCCCGGGCGGTACGTGCCGTTGGCGATTGAATCAGAAAGCGCACGAACAATCTGTTTGTACAGGGGGATAACGCTATTTGCCTCAACCATATCAACCATACCTTTACAAGAAATCAGCAGTTTATAGATAGATGACTTATATTGTATTAGAACTTTTTAGGAGTCCATATATTTCCTAAATGATTCGGTAAACGGGGTGTTATTTCACTTTAGCGGGATACAGCGGCTACCCGCGGCATCCGCCGTCAACCCAGTTAGGCTAGTCCACCCACATCGTCTTCAGTTCGATGCAGAGCCGCGGCCCCATATGGGTATACTCTCGGGGATTCGACTCGATTCGCCCCCGTTGGGGCGTCAAAGGAGACTGCATATGTCCACTACCTCAACCGACCCGCGCGCCGCTGCTGCCGCGCTGCTGGTGCCCGGCACTACCTGCCACGGCTTTACCGTCGAGCGCTGCGAGACCGTACCCGAGCTCGACTCGGACGCTTACGTGCTGCGCCATACCACCTCGGGCGCTCGCCTGCTGTACCTGGCGTGCAACGACGAAAACAAGGCCTTTGCCATCGGTTTTAAAACGCCGCCGGCCGATTCCACTGGCGTGTTCCATATTCTTGAGCACTCGGTGCTGTGCGGATCGGCCAAGTTCCCCGTCAAGGAGCCGTTTGTCGACCTGATCAAGAGCTCCATGCAGACGTTCCTCAACGCCATGACCTACCCCGACAAAACCATCTACCCCGTTGCCACCACCAACGAACAGGACCTGTACAACCTGATGGACGTGTACCTGGACGCAGTGTTCAACCCGGCCATCTATACCAAGCCCACCATTTTTGAGCAGGAAGGCTGGCACTACGAGCTGGACCTGCCGGAGGGCGACGGCGCCGATGACGACACCGGCGAGGTAGATTTTGAGGCATGTCCCAAAAATCTACGCGAGGGAACGCTGCGCTACAACGGCGTGGTGTTCAACGAGATGAAGGGCGCGCTGTCCGACCCCATGAGCGTGCTGGACGACGCCGTCAACGCCGCGCTCTACCCCGACACGGCCTATGCGCACGAGAGCGGCGGCGATCCGCGCGCGATTCCCGCGCTCACCTACGAGCAGTTCCTGGACACGCACGCGCGCCATTACAACCCCTCCAACTCCTACATCACGCTCTACGGCGACCTGGACGTGGACCGCGCGCTGGCCTTTTTGGACGAGCGCTATCTGTCGCAGTCGAGCGCCGCGAGCCGCCGCATGGACGCAGCCGTCGCCGCCGGCGAGGACCCGTCTGCGCTGGCGCCCAATCCGCTGGTCGTGCAGACACCCGTGACCTGCGAGTATAAGCGCGTCGAGATGTCCACCACGCCCGAAAACGCCCTGGTGGGCCTGGGCCTTGTGCTGGGCAGCGCACTCGACCGCAAGCGCACGATCGCCGCGGACATCCTGTTCGAGGCGCTGCTGGGCTCCAACGAAGCGCCGGTTAAGAAGGCCATTCTGGCCGCTGGCCTGGGCGGCAACGTGGTGAGCTACACCGCGGCCGAAAGCCTGCAGCCCTACGAGCTCATCATGCTGCAAAACGCGCAGCCCGGCGTGGCGCGCGAGCTGCGCCGCGTGTTCCAGGACGCCTGCCGCGACCTGTGCGAGCACGGCATTCCGCGCGAGCGCCTGGAAGCCATCATCAGCAGCAACGAATACGACCTGCGCCAGCGCGACTACGGCATCGCCGACGGCGTGGCCATTGCGTGCGACGCGCTGAGCACCTGGCTCTACGATGACGACGCCGCAACGCTGGCGCTCAAGTACGGCCCGGTGTACGAGGAGCTGCGTAGCGAGCTGGACGGCAGCTACTTTGAGGACCTGCTGCGCGAGCTGGTGCTGCAGAACGACCACATGGCGCTGGTCGAGCTGGTGCCGGTGGACGCCGCTGAGGGTTCGGAGGGCGTCGAGGCCGCCGAGCTGGCAGCCAAGCGCGATGCCATGACCAATGCCGAGCTGGCCGATGTGGTCGAGCGCACGGCCGCGTTGCGTGCCGCACAGGAGGCGGAAGACACGCCCGAGGCCAAGGCCACGCTGCCACGCCTGCGTGTATCCGACATTGGCGAGGCACGCCCCGAGCCGCCGCTCGTTGTGGACACGACCGCGCCCATCCCCTGCCTGCGCCACGGCATCCCCACCAACCGCCTGGCCTACGCCATGCAGTACTTCGACCTGAGCTGCGTCGCGTTTGAGGACCTGCCTTATGTGACGCTGCTCTGCCGCCTGCTTAAGCAGCTGCCCACGAGCGAGCACTCGGCCGAGGAGCTCGACAACTTGCTTGCCGGCAAGCTGGGCTTTTTGAGCTTTACGACCGAGGTCATGACCCAGCCCGACGTGGACGGCGTGCGCCCCTACCTGCTGGTGAGCGCCGGCGCCCTGTCCGAGAAGATCGATGCGCTGGCGAGCCTGCCGCGCGAGGTGTGGTCGAGCACGCTTTTGCTCGATGCCGACGCCGACCGCGTGCGCGACGTGCTCACGCAGATTCGCATTGGGCTCGAGCAGGGCTTTATCAACAACGGTCACTCGGCGGCGCTCGGTCGCGCGATGAGCTACAGCTCGCCTTCGGCCGTGGTGCGCGAGCAGCTTTCGGGCGTTGATTTCTATCTGTTCCTGCGCGATCTGCTCGAGCACTTTGACGAGCGACTGGACGACCTGCGCGCCAAGCTTGCCGAGTTGGCAGGTCGTATCTTTGTGGTCGACGGCTGCATGGCGAGCTTTACCGGCAGCGATGAGGACTTTGACGCGTACTGGGATGCCGCGGGCGACCTGGAGCTTGGCGCAGGCGACGGCGCCGATGCCGGCCGCAACGCGCTCGTGGTGCCGACGCCGCGCGACCGTCACGAGGCTTTCGTCATCCCCAGCGACATTTGCTTTGCGGCAAGCGCGTGCGACCCGCGTCGCTTGGGGCTCGACGTGACGGGCGCCTGGGCGGTTGCCGCCAACGCGCTCTCCTACGACTACCTGTGGAACGAGATCCGCGTGAAGGGCGGTGCGTACGGCTGCGGATTCCGCGCTGCCGGCGAGCGTCAGGCGGCGTTCTACACCTACCGCGACCCAGCAATCGACCCCTCGATTGAGCGCGTGGCGCGCGCAGGCGAATGGCTCGGCAGCTTTGAACCTGACGAGGCCGCCTTCGAGGGCTTTATCGTGAGCTGCGTGAGCGGCATGGACGCGCCCGTGAAGCCGTACGCGCTCACCAAACGCCGCAACACGACCTACCTGGCTGGACTCGATCCGCACGCCCGCGAGGAGCGCCGCGCCCAGATGCTTGCGGCCACACCCGGTGAGCTGCGCTCGCTCGGCGCCGATGTGACGCGCATCGCAGCCGCGTCGCCCACCTGCGTCTTTGGCGGCCGCGACGTCATCGCCAAGAGCAACGCCGGCTTTAACGTCATCGACCTGCTGGGCTAACGCACAGCAAAGGTAGATTTTTGGGACATGCCTGAAAATCTACCTTTTTTCTGCGGCTTGGGCGGGGCGGCGCAGCCCACCGCGGCGGTTTGTCTCAATCTGTAACATCTAGACGGCAATATCGGCTCCAGATGTTACAGATCGAGACGTTTCCGAATGTCGCCGGCTCTTTGTCTCGATCTGTAACAGCTAGGCCCATTTTTGCCGAGTTACTGTTACAGATCGAGACGAACTGCCGCAGACGCCCACTCCACAGCACAGACCACCACAAAGGTGCCTGTCCCCTTTCTCAGTGGTGATTCGAACACTTGTTCTATACGTACACATGTTCTATATTATGAGTGTTTGCATCGGACTTAAATTGCAACTAGAATATAGTTGCAGAATGTGAGGCGGGATGACTCGAGCCGATAAACTCATCGCCCAACTGTTTAGCTGCCCTTCGACGTATCGGTATGCCGATTTTTTAAAAGTCATGGTCTCATATGGCTTTGAAATGGACAGCAAAGGCAAGACTTCCGGATCGCGCGTTCGCTTCTACAGGCCCTCAGATGGCAGGATGTTCGTGATGCACGCGCCTCATCCATCTGACGAATTGACAGCGGGGACAATTCGAAACATCGTTCGATTTCTGCAGGATGTCGGAGGCAGTCATGAGTAACGTTTTGGCATACAAGGGCTATTTCGCCCCAGTCGAGTTCGATGCCGAGCAGCGTGTACTAACAGGTATGGTCGCCGGCATTAGAGACGCAATCGTATTTGAAGGCTCCACGGCTGAAGAAGTGGAACAATGCTTCCACGACGCCGTCGACGATTACCTTGAGTTTTGCGCCGAGAAGGGCAAAGAGCCCGAGCGGGCTTTTAAGGGCTCGTTCAACGTAAGAACGGGCTCTGAGCTCCACAAACAGGCGGCGCTGGCAGCGGCAAAGAAGGGCGAGTCACTCAATAAGTTTGTGACCGAAGCAATCGCCGCGGCGTTATAGCGTTAACGCATGGGCCAAAACCACCACAAAGGGGACAGGCACCTTTGTGGTGGTTTCGACATTTGCCCAGATAAAACCTGCCAAAATAAACCTGCCCTTTTTGGTAGGTTTGGGAGAGGAAGCCGGGATGGACAAGGCTGAGTTGCGGCGGGCGGTGATTGCTCGGCGCGATGCTCTTGATTTGGACTTGCGGGCGGCGAAGTCTGCTGATATCTGTGCGCGGCTGGTTGAGCTGCTGGGCCGCTTGGATGCCGCGGCGCCGCACACCGTTGCCGTCTATGCCGCGATGGGTTCCGAAGTCGACTCAGCCGCGTTTGCCGCAGCTGCCGCCAAACGTGGCTGGCGCGTGGCCTATCCGTGCATGCTCTCGGCAACAGACGCCGCAGCTTGTGGCCAGCGCATGTGTATGCGGGCAGTTGCTGCCGGCGACGCGGACGCGGCTACGTTTATCGCCCACCCCACGCGGGCCTTTGCGGCCACGGACATCGACAGCAGCCGCTTCCCCATTGTGCCTGCCGAAGCTCTCGACATGATCGTCGTGCCGCTCGTGGCTTTCGACCGCGCCGGCGCGCGCCTGGGCTACGGCGGCGGCTGCTACGACCGCTACCTGCCCACGCTTCGTCCCGACTGCCACATCATCGGCATCGCCTTTGACGAACAACGCATCAACCACGTCCCCACCGATGCCCACGACCTGCCGCTGCCCAACATCATCAGCGCCTAATCGCCGCCACATCAACCACGGCTACAGCAGTACCATCGCAGCCTAGTGCTCCTCGCCGGCGCGGGCTAGGTCGTAGGGCGTGGTCTGGTAGACGTAATAGTTGAGCCAGTTGGTGTAGAGCAGCTGAGCTTGGCTGCGCCAGACGTTGCGCGGCTCGGCAGTGGGGTCATCATTCGGGAAGTAATGCGCCGGCACCTGAGGGTTGAGCCCGCGCTTCACGTCGCGCTCGTACTCCAGGCGCAACGTATCGGTATCGTACTCGGGATGGCCAAAGACAAAGAAGCGACGACTGTCCGTCGACTTGACGATGTACAGCCCCACCTCGTCGGACACGGCCACGACCTCGAGCTGCGGCTCGGCCTCCACGTCCTCGCGGCGCACATCGGTGTTGCGCGAATGCACGGCATAGAAACGGTCGTCAAAGCCGCGGACCAGCGGGCTTTGCGGCTTGACCAGATAATGCTCGAACACGCCGCTCGCCTTTGCCGGCAGGTCATACTTCTGAATGCCGTAATGATGGTACAGACCGGCCTGCGCGCCCCAACAAATGTGCAGCGTAGAGTGCACGTGCGTGGTGGACCAATCCATGATCTGGCAGAGCTCGGGCCAGTAGTCGACCTCCTCGAACGGCATCTGCTCCACCGGCGCGCCCGTGATGATCAGGCCGTCGTAGTGGATGTCGCGGATGTCGTCGAACGTGCGGTAAAACGTCTCCAGGTGGCCGGCGCTCACGTGGGTGGCCTCGTGCGTTTTGGTGCGCAGCAGGTCCACCTCCACCTGCAGCGGCGTGTTGGAGAGCTTGCGCATGATCTGCGTCTCGGTGGCGATCTTGGTGGGCATGAGGTTGAGGATGAGCACGCGCAGCGGACGGATGTCCTGGTGCAGCGCGCGGTACTCGGTCATGACAAAGATGTTCTCGCTCTCGAGCTGCGCGGCGGCAGGGAGGGCGTCGGGGATGCGAATGGGCATGGATGCTCCTTACGAGTCAGTTGCAGCTATGGTACAACGACCGGCCCCATCCGCGCGAGCACATCGCCCGGCGATGTCGCCGGCGGCCCAAATCACTCCAAAAGTAGAGATTAAAGCATGTCCCAAAAATCTACTTCGCTTTAGCCTAGCAAAGTGACGGCAGGAGGCTACAATGGTTCGACGCGAAAAACTCGGCCGAAAGGATACATATATGTACCAGACGCGTAAGATCGGTGTGGTCGGCCAGGGCCACGTAGGAGCACATGTCGCCAACAGCCTGCTCATGCAGGGCATTGCCGATGAGCTGTACCTGTGCGATATCAACGAGGCCAAGGTGACGTCCGAGGTCCAGGACCTGCGCGACTCCCTCTCGTTTGTCCCGTACAACACCAAGATCGTCAACTGCTACGACCACTACGAGGAGCTGGCCTGCTGCGACGTCATCGTCAACGCCGCCGGCAAGGTCGCGCTGGCCGCCGGCAACCGCGACGGCGAGCTGTTCTTTACCACCGACGCCGCCCGCACCTTTGCCAAGCGCATCGTCGACGCCGGCTTTGACGGCATCTTCGTGAGCATCTCCAACCCCTGCGACGTCGTGTGCACCGAGCTGTGGCACCTGACCGGCTACGATCCCAAGAAGATCATCGGCTCGGGCTGCGGCCTGGACTCCGCCCGCCTGCGCACCGAGATCTCCAAGAAGGTCGGCGTGAGCCCCAAGTCCATCGACGCCTACATGATCGGCGAGCACGGCTTTAGCCAGCTTGCCGCCTTTAAGGCCGCAACCATCGCCGGCAAAAACCTCAACGAGCTTCAGGCCGAGAACCCCGACAAGTACTCCTTTGACCACATGGAGGTCGAGGAGCTCGCGCGTAAGGGCGGCTATGTGACCTACCAGGGCAAGCAGTGCACCGAATACGCCGTCGCCAACTCCGCCGCGCGCGTCTGCGCCGCCGTGCTGCACAACGAGCACGCCGTGCTTTCCGCTTCCACGCTCATGACCGGCCAGTATGGCGAGGAGGGTATCTTTACCTCCCTGCCGTGCGTGATCGGTGCCGAGGGCGTCGAGGAGGTCTACACGCTCGACCTGTCCGAGTACGAGCTCGAGGGCTTCCACAAGAGCTGCCAGCACATCCGCGACAACATCGCCCAGCTCGACTGGTGGGACACCGAGGCCTACGATGCAAAGTAGGCCGATGGCTGCCGCAACCTTGCGAATCTAAGCGCGATACTAAGCGGGCCGCGCCGGAAATCCCCGGCGCGGCCCGCTTTTTTGACTCACGCAGTGCCCTTGCGAATCGAAGGTGAATACTTTTCCGCGAAGTGAACGAGCAAAAACGAGCCCCCGAAGCATCGACACTTTTCAGACGCCGTTTCCTGCGGTTTCGCCGAGTTTTTCCTGCAGTTTTGGCGTCAAAAAGTGTGGATGCTTCGGGGGTCCAAAATAGGTCGTTCACTTCGCGGAAAAGTATTCACCTTCGTTTTCGCGCAGACACGAATCCGGCCGCCACAACGCAAAACGGGGCCCGCGCGCAGCGCAGACCCCGTCAAAAAAGATAATTCCCGTTACCTAGTACTGCTCGATGCCCATGTAGCGACGAACCTCGGGGCTGTGGTCGAACACCTTGCCGCGGGCGGCGCGCAGCTCGCAGCTCATGTTGTAGAAGAAGATCGGCTCCAGGTACGAACGCACGCTGGCAGGCACGTCGCCCACGCCGTACTCGAGTGCGTCGAGCACCATGACCGTATCGGTGTGCGTGTTGAGGAACGCCAGCGCGCGCTCCTCCATGGGGCGGCACTCGCCCGATCCGAGCTGCACAAAGTAGAACACGCCGGGCTCGGTAGCCTCGAACGGGCCGTGGAAGTACTCGCCGGAGTGGATGTAGCAGCAGTGCTGCCACTGCATCTCCATGAGCGAGCAGATGGCCATGGCATAGGTCTGGCTAAAGTTGGGGCCGGAGCCCAGGATATAGAAGAACTTGTGGTGCTGGCAGAGCTCGGCAAAGCGATCGCCCAGCTCGGCATTGACCTTCTCGCGGGCAGCGGGCAACAGCGCATCCATCTGCTTAAGGCCGGCGTACATATCGGCGAGCGCCTCGTAACCCTCCTGCTGGTCGAGCAGCTCGGCAGCCATCAGGACGCCGATGCCTTGCGGAACCTCGGCCTGCGGCACGCCTTCGCCCCACGGATAGACCCAGGTGGTCCACTTGCCGTTATCAATCTTGGAGCCCTCGCAGTCGGTCATGGCCACGACCTCGGCGCCGGCTGCCAGCGCCATCTCGCAACCGTCGACGACCTCCTGCGTATTGCCGCTGTGACTGCAGGCGATGACGAGTGACTTCTCGCCAAGACTCTTGGGGGCCATCAGGCAAAACTCGCGCGCCGTGTAAACCGTCGAGGTAAACGTGGTCGCCTCGCGCTTGAGCAGCTCGTTGGCCGGCATCAGGTCGATCATCGAACCGCCGCAAGCAATCCAAAAGACGTTCTCAATCTTGCCCTTGCGCTCGATAATTTCCTGAACCAGATCGTGTGCGTTCATGGTGATGTCCCTCCTTGTGTGGCGGTTTCGAACGACGACAGCTCGTACCTGCGGTCGTTCTATGTTGTCCTATTTATAGCACGTGTAATAACGCCCGTGAAGTCATCCCGGCAAATTTGTTCTATGTTGTTCTATCTGTGGACGTTAGATGTCGAACACGTAGCGCGAGCCCACGATCTTTTGGCGCCCGAGCAGCAGGGGGCGCTCGTCTGCATCGGTAAAATACCCCTCCATATAAAAGAGCGGCTCGCCGACCGGCACCTCCAGCAGCGGGGCCGCCTGGGCATCCGCCAGCGCAATCTCCACGGTGCAGGGGTCGGACTTGAGCGGCGCGCGACCCGAATGCTCGGCAACGAGCGAGAAGATCGAGTTGTCGGCGAGGTCCTTATCGGCAAGCGTCTGCAGGTAGGGATGGTCGGCGAGCACAAAGGCGTTGTTCTCGAGCATGACGGGCACGCCGTCTGCCGTGCGCACGCGCTCGACCACAATGAGCTCGCAGCCGGGTTCCACGCCAAAAAATGCCGCGTCCTCGTGCGTCGCCGCAACCACCGTGCGCGACACCAGGCGCGCTCCGGCCACCATGTCGTTGGCGGCGCAACCCTCGGAAAAGCTCTGGACGTCGCCTTTCTGGACAATCTTGCGCTTGAGCTTGGGAGCGCACACAAAGGTGCCCCTCCCCTGCTGTCGGTGGAGATACCCCGCGCGCGACAGCTCCTCGATGGCACGGCGCACGGTGATGCGCCCCACGCCGTAGGACTTCGCGAGCTCCATCTCGGCAGGAATGCGCGAACCGGCAGGGTACACGCCGCGCGCGATCTCGCCCTTTAGGTCGTCCATAACCTGCTGGTACAGCGGCACGGCGGACACCTCGGCGCGCTCGGAACGTTCGGTCTTGCTATCGGCTGCCATCATTACGCTCCATCCCGCGCATGCTCGGACTCAAATTCTTCAATCGCCGCCATAAACTGCTCGCCAAAGGCGTCGGCCTTTTTCTCGCCAATGCCGTTGACCCGGATCAGCTCCTCGCGCGTTTGAGGGCGCAGGCGGCACAGGCCGCGCAGAGCCTTGTCGGAAAAGACCATATACGGCGCCATCTCCAGCTCGGTCGAGATCTCCTTGCGCAAGGCACGCAGGCGCTCGAACAGCTCGGCATCGTCGCCCACGCGCGGGCGCTGATCCAGCTCAGCCTCCTCGCGCAGCAGATCCACCGCGCGGCGGGCGCGGGCCGAGGCCTTGCGCTTGGACGCGCGACGCTTAACGGTAAAGGCGAACGCCTCATCCTCGACCTCGCCGGCACGCGGGCCCAGCCCAACGACCGGGTACTGCCCCTGCGAGGTGGCCAGATAACCGCGGCCGCACAGCTGGCCGATGATGTCCTTGATGCGCCCGACCGATTCGCTCGACAGCTCACCGTAGCCGCGGTCCTCGTCCAGATGCATCTGGCGAATGCGCTCGGTGTTGCCGCCGTGGAGCACGTCGGCGATCAGCGACTTGCCAAAACGCATGGGACGCGTGGCCACATAGCGCACGGCAGCGCGGGCCATATCGGTGACGTCCTCGACCTCGAACTGCGTGAGGCAGTTGCTGCAGTTGCCGCAGCCCTCGGCTTCGTCCGTGGCGGTGCCGCCCGCGGCGGCTGCCGCATGCTCGGCCGCGGCCTCGTCGCCAAAGTAGCGCAGCATGTATTCGCGCAGGCAGCCGGTGGTGTTGCAGTAGCCCTCCATCTGGCTGAGCAGGCGATATCGATTCTGGAGCGCCCACGCGCGCTGCTCGTCGTCGAGCGCCTCATCGGCAGCATCGCCGCGGTCGATCAAAAAGCGACGCATGCGAAAATCGTTACCGTTCCACAGCAGATGGCAGCTGGCCGGGTCGCCATCGCGGCCGGCGCGGCCCGCCTCCTGGTAGTAGGCTTCGATGCTCTCGGGCACGTTGTTGTGAATCACGTAGCGCACGTTGGGCTTGTCGATGCCCATGCCAAAGGCGTTGGTGGCAACCATCACCTGGATATCGTCGTCAATAAAGGCACGCTGGCTTTGGCGGCGGGCGTCGTTACCCATGCCGGCATGGTAGCGGCCAACGCGAATGCCGCTGGGGCCCAGCGCTTCGGCAAGCTCGCCTGCCAGCGCATCGACCGTCTTGCGGGTCGAGCAATACACGATGCCGCTCTCGCTCGAATGCGCGATCACGTAGTCGCGCACCCACGCTGCCTTGGCCTTGTCGCCCATCTCCTCGCAGCCAAAGTAGAGGTTCTTGCGATCGAAGCCCGTCACCACCGTCGCGGGATTTTGCAGGCCGAGCATCTGCTGAATGTCCGCGCGCACACGCTCAGTCGCCGTAGCGGTAAAGGCCGCCACGATGGGGCGCTGCGGCAGGGAATCGATGAACTCACGAATCTGCAGGTAGGCGGGGCGGAAATCCTGGCCCCATTGGCTCACGCAGTGGGCCTCGTCAATGGCCACGAGCGGCACGCCAATGCCGCCGTCCGCCGCGGCCTCCTGCGCAAAGGCTAAAAAGCGCGGCTCGAGCAGGCGCTCGGGCGCCACGTACATAAGTTGGTAGCGGCCCTCGCGCGCCCGCTTGAGCACGGTGTTTTGCTGGGCCGGAGTAAGGCTGGAGTTGAGATAACTGGGGCGCGCACCCGCCGCGAGCAGCGCGCGGGTCTGGTCCTCCATAAGCGACAGCAACGGACTCACCACAAAGGTGATGCCGGGCAGCATGAGCGCGGGTACCTGGTAGCAAATGGACTTGCCGGCGCCCGTGGGCATAACGCCCAGCGCGTCGCAGCCGGCAAGGATCGCATCGACCATACGGTCCTGCCCCGGGCGAAACGAGGTGTAGCCAAAATAGGCGCCGAGCGTGTCGAGCGCCGTCTGCTGCATGCTATCGGTCATGGTTTCCTAACGTCCAAGTCATCTGCCGCCGATTATACGCCGCCACGCGGACCGGTGCCGCACGGCTGCCGGCCACAAGCAACGCGATCCGAGGGAACGAGCGTGGATTTTTGGACACTTTCCTGATGAGCATGGATAATCTCCCACTTTGAGCCCGTCACCGAGCCAAAAACGGGAGATTATCCACGCTCATTCTGCGGGTAGTCGATGTTTTGGCAAAGTCAGCGAAAGCCCGTCAGAGCGAGCAAGGTGCCTTGAAACGAGGCGGCATTGACCTTCTGGTCATGCCGCCGAAGTTGAAAGGCAGATTGCCGCTCTGGCGGGCTTGCAGCGTCGACCGGTCCGCCGTTCGTCAGAACGGCGGAACCAAAGGCGCAGCGTCGAGCCGTTGCGCGGTTTGGAAAACCGCGCAACTAGAGCTACATCACCATGACGTAGCGGCTGCCCACGTAGTACTGCTTACCCATCAGGACCGGCTCGCCATTGGGGCCGATAAAGCCGGCACGCAGATTGAGCAGTGGATCGTGCGGAGCAATGCCCAACTCGGCCGCTTGCTCGGCGTTAGCGCGAACGGCCTCGACCGTACGGTAGCCAACCGAGACAATCGGCGTTCCGCCAACACGCTCGACCTCGGCAAAAATCGACTTGTCCTCAAGATCGGCCGTCAACAGCTCACGGTATGTATCAAACGGCACAAAGATGTTTTCCTCAAAGATGGGCTCGCCGTCGGCCGTACGCACGCGCTTAATGTGCAGTAGCAGCGCGTCCTTCTGCAGGCCAAAGAACTCCATCTCGTTTTGACGTGCCGGCACAATCTGGCGATCGACCACGTGTGCACCCGCCTTCATGTCATTGTCGGCACACAGCGCGGTAAACGTCTGCAACGTCGAGGCGTGGAACTGGCGGTTGATGTGCGGCGTGGAGACAAAGGTGCCGCGGCCCTGCTGCTTAACCAGGTAGCCATCGGAGCACAGCTCCTCAACGGCGCGACGCACCGTAATGCGGCTTACCTCGTACTGCTCGGCAAGCTCAAGCTCGGACGGGATACGCTCCTTGGGTGCATAAACACCTTTCTCGATCGCATCCTTGATTTCGTCGTAAATCTGCTGGTAAAGTGGTGCATTTTTGGGTGCGGGCATATCTGATCACTCTTATCAAAATAGCGAAATAACTAATACGTATATAACGTCTTTTTATATGTTATCTCAGTTTGATAAAACGATACACCACATACAGCAAATCCTTACTTGCCGTCGTCCTGCTGCAGACTGTCCTGCTCGCTGAGGCGCGCCTGCCTGCTGGCCATGCGCGCGGGCTTGTCGGGATCGGGTACGGCCGTGGGCATGGGCTCGTCGACATGACCGCCCCACCAGCCGCCCACGAAGTTGAGCGTGTGGAACACATTGATCACGGCGCCGGGATCAATATCGCACACCAGCTTGATAATGTCCTGGCTCTCGTAGGTCGAGACAACGGCGTGCAGCAGATACATCTTTTCGCGGCTGTATCCGCCAATGACCTCGGCGCAGCTAATGCCATGCTGAAAATGGTCAACATAGGCTGTCATGACCTCGTCTGCCTTGCATGTCGTGATCTGCAGCGTCACACGGTCGTAGCGTCGGTAGAAACTGTCGATGGTCTTGGTCGAAATAAACTGGAACACGATGGAATACGCCGCATTGTCCCAGCCAAACATAAAGCCAAAGATCGCCAGGATAGCGCAGTTAAAGCCAAAGATGACGCCCCAGATGGTCTTGCCTGTATGGTTGGAAACCCACAGCGCGATAAAGTCGGTGCCGCCGGTGGATGCGCCGGACTTAAGCGCGATGGCGGCGCCCAGGCCCGAGACCACGCCGCCAAAGATGATGAGCATGATCTTGTCGCCCAAAAACGGGGCGAAGTGAAAGATGTTGAGGAACAGCGACGAGAGCATGACCTGCATCATCGAGAAGATGACGAAGCGCTTGCTGATGCCGTTCCAGCAAAGGAGCGCCACGGGGATGTTGAGCGCGAGCATGCCGAGCGAGATGTCGATATGAACGCCGCCGAGCGAGGTGACGCGATCGAGCAGGACCGCGACGCCGGTGAGGCCGCTCGGAAGCAGGTCGGCGGGGCGAATGAACGCCTGAATCAGAAATGTCTGGAGAACGGCGGAGATGGTGACCGCCACGGCAGTAATGGCGCGGCGGACGATGGTGAGACGGCCGAGCACGAGCACGCGGTCCGTGAGCTGATCGATGGCGTTCGCCACGTAGGCTCCTTTCGAAGGCAGATGTAATTGTGGGGCATGCCGGCGATTGTAGCATGGAGCGCGAGAGGGCGCTTCAATTCACCCTCTCTCGACAACCAAAACGAGCCAGCAGCTCCCCAACCAAAGAGCCAAATTCTAAGTGAGTAGACTTTTCGCGATCTACCAAGCACGCTCAAAACAGCCACCTCTCCGACCTGCGGTTTTACTAAGGCAGATACGCTTTGTGCTCGGCATGTGCCAAAAAGTCTACTCACTTAGTCCGAGTCGAAGCCAAACGGATCTAAATCGAAGCCAAAATGAGCCAATCCACCGCAAGAGACGTGTGAATCCGCACTTCTTGCGGCGAATTGACGCTACAAAGCGGTCAGAATGTCGGCGAGGTTGTCGATGACGGCGTCGGCTCCCGTTTGGTCCAGGTTAACGCCCTCGTGCGGACGCAGTGCCAGGACGCGCGCGCCGGAGCGCTTGCCGGCCTCGATGCCCAAAGGCGAGTCCTCGATAACCAGGCACTCGGTAGGCTCCACACCCAGCGCCTCCATGGCACGCAGGTAGATCTCGGGGTCGGGCTTAAATGCACTGCACTCGTGACCGCTGATGGTGTAGTCCAGCACGTCGGTGATACCGGCAATCTCCACCAGCTCGTCAATGAGCTCGCGATAGGACGAGCTCGCGATGGCACACTTGACGCCGCGCTCGTGCAGCTCGCGCATCACCGGCTCCGTCTGCTCGTTGAGCAGCTCGGCATACGGAACAGGGTGAACCGGGCTGTAGACCTGCTTGTACTCAACGCGCAAGCGCTCGCGCAGCTCAACATCGTCGGGCACCAGCGACTTCCAGATGGCAGGCTCGTTAGACCCCGAAAGATCGGGGATCTCGTCAAAGTGGAACCCCTTTTCCTCCATAAACGCCACGCGGCGACGGTTGTAGAACCACTCGGTATCGACCAGCACGCCGTCCATATCAAACAGCACTGCCTTGATCATACGCATCTCCTCCCACCTGCCAAAAAGGGACAGGTTTATTTTGGTAGGTTTTATCTGGTGTTTTGCGACGCGACAGACACGCCCCCAAAGCAAAAAGGGGACGGGGCGCAAACCCCATCCCCTCTCAATCAACCCGTAAGGTCTACTTACTTGTGATTAGTAGGAAAGCTTCCACATGTAGCGACGCATGGTCAGCGGGTGCTGACGAGCCTCGGCGATCTGGTTGCCGTACTCGCGCATAACGGCGAGGTGCAGCAGCGGGTTGAAGTAGGTGATGACGCTCGCGGGCACGGCGTCAGCCAGGCCGTAGTCCTTGGAGTCGATCAGAGCGACCTTGGCGCCCATGCGCTCAAGGAAGGTGAGGGCGCGGGCGTCCATCGGACGGGTAGCGCCATCGGACATGAAGAAGACGTAGGGCTTACCCTCGGTGGAAACCTCGAACGGGCCGTGGAAGTACTCGCCGGTGTTGTAGGCGGCGGCGTCGATCCACTGCATCTCGGTGAACAGGAAGGCGGCGTGAGAATAAGCCATCTTCTCGGAGGCACCGGAAGCCATGAAGTAGATCATCTTGTCGTCCTTGAAGTCCTCGGCGAACTTCTTGGCGAGCTTCTTGCAGTGCTGAGCGGCGTTCTCGCAGAGATCGAAAACGTTGGTGAGGCCGGTGATCATGTCCTCGTAGTGGTCATAGCCCTCGGTCTGCTGAAGGATCTCGAGAGCAAGAGCGATGGCGTAGCCAGGCTTCTCGCACTTGGCAGCGTAGTTGGCATGGAAGCCGTGAACGATGACGTGGTCGGCGTCGACGGTCAGAGCGGAGCCGGCCTTGTTGGTGAGGGAGACGACCGGGCAGTTGTGCTTCTTGGCGGTCTTGTTGGCCTCGACGGTCTCGGGCGTGGAGCCACCGAGGGAGCAGGTGATCACGAAGGTGTGCTCGTTGACCCAGGAAGGCGTGTCGTAGTTGAACTCGTTAGCGGTGAAGATCTGAACGTTCAGCTTGTCCGTGTTGTTGGCCAGGAAGTACTTGGCAGGGTAAAGGTCGGACATGGAAGCACCGCAGCCGACGAAGGCGACGCTGTGGATCTCGTGGTTGGACAGGACGTCAGCGACGATCTGCTTAGGGAGGTTAAGGTCGATCTCGTACATCTGACACATTCCTTTCGATTTTTTGCGGCGCCACATTGCCGGGCGCTCGCAGGGTTACCGTGGTTTGGACCGAGTCGCCGGCCCGTTGAGGATGTGACAAAGGGACTGTCCTTTGTCACGTATAGGGATGGAAGCCTGCCTGGGGTATGGGATGCCAGACAGGCCCCCGGGGGAAAGCGGTTAGACGCTGGGTCGCGACTAGGCCAGGATGCCGGCCGCGGAGAGGGCGATGCCGCCCACGATGGCGATCACGAGAAGCCAACCGGTGTTGACGTTCTTCTTGATGAGCCAGTACATAAGGCCGGTGAGGCCGAGGGAGATCATCTGGGGCATCATGCCGTCCAGGATGTCCTGGATCACGACGGTGCCGTCAGCGAACTGCAGCGGGGTGGTGGCGCCGATCAGCGTGGCGATCATGCCGCCCACGGACATAAGACCCACGATACCGCAGACATACATGAGCTTCTCCATGAGGTCGCCGCCCTGAAGCTTGCTCAGGTACTCGTGGCCGCCCTGATAGCCCATCTTGGCTGCGAACCAAGTGATCAGCACAGAGGGGACGATGGAGATGAGCATGGCCAGGATCGGGCCCATGATGGAGCCCTGCTGAGCCAGCTGAACGCCCAGGCCAAAGGCGATAACGCGGATGGTGCCCTGGAAGAGGGAGTCACCGATGCCGGAAAGCGGACCCATGAGGGAGGTCTTGACCGCGTTGATCGAATCGGGGTCGAAGTTCTCGGGATCCTTGGCGTACTCCTCCTCCATGGAGGCGGCGAGACCTAGGACAAAAGCGCTCGTCTGCGGGGTGCAGTTGTAGAACGCCATGTGACGGTGGTAAGCCTCTTTCTTAGCAGCGAGCTGCTTGGGGTCGGACTCATCCGGATAGAGGCGATCGAGCGTGGGAACCATGCCGTAGAGGAAGCCCATGTTCATCTGACGCTCGTAGTTCCAAGAGGCCTGGATGGCCCAGGAGCGCCAGAAGAACTGGCTGACCTTCTTGTTCAGGGACACGTCCTTGGTTGCGGTTGCCATAGTGTGTTCCTCCTTAGTCTTCGTCGTCTTCGAGCGGATCGTAGTCGGAATCGACACCGGCGGCTGCATGGGAACCGTTGAACTTGAAGCCCATGAAGACGACAGCCAGGCACACACCGATCAGAGCGACCGCGATGACGGACAGGTTGAGGTAAGCGGCGAGCAGGAAACCGATGAACAGGAACGGAGTCATACCCTTCTTGATCATCATGGTGAGCAGCAGGGCCAAGCCGTAGGCGGTCATGATCTTGGTCGAAACGTTAAGACCAGTGGACAGCCACTCGGGAACCATGTTGACGATGGCCTGAACCAGGTCGGTGCCAACAAAGACGGCGAGGAAGATCGGCAGGAAGTACATGATGGCGTACAGACCGGAGCCGGCGCAGATGTGCATACGGTAGGCGGTCTTGAACTTTCCGTTATCGATCGCGCTATCTGCCACATGGGTGAGGGCGGCGATGATGGAACGGAACACGATGCCGAGGAGCTGACCCAGGACGGCGACCGGGATGGCGATCGTCATGGCGGTCTCGGCGGAAGCATCGGTCAGGCACGCAAAGGCAGCGGCCACGATGCCGCCCAGGACCATATCGGGCGGAACGGCGGCGCCGACCTGCACCAGGCCCATGGACACGAGCTCGACGGCGGCACCGACGGCAAGGCCGGTGGGCACATCGCCCAGCAGCAGACCGACGAGCGTAGCGCCAACGAGGGGCTGCTCGAAGTTAAGACGACCGAGCAGGCGGGAGTCCCACATGCAGAACACGCCGACGAGGCCGACGAGCACCGCACTGATGAACGTATTCATACCCTTCTCCTTTCAGTCAGGCAAAAGCCTGGTTGATTACAGCTTGGCGTCGATGTCGACGCTCTGATACGTAGGGGTCTGCTGGACATAGAGCTTAATGCCCATGTCGAGCAGCTGGTTGACGTCGGCCTTCTGGGTGGCGTCGAAGAAGACGGAGCTGTCCTTGCCGCCGACCTGTTCGGCACCGTCGTGGTTGGCGGTGGCGCCCAGGTTGATGGCGTCGAGCTTGTAGCCCTGGCAGAACTGCAGCATCTCGGCAGTGTTGCCAAAGACGAACATGACGCGCTCGCCGAGGGTGTTGAGCTTGTCCATCTTGGCGAGGGCACGCTCGACGGTGAAGACGTTCAGGCGCACGCCCTGGGGCTTGGCCAGCTTAAGAGCGCCCTTCTTGATGTCATCGTTGGCGGCAGCGTTGTCGACGACGATGATGCGCTCGGCCTGAACCTTGGTGGTCCAGGTAAAGACGACCTGGCCGTGCAGCAGACGGTAGTCAAGACGTGCGAGGACGATCTTGGCGGGACCGGAGCTGTGACGGGACGCCTTGGCCTTCTTGGCGGGAGCCGCGGCGACCTCGACCGGTGCGTTGGGGTTGGTCAGACCGGTGCGGGCCTCGTTGATGAGGGCCGCGAGCTCGGCACCCTTGACGGGGGCGGGGCTCATAGCGAGCGTCAGTGCCAGCGGAATGTTGAAACCGCTGACAACCGTGAACTTCGTGCCGTTCTTGGAAAGCTCGACCATGCTGTTGTTGACCGAGCTGCCGAGCATATCGGTCAGCACATAGACGGTGTCGTCCGCGTTGAACGTGGCGATCATGGCGTCCACCTTATTGGTGATGGGCTCCTTGTCGTCACGAGCAAGCGACACGACGTGGACGTTCGACACGTCGCCGAGAACCATCTCGAGCGTGTCTTTGGCGCCTGCGGCCAGGCCGCCATGAGATGCGAGAATGATCTGATTCATCTTGCCTCCTCCTTTTCGTTATGGTCATTATAACGTCTTATACGTTGCTTATTTTGCTAATTAGTATATAAACCGTTCGCGGGTGAAAAACGACCGTTGGCGGGTTTAACGCAATCGAAACGATGGTCTTGGGTAGGTCGGCGCTGGCTAGGCACCGCCCGGCCAAACGCCGGGCGCTACCTGCTCAAACACTCCGCCAATCCCCTATCGCACGAAGTACCAGGGGCTTTCCTGCACGGTGGGCTCCAGCGTAATGCCCGTGCGCTCGCGGAACAGATCCATGTCCTGCGATTTCTCCGTCCACCACGCGTTGGGCTTAAAGGTCATGCTCTCAATGACATGGTCGACAAACACACTGTTGCGCAGCTTGGAAAAGTCGGTGTTCATGATCACGATGGACGCGAGCACCAAAACGATGCCCAGAACCTTGATCGCACCGGCGGGCTCGGCGTAGACACCAATGCCCAGCAGCACGGTGACGACCGTCTCGAATGACATTACGACGGGAACTTTCGACGTCTCGAGCCCCATGGACAGACCCTGCATATATAAGACATAGGCCACGGCTGTGGGGATGAGTCCAAAGCCAAGGAACAGCAGCAGCAGCTGTGGCGACATTGCTGCGGCGACATCTGGCCACGGAGCCGCGATAGCCGCCATAACCGCACCGCCAAAAACAAGGCCCCAAAACGTGACAGCCAGCGGGTGGACCGTCTTGGTTGCTATCCGGCTAAACACCGCGAGCGACGCGCCACAAAAGCCCGCAATCACGCCCGACGTGACGCCCCAAACCGAAAAATGAAAACCGGAAAGGTCGCCATCGGTCACTGCAAGTACACAGCCACCGATGTTAAAAGCGATGGCAACGAGCTTGTTGGGAGTCACATCCTCGCGATAAAGTACGCGACCGAGCATGACGCCAAACACCGGCGAGGTGTAAAGCAGCACCGAGGCCGTGGACATGCCCACCTCGCCCATGCACTCGTAATAAAGCGTGTTAGCGGTGGCGAGGCCGATAATGCCAAGAAGCGCACAAGGAACAAGCTCTTTAGGACTTGCCTTGAACAGTGCCAGGGGACCCGATGCCTTTCCCTCACGAGCACCTCCCTGGCAACCCATGAATGCCAAGACCGGAGCCATTAAGACGGCACCCGACAACAAGCGAAAGGCAGCCATACTCTGGGACGTAACGCCCATGGCCGAGATGCCGTTTACAAAGATTCCGATGCTGCCCCACATAAGCGCGGCGATCAGCACCAGCACATAGCCCAGATTGCTTTTCTTCAACGCAGCCTCCTCGGTATTGTTTCCAATATGTTTCACACTACGTTATAGTCGTTATATACATTTTTCAAGGCACAAATCGGCAAACGGGAAATCTCTAGACAAAGGGAGTGTCCCGCCAGCCACGGTATCGTCGATGTTTTGGCAATGTCAGCGAAAACCCGCCAGAGCGAGCAAGGTGCCTTGAAGTGAGGCGGCATTGACCTTCTGGTCATGCCGCCGAAGCTGAAAGGTAGATTGCCGCTCTGGCGGGTTTGCAGCGTCGAGCGGTTACGGCGTTTGGTAAACGCCGTAACTAATACTCAAGCTTCCACATGTAGCGGCGCGTCATGTAGTCCTTGTGGGTAACGGCAGAGAGAGCGCGCATGTACACGTTGTTGAGAATCGGGGCAAAGATCAGGTGGTTGAAGTACTCGCTCACGCTGTCCTTGATGTCGTTGAGGCCGAGCTCCTTGGCGTCGAGCTGATAGACGCGCTCGCCACCGTACTGGTTGACGAAGCGGATGCCGCGCTCGTCATTGCAGCGGCTGCGGCCGACGCTGATGAGCTGGAACAGCGAGGTGCGCTTGTCCAGAATCTCGAAGGGGCCGTGGAAGAAGTCGCAGGTGTTGATGGTGCAGGAGTCGATCTGCAGCATCTCCTGCACGTTGCAGATGCTAAAGACGTAGGCGGCACCAAAGAGCGGGCCCTGGGCCATGACGTTGATGCAGGGCTTGTCGGCGTTCTGCTCGGCCCACTTAGCAGCGAGCGGACGGGTGTACTCGACGGCCTTGCGATAGATGGGGTCGACCAAGTCGAACGCGGCCATAGCGGTCTCGTACTCGGCATAGCCCTCGGTCTGCTGCGTGAGCTCCATGGCGATCATGGTCACGACGGCGGAGTTGGTGCGGCCCATGCAAGACTCGTCAACGGCCAAGCTGTCGTACTGGATCTTGTAGTCGCAGACCTCGGTGAGGCCGGACTCGTCAACATAGATGGCGATGGTGCTGGCGCCGTGGTCCTTGGCGACCTGGGCGGCGACGATGGTCTCCTTGGTGCCGCGCATGGACACGACGACGGCCAGGGTGTTCTCGTTAACGTAGGCAGGGGTTGCGTGCACGAACTCGTTGCTGGTGTAGCTGGAGCTCACGACCTGCGTGGCCTCGTGCTCCATAAAGTACTGAGCAGGATAGTTGCCGCCGTTGGATCCGCCGGCGCCAATCCACACGACGCGCCTGATGCCGCCCTTGTCTGCCTTGTCAGCCAAAACCTGGGAGACGACATCCTTAACCTGTTCCTGAGTAGTCATCGTGCATCAGCCTTTCTTCTCGTTTGATGCTCTTGATGGCATACAAGTTACATACATGTTTTGGTTATGTCGACTAGTTGTATGCTATATTTGTCTTAGATATTTTGCTGTAAAGTTTTCGGCAATCCATTATCAGCGGTTTTGTTGTCATGTTGGATACATGCTTGGTTCAGTAAGCATACAGGTTAGATACAGGTTGTTCGCATGAGCACTTCGTCGAAAAAGAACTTGGCCCAATACGAGCGTCTGGCGGGTACGCTGCGTGACCGCATCGCCGCCGGCATCTACGCGCGCGGAGACAAGCTGCCGTCCGAGATGGAGCTCATGGGCGAATCGGGCCTGTCGCGCAGCACTGTGCGTCACGCGCTTAAGGTGCTTGTTGACGAGGGTCTGGTTCGCACCGAGCGCGGACGCGGCGCCTTTGTGGCTGACACGCCGGCGCTCCACGAGAACAACCTGGTGTTTTCGAGCTATACCAAGCAGGTCGAAGGCCAGGGTATGAAGCCCACCACGCGCACGGTGGACTCGGGCTTTGCCAAAGCAATGGGCAGCGTGGCCAAGTTCTTTGACGCTAGCGTGGGCAGCAAGCTTGTCAAACTTGTCCGCCTGCGTTACCTGGACGATGCGCCACTGTGCCTGGAGACCACCTATTTGCCGCCAAGCTTTGGGTCGCTCATCGATCGCGATATCAACGGTTCGCTCTACGCCACGCTGCGCCAGGAGTTCCATCGTGCGCCGGCGCAGGGGCATAAGACCTTTGAGGTGTGCTATGCGTCGCAAAACGAGGCATTTTTGCTCAACGTCGAGCGCGGGCAGGCGCTGATCCTGATCACCGACTACGTCTACGACACCGACGGCCGTCCGCTCCATGTCTCCAAGCGCATCCAACGCACCGACCGCGCCAAATACACCGAGCCCATCGGCTAGCGCACCAAACGAGGCAAAATGTACCTAATAAACGTTTTACCTGCGGTTTTTATTAAATCTCAAGCCGGCATGGCGCAAATGCCAACATCGCCTGGCAACACTCGCCGCCCAAGCTCAACTGTTCCTGCCCAAAATATCCAGCACCGTAAATCTAAGTGAGTAGACTTTTCGCGACCTGCCGAGCACATTCAAAACAGCCACCTCCGTGACCTGCGGTTTTACTAAGGCAGATACGCTTTGTGCTCGGCCTGCGCCAAAAAGTCTACTCACTTAGCCCGCAAGGCGTCCCGAGGGGACAATCCAGGTCAAAATAGCGTACAAACGCCACGCTTCTTGCGGCGATTTGATACCACAAGACAGCCAAAAACCTGCCAAAATAAACCTGTCCCTAAATGGTAGGTTTGAGGAGGTCGGGGAACCAGGTTGGTTTGGGTTGGTTGGGAATGCGCTCGGCTAGAACCAGCTCCATCCAGCACATGTCGTACCAGCGGCCGAACTTTTGGGCGCAGCGGTCAAAGGCGCCCACCAGGCGATACCCCATATGAGCATGGAAGTCCTGGCTGTTGTGCGTCAGGTACTCGTCGTCCTTGTCGTGCGGCACGGCGATGAGCGCGCACATGTTGGTGATGCCCATCGCGATCAGGCATTGCTTGAGTGCATCGTGCAGTTTGCGGCCCAGGCCGCCGTGACGTACGTCGCGCGCCAGGTAGATTGACGTCTCGACCGACCAGTCATAGGCCTCGCGGTTGTTGAGCGGGCTCACATAGGCATAGCCTACCGGAAGCCCGTCCAGCTCCATCACCAAATACGGATAGCGCTTGAGCGTACGCTCGATGCGCCCGGCGAACTCCTCAACGCTCGGTACCTCGTATTCGCAGGTAATCGCCGTCTGGCGCACATATGGCTCATAGATGGCAAGCAACGCCGGCGCGTCTTCGGGCGTCGCCAGGCGAATCGTCGGATCGGACATCTCGGGCATACAGCCCCTCCCCCTCAAAAGCAAAGACCGCCTTGCGCCAAACCCAAGCGCAAGGCGGCCCTCGTCATTGCATCAAGCTACAGGACAGCCGCCAGCGCGTCGATGTCCTCCTGCGTCGTGGCCCAGCTGGTGCAAAAGCGCACCACCGTGTGGGTCTCGTCGTACTTTTCCCAGTACTCGATCGAGGCATGCTCGCGAATGCGGGCCATATCCTCGTTGGGCAGAATCACGAACTGTTGGTTCGTAGGCGTCTCCAAGAAGAACTCGTAGCCGCGCTCATGCAGCACGCGGCGCAGCGCCTGAGCCGTCTCAATCGCCTGGCGACCGATCTCAAAATACAGGCCATTGGTAAAGAGCGCCTCAAACTGCACGCCCGTCAGGCGGCCCTTGGCCAACAGCGCGCCGTGCTGCTTAATACGCGGAATGGGATGCGCCGGGGCGTGCATGCCGCAGAACACCACAGCCTCGCCGCAGAGCGCGCCGCACTTGGTGCCGCCAATGTAGAATACGTCGCACAGCTGCGCCAGCTCGGGCAGGGTAATGTCGCACTCATCGGCCGCCAGCGCATAGGCCAGGCGGGCGCCATCCACAAACAGCGGAATCTCGCGCTTCTGGCACACCGCATGGATTGCCGCGAGCTCAGCCTTGGAGTACAGCGTGCCGTACTCGGTCGACAGGCTCACATACACGGCGCCCGGAAACACCATGTGCTCACAGCTCTCGTTTTCGTAGAACACTTGGATATAGTTTTCGAGATCCTCGGCGTGCATCTTGCCCTCGTAGCCGGGGATGGTGAGCACCTTGTGGCCGCCAAACTCGATGGCGCCCGCCTCGTGGCAGGCAACGTGGCCGGTCTCGGCGGCAACCACGCCCTCGTACGGCGCGAGCAGCATGTCAATCACCGTCGCGTTGGTCTGCGTGCCGCCCACCAGCAAAAATACGTCGGCATCGGGAGCCTGACAGGCCTCGCGAATCAGCTGCTTGGCACGCTCGGTGTGCGCATCGGTGCCATAGCCAGGCTGCGGCTCCATGTTGGTGTCGACGAGCGCCTGCAGCACCGCCGGATGTGCGCCGTGGGAATAGTCGTTGTTGAACGCGAGCATGGCAATCCTCTCTTACCAGGTATCGGCCAGATGATTCAGGTGGGGCTATTGTACGCCGTGAGGATAGGCAATGCGCGCGGCAAGGCACTCAAGTGCCAACACCAGGGCAAAGCCGCAGCTCACGTCAGTCAAAAAATGTGCACCGATCACGATACGGCCAAAGGCGACGAGCGCCGCGACCACGGCAGCGACCCAAAAGACCACGCGGCGTCGCGACGGCTTTTCCGTAAAAGCCGCCGCGGGAAGCCCGGCGAGCATAAGGCCGATCGCCGCGTGCGCCGTGTGTCCGCTCGCAAACGACTTAAAGCCGTCCTTGATTACGCCGGCGGCGATATAGGTCCACTTGTCGGGGTTGCCAATCACCCACCACGGCTGAAAATTGAGCCCCGGCGTGACCTCGATCACGCGCATGCGCGGGCGCGACCACAGCGGCTTGACAACCACGTTGAGGATGATGGCCTGAGCGACCCACACGGCAAGCACCATCAGCGCCCAGCGCGTGAGCTCGTCGGGGTCGGTGTCACGCGTAAGGCGATAGGCGATGAGGTTGACCGCGATGACCAGCACAAACGTCAGCACCAACTGAGCCGCGATGAGTTTGCCGCCAACCCTCAGGGACGAAACGATCTCGTAGCCGGTCAGGCCCACGTTGACCAGAACGCCCAGCGCGGCAAGCCACTTGCTCGTCTTGGAATCGGGGCGTGCCGAACGCACGAGCATAACGCCCGCGATGCTCGCCGTCAGCTCGAACGGCAGCTCACCGGCCGCCTCGACAAAGCGACCGTACATGCTGCCGATGTTGAACAGCGCACTCGAGATTTGATAATCAAAGAAGCTGCCCACGCCCAGACAAAGGCACAGGACGGCCGCGATAATGGCGACATCTTTCTTATAGATGTATCCGAACATGCTTTCCTTTCGGTCGGGCGAAGGGCAGTCAACCTGCAATGTGGGTGAGACGAAGATGGCTTTGTCCCGTAAATACCCTTACAGGTTGAGCATAAGTAAGCGAAAACGTTCCATTTGTGGCAAGGTGGCCCGAAGGAGGAGGGAAGCGTACTTGCGTACGCAACCGACGAGTGAGGGTCAGATTGCCCAAATGGGGCGTTTGCAGCGTCGACCCGTTAGTCGTCGTCGCTGGCACCCAACTGCTGCAGCAGCATGAGTGCCGCGGCCACGGGGCCGGTGCCGTCGTTGGCGTCGAGGCCGCGACCCAGGCCGCTGCCCGCGCCGGCGCCCGCCTTGTAGGGCACCGACAGCTTGCGGCTCTTGGGAAAGTTCACCGCGCCATAGCGGGTCTTAAGCTCAAAGGCCACCTTCTTGGGCACGTCAACACCCAGGAAGGTAATGCGTCCACCGCTGAGCGTGACGCTCTCGAGCCCCAGGCGCTCGCCGCGGATACGGATACGCGCGCGGTTGAACAGATTGAGTCCCGCCAACGGCAGCTCGCCATGCGCGGCCTCGGTCTCTTCCTGCACCTCGTCGATGCTCTCCAGGTCCTCAGCCGCTGCGAGCTTGCGGTACACGAGCACGCGCTGGTCCACCGCCGGCAGGTACTCCTCGGACAAGAAGTAATCGGCCGGCAGATTAATACCCACGCTCGCCGCCTCCACGCCGGCGTCGTCATCGCCGCGCGCCTCGGCCACGGCCTGGCCCAACATCTGCGTAAACAGGTCAAAGCCCACGCTCGACAGGTTGCCGTGCTGCTCGGCGCCCATGAGCGAGCCGGCGCCGCGGATCTCCAGGTCGCGCATGGCGATGCGCATGCCGCTGCCCAGGTCCTGGAACTCGGACAGTGCAGTCAGGCGCGCCGTTGCCTCCTCGGTGAGCGGCAGCTCGCCGGGGAACATAAAGTACGCGTATGCCTGCGTGGCCGAGCGGCCCACGCGGCCCTTAAGCTGGTAGAGCTGTGCCAGACCCAAGCGCTGCGAGTCCTCGATGATGAGCGTGTTGGCGGTCGCGTTGTCGATGCCGCTCTCCACGATGGTCGTGGCGATGAGCACGTCGATCTTTTTGGTCGCGAACTCGATCATCACGTCCTCGACCTCGCGCGGGCTCATCTTGCCGTGCGCCACGCCCACGCGCGCCTCGGGCGCGGCCTCGTGCACGCGCGCCACGGCGTCGTCGATGGTCTTGACGCGGTTTGACACGTAGTACACCTGGCCGCCGCGGCCCACCTCCAGGCGAATCGCCGCGCTCACCACGTCGGGGTCGTACTCCCCCACGTGCACGATCACGGGACGACGCCCAGTCGGCGGCGTGGTGATCAGGCTCATGTCGCGCACGCCGCTCGTGGCCATCTGCATGGTACGCGGGATAGGCGTGGCCGAAAGCGTAAGCACGTCAATCTGCTCGCGCAGGTTCTTGAGCTGCTCCTTGTGCTGCACACCAAAGCGCTGTTCCTCGTCAATGATCACCAGGCCCAGGTTCTTGGGGTTCACATCGGCGGAAAGCAAACGATGCGTGCCGATAAGCACGTCGATCGTGCCCTCGGCAAATGCCTTGAGCGCGCGCTTTTGCTGCGCCGGCGTACGGAAGCGGCTGAGCACCTCGACCTCAAGGCCAAACGGGGCAAAGCGCTCAAAGAACGTCTCGTAGTGCTGCTGGGCCAGAATGGTCGTGGGGCAGAGCACCATGACCTGGCGGCCGGAGTCCACGCACTTAAACGCCGCGCGCAGGGCGACCTCGGTCTTGCCAAAGCCCACATCGCCGCACAGCAGGCGGTCCATGGGCTTGGGCGCCTCCATGTCGGCCTTAATGTCAGCGATGGCCTCCAGCTGGTCGCGCGTCTCGTCGTAAGGGAAGCTCTGCTCCATCTCAATCTGCTCGGGCGTATCGGGTGGGCAGGCGATACCGGTAATCGAAGAGCGGCGCGTATACAGATCGACCAGGTCAAACGCCAGCTTTTTGGCGTTCTTGCGCGCCTTATTGGTGGCACGCGTCCAGTCGGCGGTGTTGAGCCTGGTCAGGCGTGGCTTGTCACCGTCGGGGCCAACATAACGCGTAATGCGGTCGACCTGCTCCAGCGGCACGTAGAGCTTGTCGCCATCGGCGTATTCCAGCAAAAAGTAGTCGCGCTCCTTGCCGCCCACTTCCTGGCGCGCGATCTCGCTAAAGAGCGCGATGCCGTGAGTGGCGTGCACCACGTAGTCGCCCGGCTTAAACGGGAACGTGATCTGCGTAATGTCCACCTTGCGGCGGCTGCGCGCGCGGTTGGCATCCATGCGGGCGTTGAGGTCGGCAATCGAGAACACGGCCAGGTTGGCATCGGGCACCACCACGCCCTGCGGCAAGGCGGCATCGACAAAGGTCACGCGTCCGCGCGAGATGGTGGGCACGGCGGCACCGGCGGCAGCCTGGGCGGCACCTGCCTCGAGCGAGCGGGCGTTGAGCGCGTCGGCCTTGCGTTCGCGAATTGCAGCATGAGCATCCTGGCGGACAGCACGATCGGCAGAATCTGCCGCTGCCACGCGCACGCGGTCGCCAATAGCGCCCGCGTTTTCGGGCGCGGCCGTCAGCGACTCCTCAAAAGTAATACCCTCATCGCCAAAGGTGAGCTCCATCGACTCGCGCGCACCGCGGTCGGGGATGGCAAACACGCAGGCATAGCGCTTGCCCACGACCTCCTGGATGCGCGTCATAAAGCGATTGTCCGAGCCCGCGATGGCCGGCTGCTCAATCTTGAGCTCTGCCGTCACCGCACCGCCGGCACGAATCAAGCTCACGTAGTTAAGGCGCTGCTGGGCACCAAAGTCGAGTTGCTGGGCACGCACGTACAGGCCGTCCAGACGGTCGACCCCCGCCTCGCCGGCACGTGCCTCGATATCCTCGTAGGCGCGCAGGCAATCGTCGAACAGCGAGCGCGGCTCGGACAGCACCACGAGCGCCTTGCCGCTCACATGCGACAGCGGGCTCACGGTCTGGCCGTACATCACCGGCAAAAAGCGGTCGAGCTCGGGCGTGACGATGCGCGCATCCACCATCTCGAGCAGCGCCGCCAGTTTGCTGTCGTCCTGGCTGGCACGATAGAGCGCCACATGCATGTTGTGGACGGCGTCGTCGGTGAGTGCGAGCTCGCGACAGGGGAAGATCTCGATGCTGTCCTCGTTGCCGATGGTCTGGCCCGTGGAACTCACCATGCGGCGGATACGGTCGATCTCGTCGCCGAAAAACTCGATACGCACGGGCGCCTTTTCCTGTGCGGGAAACACCTCGACGGTGTCACCGTGCACGCGGAACAGGCCGGGTGCATCGGCGGCGCCGGCATTGGTGTAGCCCATGCCCACCAGGCGCTGCGGCACCTCGTCAAAAGGGATCTCCTCGCCCACCGCAAAGGTCGTGGACTCCCAGTAGCGGCTCTCGACCGGCGGCACGCAGCGCAGCAGTGCGCGGGCCGAGGCGACCATAATGCAGTTGTCGCCGCGCACGATGCGTCCCAGGGCCTCGCAGCGCTGCGCCACCACGGCATCGTCGGGCGCCTGCTCGCGCCACGGATAGTCCTTGCGCTCGGGAAAGCGGCACACGCGCGCCAGCCCCACATAGGCGGCAAGGCTGCGCGCAGCGCGATCGGCCGCATCCTCGCCGCTCACGATGTAGACCGTCGGGCGCGGACGGCGCGCAAACTGGGCGGCCGCCATAAGCGTACGGCCCGACTGCGACACGGCCAGCGTCACGTCCTCGCCGGCATCGAGTCCGGCCTCGACGGCCTGCAAGGCCTCGGCAGTGTAGAGCTGCGCGGCTATACGGTGAATGAGCATGCTGTTCCTCCGGCATCGCAACGCCAAAAGCCCGCCGGGGCAAGCTCGGCGGGTCGTACGTCAAAGATCATTGTTTGTCATGGTAGCGCATGGAGAGGACTCCTGCTCGAGGGCAAACCCGGCCCTGCAAAAAACGCCAGACGAAGATGCATTCCGCCCTACCCCGCTACGCGCACGCTGGGGCACAAATCTGCCAGCGGACACTCGTCGCACTTGGGTTTGCGGGCATCGCAGATCTCGCGACCGAAGGTGATCCACTGATGGTTGACCGACTCCCAATACTCGTGCGGCAAAATCTTGAGCAGATCCTGCTCGGTCTTGAGCGGCTCCTTGGCATGCGTCTTGGGACTCAGCATCAGGCGGTGCGCAATGCGGTTGACGTGCGTATCCACTGCGATGCCTTCCACGATGCCGTACCCCACGTTGAGTACGATGTTCGCCGTCTTGCGCCCCACGCCCGGCAGCTTGACGAGCTCCTTCATGTCGGCCGGTACCTCGCCGCCGTAATCGGCAACGATCATCTGCGCGGCCTCCACGGCGTGCTTGGCCTTACTCTTATAAAAGCCAAGCGACTTGATGGTATCGGCCACATCGGCCACGCTTGCCCCCGCCATAGCCTCGGGCGTGGGCCACTGGGAAAACAGCTTCGGCGTCACCTTGTTGACCTGCGCGTCGGTCGTCTGCGCTGAGAGCAGCACCGCGATGAGCAGCCTAAAGGGATTCTCGTGGTCCAAAAAACACTCGACCGGGCCATAGCGACGGTTGAGGCGCTCGCACACCTCAACGGCGCGCTCGCGTTTGGCAGCATTGGTCTCGCGTGGCATAACGACTCCTTGGCTCAACGGCACAACAAACCTATGGGCACAATTGTCCCACGTCCGAGACGCTTACGCCTCCAAGAATGCGCCGGTCTGACGGCTCCACAGGCTCGCGTACTCGCCACCCGCCTCGACAAGCTGCGTATGTGTGCCGTCCTCGACGATCTCACCATCGGCCAGCACCACAATGCGGTCGAGCGCCGCCACGGTGGACAGGCGGTGCGCCACCACAATGGAGGTACGTCCACGCATCAGGTTTTCGAGCGCCTCCTGCACCAGCGCCTCGGACTCGCTGTCGAGGGCAGAGGTCGCCTCGTCGAGCACCAGAATCGGCGCGTCGGTGAGAATCGCGCGGGCGATAGCCACACGCTGACGCTGGCCGCCCGAGAGCTTGACGCCGCGCTCGCCCACCATGGTGTCAAAGCCACGAGGCAAGCGGTCGATAAACTCCAGGGCGTTGGCCAGGCGCGCAGCCTCGCGAATCTGCTCATCAGTGGCGCTGGGACGACCGTAGGCAATGTTTTCTCGAATGGAGCGGTGGAACAGCAGCGCTTCCTGCGGCACGTAGGCAACCTGGCGGCGCAGGCTCTGCTGCGTGCAGCGCGAGACATCCTGACCGTCCACGAGCACGCGGCCGCCCTGGACATCGTCCAGGCGCAGCAGCAGCTTGGTGAGCGTCGTCTTACCCGAGCCCGATTTGCCCACCAGGCCCACGCGCTGGCCCGCCGCCACATGAAGTGTCAGGTCATCGAACACGTTCTCGCCCGCCGCAGCGTCACGGTACGCAAAGCTCAGGTGCTCAAAATCAATCGCGCCCTCGCTCACCTTGAGCTCGGGGGCATCCGGGTCGTCTGCCACCAAGCGTGGCTCGTCCAGCACGCGCGTCATCTCGGCCGCATCGCCCAAAGCGCGGTTGATACGCTGCATCATGGAACTCACGTAGTTCAGGCGCATGGTGAGGTTATAGGTGTAGGTAAAGATCATGACGAGCGAGCCGGCCGAGATGCCAAACCACGCATTGCCACCCGCCACGAACACACTCACCACGGCCATGGTGATGACGATAAGGCCCGAGGTCGTAAAGTTGCGCTGCATCATGGCGTGCATCGAGACCGTCTCGGCATCGCGCGCGGCGCGGTCGGCGGCATCGAACAGATCGTGCTCAAAGTCCTCGCGCCCGCAGGTCTTGACGGCCAGGATGTTCGTGACCGCGTCGGAGAGCACGCCCGAGAGCTTGTTCTGCGCGGCGGACGTCGCGGCCGAAAGCGGCATGATGCGCTTGTACATAAGCCAGACAAACGCAATGTAGACGACCATGATGCACACCAGGATCACGGTAAATGTGGGCACCACCGGAGCGAGCGCCGCCACGGTGCAGATGACCGAGGTGATAGTGGGGATGAGCGAATACACCGTCACGTCCACCAGACCCGTGTAGCCGCTCATAAAACGGCTCGTCTGGCTCACGAGCGATCCGCCAAAGCGGCTGGTGTGGAATGTCATGGATTGATTGGAGAGCGTGTCAAAGCACAGGCGCGCCAGGTGATAGTTGCCCGCAATCTCGAGCTTGTAGACGGTGTAGTCCTGTAGCTTGGAGAGGATCTGACCCACCAGGTTAACGAGTACAAGCGCCAGGATATAGGGGCCGAAGACCTCGAATACTTGATCGCCCGCCACGGGGCCGGCCTGGACGCGGTCGACGATGAGGGCCATCACGTAGGTGTTGGCAAACGTGAGCAAAAAGATGTAGCCCGCCGACGAGAGCACCGAGAGAAAGACAATCAGCGGCTGCGTGCGCGTGACATCCCAAAAACGCTGCAGCGTGCGGCGCACGGTGGAACGCTTGAGCGGACTGGTGCTTCTCTGAGACATGGGCTTCCTTTCGCGTCTGACAGGGCGAAACGCCATTGTTGCACATTGGAGCACGCTTCAGACAAGTGCGATACGAAAAGCGGTGGGGCGCCCGCGTTTGCGCCGGTGCCCCACCGTCTTGTTGCAATTAGTCCTCGTCTTCTTGGTCTGTGGGAAGGTCCGCGGACTCCAAGCCCAAAATCTCGTCGGCCTCCCGCGCGTCTTCCAGCGCGTCGATGTCCTTGAGCTTGCGCTCCATGACGTTGGTGCGCATGGTGATGATGCCCTCGACCGTTTTGCCCGCGGTCTCGATCTGCTGCTGGGCGCGGCGCAGCGCCGCCTGATAGCGCGGCAGCTCAGCCTTGACGGCGGAGAGCACGCGCAGTACGTCGTCGGTACGTTTTTGCAGCCTAAACGTCTGGTAGCTCATCTGCAGGCTGTTGAGAATGGCGGCCATGGTGCTGGGACCGGCTACGTTGACGTGATAGTCGCGGCCCAGGGTCTCGATAAGCCCGGGGCGGCTGACGACCTCGGCGTACAGTCCCTCAAACGGCACGAACATGATGCCAAAGTTGGTCGTTGTCGGCACACTCAGGTACTTTTCGCAGATGTCTTTAGCCTCGCGCTTGACCATGGTGTCGAGCGTCTTGCGCGCAGCCGCCACGGCCTCCGCATCGCCCGACTCCTGCGCGTCGAGCAGGTGCTCGTACGCGTCGCCCGGAAACTTGGAGTCGATCGGCAGCAGCACGGGATCGCCCTCGTCCACCGGCAGCTTGACGGCAAACTCAACGCGCTCCGAGGCGCCGGGCTTGGTGGCGACGTTTTCCAGATACTGGTCGGGTGTGAGGATGTCCGCCAGGATTGCACCCAGCTGCACCTCGCCCAAAATGCCACGCGCCTTGACGTTGCCCAGCACGCGCTTAAGGTCGCCCACGCCGGTGGCGATAGATTGCATATCGCCCAGACCCTTGTACACGGCCTCGAGCTGGTCGCTCACCTGCTTAAACGATGCCGACAGTCGGTCGTTGAGCGTGCGAGAGAGCTTCTCGTCCACCGTCGCACGCATCTGATCGAGCTGCACGTTGTTGTCTTTGCGGATGGCGCCCAGCTGGGCATCGACCGTCTCGCGCACCTTGTCCAGGCGATGCTCGATGCCCTCGCGGTTGGCGCCGAGCTGTTGGGCCGTCTCGCGGCGCAGGTCATCCATACGGTCGCCGGCCTGCGAGAACTCTCGCGCGATGGTCAGGTAGCGTTGCTGCTCCACGGCCGCATCGGTCGTCTGCTGCTGCGCGATGGCGTTTGCCGTGCGGCGGGTTTCTGTCAGCGCGACGTTCAGGGCATCGAGCGCGCTGTTGGCCTGCTCGAGTGCCGCGAGCGTTTCCGCTTCGTTGCCGCCACGCTCTCGCAACTCGGCACGAAGGCCCTTAAGCTGCAGGGCGCAGACCGCAGCAACTCCCACCGCCACCAAGGCAATCACAACAAGCGCAATATCAATAGCAGACATAGACTCCGCCCAACAAACCCAATCGATTATCAATCAAAACCGCGATCAATCTTACCCCGCCACACGCACCGGGCGCCCGGCCCCTTCTTGGGTGCTTCTCTCCTCCGCATATTCCATAATGCGACGCGCTGTCTTCCTGCTCACCTTCGAGTCATCACCGGCTAAGTATGCGTACACGTTTCCCTTATTCAGATTCAAATCGCGGCAGAGACCGTAGCGCGTTACACCCGATTCCTCCAATGCTTTAAGTGTTCTCTTTCTCATCAGGGCGTTCACCCTTCTGTCGGCCGCTGGCTTTTCTTTCACCCCTCTATACGCACGCCAAACGTTGGCGTAACGATTGGGGAGCTTATCCTCGGAGCATAGAGATGCCAGGCTACTCGCTTGGCCATACAGAGACAAAACACCTCGATAGCCCTCTTCCATCCACGAGCCCTCGGATAAACCCAGAACGTATTCGGCCTTACCCTGCGCCAAAGCGAGCAAAAACAGAGGCTCCGCCACACGCGGCTCAACCGTTGTTGCCTGCTTTACAAGCTTCCTAAAACTCAGCGACTGCTGTCCGGACAGCTCTCGGCAATAGCCTTTCAAAAATCCCTCAAAAGTCAGATTCAACCGAGCACCTCCTTTTTGTATTGCCTGTATGCACAGACCATCTCTTGATAACTCCGCTCTGAAGGCGACGAGGCCAACGCCTCTCCTTCATCGAATATAAGCCGCTCGAGCAGATCCCAATCAAGTCGGTCGATAAATGTTCGACTATGGAGGTCGACGATGTCGTTCGGACGATAGGCATAAAGCTTCATCACCGCCAGATCCTCCAAAGATGGCGTAAAGTACCTGATAAAATGCGCCCCGATCTCCAATGGGATCAGTCGATCTTCGTAATTGAATGGCATCTGGTTGCAATATGCCACTACCATGCCATTCACCTCGGGGTATCGAGCTATGATCTCGCGGAGGCACCTGTCTGCCTCAAACACATCAATGTCATGTGTAACCGACCGATTCGTCACATCGTTTAGCATGAAGGCGCTTCCTCCCACCAATACAACGCTCGGCCTATCGTCTCTTGGACCTATTTCCAGCTCCGCCTCTTCGTCAATATCCAAAAGAGTCTGCTCTAAATCCTGCTTATACATAGCAAATCCTATTATTATTCATCTTCAATAATACTATTCAGTCGCACGACAGGACCCACAGGATGCAAGAATCCTACTCGTGGCGAGAATCCCTACACCCTAGAAGTCCTAATGTGACAAACGCTAACTCTCCCAGCCGGCGCGGATGGTTGTTATGACGTCACCTAAGCGCTGGCCTAGGGCCGCTAGATGCTGGAGCACCTCGTTGGGCGATGCACCGTTGAGGATGCACGTGAGGGCATACGACGCCAGAAAGATGGCCGCAAGCCCCAACGGGATGAGCACGATCATCGCCAACGTACGCAGGCGCTGGGCCCAGCGACGGCGACGCGCACGATGCTTGTCGAACGCGAGCTCCTGCGCATATGAATCTTGCTGTACGGAATAGGCCTCTGGCGCCGATTCACACCCGGGCACAGCTGCAGGTACAGCAGCGGGCACGACGTTTTGCACGGGCGCCTGGTTGGCAACCCCTTGCATTTGCATCTCCATGAGTCGTTGCTGCTGACGCAGCATGCGCTCAGCTTGTTGCTGCGGAGTCTCAAGAAACAGATCCATGCTGGCCTCCAAAATCGGAGCATTCGACGCTTACGACCAGCATCCCGCACCGCCATGACCGCGACAACGCAATCGCCGGCAATAGCCACAAAGTTTCTTTTGCTCAAAAGCTGTCGAAAAGCTCAACAACTCCCCTACCAGCACTTTCTCTGAGCTTTTTTCGCCAACAATCTTTTGGCCTTCCACCCTTACGCCAACTGACCAAAATCTAACCAATAGCTTGACGAAAATTGTGGAGACCAGGACCCCACAAAAACGTGCCGCCCCAAAAAGGGGCGGCACACAACCTTTTTTATCAGCTTTTCTGTATCGAGCACGCGACGACCCAACGCCGGAGCGCAAGGCGGGGAAATACCTTTGCCTCGCGCGACTCTGCGAAGCCGTGAGCGAGAGGGAAAGGTATTTCCCCGCCCTGCGCTCCGCAGCAGCCAGCGCCAAGCGCTAGTAGTTCACCACCTGCTCCTCAAAGTACGCCTTGGGGTGGTTACACACCGGGCACACCTCAGGTGCCTCGGCACCAACGTGCAGATGTCCGCAGTTCAGGCACTTCCACACCTTTACGCCCTCGCGCTCAAACACCTCGCCCGACTCAATGCGCTCGACGAGCTTGTTGTAGCGCTCCTCGTGGGCCTTCTCGACGGCGGCGACACCACGGAACTTTGCGGCAATCTCGGCAAAGCCCTCTTCCTCGGCGGTCTTGGCAAACTCGTCGTACATCGTGGTCCACTCGTAGTTCTCACCCGCGGCGGCATCGCGCAGATTGTCCAGGGTATCGGGGACGGCGCCATCGTGCAGATACTTAAACCACAGTTTGGCGTGCTCGGACTCGTTGCCAGCCGTCTCGGCAAAGATGTTCGAGATCTGAACGTAGCCGTCCTTCTTTGCCTTGGAGGCATAGTAGCGATACTTGGTGTGTGCCTGGGACTCACCGGCAAAAGCGGTCTCGAGGTTCTTCTTGGTTTGGGAATTCTCAAAATCCATAGGTGTACTTCCCTTCAACGCATGCCGCCCGTAGGCTTCGAGCGGCCTCGTCTTTAGGATGCCCTCATGTCGGAAATCTAAACCTTACAATCCTGTTCTTCAGATTTCCACGGGCTAAATGCTCAGCCAGCGATCGCCCTCGGCTCGGCAAAAGCCCTCACGCTCCAGGTCGGCCAGAATGCCCGCGACAAGCTCGCGCTCGACCGGCCCGCGCCCAGCCGCCGCTTCCATATCGTTAACGCCCACCACGGCATCAGCAAGCGTAATCCCCGCCGGTTGGCCATCGCGCGCTGCCAGCAACATGCGCACGATATGCGCGCGCTTTTGGCGACGTGAGCCCTCAAACTTTGATTGACGGCTATAGCCCGCCGAGCGCCTGGACGGATTGGGCAACGTCTTTTTTAGATATGCGCCGTAATCCAGCAACGCGTAATACCACGCGCGCGGCGTGTCGGCATCATCGAGCGGCACGGCAAAGGGAGCGATCTCGTCGGTCGCCGCACCGGGGACCGCCGGACAGGCCGCCTGAATCAGCGGCACCAGCTCGCGGTCGGGAACAGCCGGTACATCGGGAAAGAAGTGATGCAGAAAGACCGTGCGCACGTTGGTCTCCAGATACACGCCTGGAAGGTCAAACGCAAACGACCGGATACCTTGCGCCGTTGCCGGGCCAATACCAGGCAGAGCGACCAAGTCACGCGTCTCACGCGGAAACTCACCGTCCCAGTCCTCCACAACGCGCTGAGCGGCCTTGTGGAGCGCCAGAGCGCGTCGGTTGTAGCCCATGCCCTGCCAAGCGTCCAAAACATCGGAAGGCGCGGCTTGGGCAAGCGCCTGCACGGTCGGAAAGCGATCGAGCCACGCCGGCATACGCGTCTCCACGCGTGGCACCTGTGTTTGCTGCAACATGACCTCGGAAAGCCAAATGATGTACGGATCGCGCGTGCGGCGCCACGGAAGGTCGCGATAACGCAGGACCCCTTCCGAACGAATCATCGAACGAAAGGGGTCCTGAATCATATCTATGCTCCTTATGCGGCGCTATTCCTCCCGGCAAGCGCACGCGCAGGTGGCGTACTCGGGAAACGCTTCGCGGTCGGCGAATTTGGGATCGACGGCCGGGAACTGGCGGTGAGCGACGATGTCGCCGAGCGAAACGGAATCGAGGTAATCGCGCATCAACGCTTGAGCTCCGGCCCACAGGGGATGATAGCAGCACGTGCCCATGCGTGCACAGTCGCCATCGGGTGCGGTGCAATCATTCATAACCATAGGGCCCTGAACGGCCTCGACGACCTGGCGGATGGTGACGTCGTCCGGACTGACCTTGAGACGCATGCCACCGTGGACGCCACGCAGGCTCTCCACAATACCGGCCTGGACCAAACCGTGCTGAATCGAGCGGGCAAACGAATACGGAACATTGACCTCTTCGGCAGCGGTGCGAACAGAAAGCAAACGCTCCGGATCCTCGGCAAGCATCGCCAGCATACGAAGGGCGTAATCAGTCTTCCTCGATATGTCCATTTTTCCCCTTTCAAGGAATACGAACAGCTCGAACGAGCTCCGGGGCCGAGCTTGTGTCGAGACGCTAAATGACCGCAGGACATCCAAATGGTAAATCGGATATCCACTGAGTGCCGCGCTTGGAGCGAAATGCATCAGATGCGGCCTACAGTGCAATTTAGTATAACCTAACCCCCTGTCTCGTTGAACAGGTGTTGCGCAACAAAGCTGTTGTTCAGACAGATAGACTTATTAGATTTTACTTGCGTTCCCGAAGGCGCGGGGATTCTGGGCAAAGATGCATCAGGGCGATCGTTCTATCGAAACAAAGTGTATCAAACGCAAAAAGCCACGTCCGAAGACGTGGCTTTAATTGCGTTGGCGGGAAGTACGGGGCTCGAACCCGCGACCTCCGACGTGACAGGCCGGCGCTCTAACCAAACTGAGCTAACTCCCCAGGCAGACGTTCGCGTTTGTTTCCGCTCGCGTGCGCTGCGGGGATTAGTATACACAGAAGTCTGTCCGGCGCGCAACAACTTTTTTGAAAAAATTTTTCGGTCCCTCCGGGAGGGTCTCCGGGGCTGGGGGCGGGGGTTAAGTTTGCTGCTCTACAGTCCTGCGCAAGACGGAAAGCACATTAAGTGCTTTCCTTTGCGTGCGGAACTCGCGACAAACTTAACCCCCGCCCCCAGCCCCGGAGACCCTCCCTGCCGTCACTTTCTTCAACCAGTTTTGCGGGCGTGCGCCGCTGCGCGGCTAGCCCGCGTGTTCCTCGGCGGGGGTGGTCTGATTGTTCTGGTTGGACTTCTTACTTTGGCTCAAAGAAAAACGGGAGATGCCTTGTGCATCCCCCGTTTTTGTTGCGGTTAGTCTAGGTCAATAAACTTGGTACTTATGACATGGCCGTCTTTTACTAGCATTCTGGCCATAGTGGGGCCTCGGCTGCCTCTGGGGTAGCTGGCGCTGCCCGGGTTGAGGACTAGGCAGCGGCCCACCTGGGCTTCTTTGGTTACGTGGGTGTGGCCGTTGATGGCTACGTCTACGGATCCCACCGGAAGGTCTTCGCGGTAATGGGCTACGGCGAATTTGAGGCCTTCGTAGGTAAAGAGCGCAAGACGGTCTACATCGGGACCGTAGTCGCGGTAGTAATCGTTGTTGCCCAAGACGGCCCGCACGGGGGCGATGGTGCATAGGTGCTCGTAGTCCATCTCTGACGTAAGGTCGCCGGCGTGGATGATCAGATCTGCGCCCTCAAGCTCATCCAAGAGCGCAGGCGATAAATAGCCGTGGGTGTCCGAGATGATGTCGATACGCTTGGCGCTTGCACTGTTCATGGGATCCCTTCCGCAAAAAAACGATTCGGCAGATACATACAAAAAAGGCCCCACGGCCCCGCAGACGATGGGTCTACAGGGCTGCGGGGCCAGTGTGCTAGAGACTCAGAGCCTTCTTGAGCGGCACGACGCGGCGGCGCGAAACCGGCACGCGTTCGTCGACGCCCGTAATGCCCAGCTGGATGGCGCCCGAGGGCACCGTCTCAACGTCCGTGACGCACGCTAGGTTGACGATATAGCGGCGGTGAACACGGAAGAAGCCAAAGTCGCAGAGCTTGGCCTCAAACTGCGCCAGCGAGGTCGTCGACAAAAAGCGATCATCGACGGTATAGATGCAGGAGTAATCGTCCTTTGCCATGATAAAGCGGATGTCATCCACGGGAATGAGCACCTTGCGGCCGCCCTTTTCCACCGGGATACGCTCGATGGTCACTTTGCTGTCCGTAACCGGCTTGGCGCGTTGCATGACCTTCTCGATCGCGCGATCCAAGCGAGCTTCCTCGACAGGCTTCATCAGATAATCGACGGCATCGACGTCGAATGCCTCGACCGCATGGTCGCTATACGCAGTCACAAACACGATCGCCGGCGGATTTTTGAGCTTATGCAGCGCCTCGGCAAGTTGCAGGCCCGAGGCACCGGGCATCGAGATATCGAGAAACACGACATCCACGCGACTTTCCATAAGCATCTCGATGGCGGAGCGGACGCTCGACGCCTCCGTGATCGTGCCGATCTTGCCCGTTTGCTCGAGCAGGAAGCGAAGCTCCGAGCGAGCCGGCGCCTCATCATCCACAATCATCGCACGCAGCATAGGGATAAAACCTTTCGTCAACTAACTACGCCGGGCGTCCGTCGCATGACGTTGAGCCCGTAGCTTTTTATTTTACTCTTGAATGTCAAAGATGCTCTCTGACAAATCAAGATGAAGGAGCACTTTGGTGCCCTTGCCCGGCGCCGATTCGACACGCGTATAGGAGTGCGGCCCAAAAAAGCGATGGATGCGCTCCGAAATATTGTGCATGGCCACACCGGCGCCGCCACCCTGAGGAGAGCTGGCGTCGGGACGGGCAGAGCGCTCGTCAAACAGTCTGGCGGCGGTACCCTCATCCATGCCCACGCCATTATCGGCCACGGCAATCAAGATTGCATCCTCGCCGTCTTGGTGAACGGTCACGTCGATCCTCAGGGCGTCGTCATCGCCCATACCATGACGCACGGCGTTCTCGACAATCGGCTGGATCACGAACGCCGGCACCAGCGTATCTTCCACGTCCTCGGACACATCGAACGTCGCAAGCACGCGGTCCTCGCCAAAGCGGGCCTTCTCAAAGGTAAGGTAGCGCTTGGTCTGTGCGACCTCGCGCGAGACCGGAATAAGCGATCCCGAGTTGTCGAGCGTGGCGCGATAGAACGATGAGAACTCACGAAGCAGTTCGCGGGCCCGCAGCGGGTCGGTGCGCGTAAACGATGCAATGGTGTTCAGCGTGTTGAACAGGAAGTGCGGGTTAATCTGCGCCTGCAGCGCACGCACCTCGGCGCGCGCTGTGAGTTCCTTTTGCACCTCGAGCTCGTGGATGGCGAGCTGCGTGGACAAGATCTCGGCAAAGCCCGAGGCAAGCGCGTACTGGGTACGGTCGACGGCGCGCGGGGTCTTGTAGTAGAACTTGAGCGTGCCGACGGTACGATCGCCCACCTTGATGGGGGCGATAATGCCGGCGGGGACTTGGTTGTGCGAGCCGTCCGAGCCCACGACATCCACCATACGGTTGAACGATTGCACGATGCCATGTTCGATAACGTAGCGTGTGGCAAGCGTGTGGATGGGAGTATCGGGCAGCAGTTTTTCCTCAAACTCGCCCGCGCAGGCAAGCACGTTGTCCTCGTCGGTGATGGCCACCGTCATGGCGCGCGTCTCGGGCAAAATGCGCCGGCACACCAAACGCGCCGACTCCTGCGTCAGACCGCCCTTAATGTCCTCGAGCATGGCCGAGGCCACCGAGAGCGTCTCCTCGGTGTACTGGGAGCGCACCGAATCGGGATTGAGCGTCAAAAAGATAAAGATGCACAGAAAGATGCACAGCAGCGCGCAGGCAATCACCGTGGCGATCGGCTCGATACCGGTCACCAAGGCAAAAATAAAGTACACCAGCACGCAAATGGCGCATGCAACGGCAATGATGCGAAAGATTGATATTGAACTATCGCGCTGGGCGCGGCGGTCGATCATTCGGCCCCCTCCAGGATACTGATCAGTTGTGCGTCACGCCAAAGCCCGTCCATGATCTTGGGCCAAAAGCTCTGGAAACGCAGGTAGCTTGCAGCGTTTTGGCGCGCATAGGCCTTTGCCTCGCCGATACCATGGCGCCAAATGCGCAGGTAGCCCTCATGCTCGCGGGTAAACACGCTGCGGACCATAGCGGTCTTGCGCACGCGGTCGTCGAGCTCGCGCGAAATCCACGGGCCCGGGTAGGGCATGAGCGATGCCGCCGTAACGGGGATGAGCTCCTTTTGATGCGCGGCGAACGTCAACTTGGCCCGTTCGTAGTACCAACGGTATACATCCTGCATAAAGCGCGGTGAGCGCTTTTCGGACTCCGGAGGCAGATGGCGCACGGTCCACTCGTTATCAAACCACACGTCGTAGCCAAACATACGCATGTTAAAGAGGTAATCCAAGTCCTCGCCGCGGGTGATAAACGGGTCAAAGGCCACACGCGTAAAGGCGCGGGCGTGCAGGGCCATCAGGCCGCCGCACACGTAGTTGGAGCGCGAGATGCGGGTGCCCGAGAGCGCCTTTTTCATCCAACGGTTGAACTCGATGCGCTTGGTCCACCAACGATGGCAGATGCCCGCCTTGTCCGTGGGAGCCAGCGGCGAGCCGTCGCGATCGTAGAAATAGCCGCTCTTGACCAAGATCGGCAAGCCCTGACGCGTCTGCTGCCCCAACGCATAGGTCGCGCGCTTCATAAAGTCGGCGTCGATGACAGTCTCATCGTCATCCAAAAAGATAACCGCGTCATGCCCCAGCACAGCGGCACAGGCTAGCCCCATGTTGCGGATGGCACCGTAGCCTCGCAGGCTCACGCACTCGCCCGAACCCTTGGGCGCGATCTGAGCAACCCGGTCTGCGATGCGCGAGGCCTGGGTGTTGGTGACAACGGTGACCTTGAGCGTGGGATGCGCGTCGACAATCTCGTGCACGCGCAGCGACACATCGGCTGTGGCAGAAACAGGACAGACCACCAAAAGGATGATGCGCGGGATGTCGCACACCTGCTCAAGCGAGGCCAGGCAGCGGTCGAGTTCGGGATTGTCTGCGTTGAGTCGCGTCGAATGGTCATAGGTGCCAGGGGCGTTTGCGCAAGCGTCATCGCCCGCCCAATACGTTGGAATCACGACCGTGGCGTTCATGCCTTACCCTCCCTGCAACACAAAAACGGGACGCCGCCAAACACAGGCGACGCCCCGCGACCTAGCTGATTCCATCATACCCACTTGGGCAAATCATTGCTCGCAAGTCGCAATGTTTATTGCGGATAACCCCAAAAGAGTACCGTGGACAGGCACAATAGCCGCTCGCTCCTATGCGGCATGCTCTGCCGCCCGAGTCATGCGGGACAGGCGGACCAGTAGCATAAAGCCAACGACCAGCAGCACGCCAATGGAAAGGACGCCCAGCGACGGGTTGCCGGTCAGCGAGGTGACGACCGACACCAGGAAGGTGCCCATAACGCTTGCATAACGACCAAAGATGTCAAAGAAGCCGTAGTACTCGTTGGACTTTTCCTTGGGGATAATGCGGCCAAAGTAGCTACGGCTGAGCGCCTGCACACCGCCCTGGAACAGGCCGACCATAATGGCAAGCACCCAGAATTCAAAGGCGGTCTTTAGGAAGAACGCGGCGAACAGCACAATCCCCATGTAGGCGGCGACCGCCACCAGGATCATGTTGAGCGTGCCCACGCGTCCGGCGAGCTTGCCGTAGATGATGGCGGACGGAAAGGCCACGAACTGCGTAACGAGCAGCGCCAGCACCAGCTGCGTCGAATCGATGCCCAAGGCCGATCCGTAACTGGTGGCCATGGAAATGACCGTGTGCACACCGTCGATATAGAAGAAGAACGCGATCATGTAGACCAGCACGGTCTTATTGTGGGCAATCTCGCGCATGGTGTGTCCGACCTCGGAGAACACACCGCCCACGATGTGGCCGATGGTGTCCTCGGGACCGCGCTCGCGACCGTACTTTTGCTTATAGGTGCGAATGAGCGGCAGGGTAAAGATGAGCCACCAGGCACCAGTGATGATAAACGACAGACGCGTTGCCAGCATGGTGGGGATGCCAAGAGCGGGGCCACCCATGATGAGCGCCAGGCAGATGACGAACGGCACGGTGGAACCGATGTAGCCCCAGGCATAACCCGAGCTGGACACGGCGTCCATGCGCTCGTCGGTGGTAATGTCAGGCAGCATGGCGTCGTAGAACGTCATAGAAGAGTTAAGGCCGATGGTGCACAGCACGTACACGGTCAAAAATGCCATGGCAGACATTGGGATAGCCTGCGCCAGGCAAAGCACCAGGCCCGTGAGGAAGAAGCCCAAGAAGAACTTGATCTTGTTGCCGGCGTAGTCGGCAAGTGCGCCCAGAATGGGCATGAGCATGGCGATGACCAGCGAGGCGATCGTCTGCGCATTGCCCCAAGCGACCACCAGGTCGGCCGAGGAAGCGCCGGTATTGATGGCGTTAAAGTAAATGGGCACCACCGAGGTATTGAGCAGCACGAGGGCCGAATTGCCCACATCGTACATAACCCAGTTACGCTCGAGCTTGGTGTATTTCATGGACAGGGACCCTTCGTATTTGCCCGATATGCAGTTAGTTCATCGTACCCCAATTGTCCAGAAGCACCGGTAAGGATTCGGCAAAGGGGCACGCATGAGCCCTATTCCTCGCGGTCGAACTCCTCATCGGCATTGAGCACGCGACCGCTGTAATTGACATGGTTGGTCACGGCTTCCATATCGCCGGTCTCGATAAAGCGGGCAACCGTGCACTCGTAATCGAGCAGCGCGCGGTCAAAGACCTCGGGGAAGCTCTCGGTCGAGACTTCATCGGTAAAGGGGTTCTTCCATGCCAAGTGGCCCAGGTTGCCGGTACGCTCGGGCAGCTCGGTCGTCACGCGGTGCGCAAGGCCGTCGAGCAGCGAGTAGTCGTGCACCAAGCCCTCAACCAGCGAGATCGCGCGCGTCTTTGCGGAGCCGGCCGGCTCAATCGCGCGGTAAAGTCGCTGCATATTGGCAACGGCAGCACCGTACTCCCCCGCCGGAATGTCAATGCCGTACACGCGTCCGGCAACATAGCTCATCAGCACGCCGGCCACGCGATTGATGCGATCGGTGGTGACGATCTCGCCCGCCGGCGGGTAATCGTCGACCGTAGCGCCATCGCGTTTAAGCTGCAGCATCAGTACATCCAGGTCGCTCTCGATCACGGCATGGACCTGACTGCTCGAATCCTCAAGCTCTGAATCGGACTCCACGATGCCAAACTGCTGCTCATAGACAAAGGGGTGAGCGTTGCGGTCGAGCACGTAATGAGACAGCAGGCCCAGCGCAAAGGCACGACCCAAGCTGGCATCGCGCGGCAGCAGATGCGACACGCCGTCGCGCAGGCACGCGAACTGGCGAGACATGCGCGACCGATGCATGACCTGCGCCAGCAGCGTGCAGTCGGAAACACGCGGTGTCAGAATGTGAAAGAAAAACGGGTCGGGGCCTTGGTTGCCCAAGATAAAGGCAATGCGCTCTTCATCGGACGTGATGACGCCCTGCGGAAGACGGTCGATGCTTTCCTCGCCAAACAGATGATGGGTGATAAGCGCGGGCATAATGATCCTTTCGATTTCATTCGATGCCACCCATTATGCCCACCGCGCGCCCATGCCAAACCTGCGATGGTAAACGACAGCACGCAAGCCTCTTACGCAAGCCCCAGGTGCGACTTGACCTCGGCGGCACGACGACGGGACACCGGTACCGTCGAGTTCACGCGGTCGAGCCTGAGCTCCATCAACCCCGTGGAGCCAATCTCAACATTGTGCACGTCTTCCAAATTGACCAGGTAGCTGCGATGAACGCGAATAAAGCCCTCGGAGTCCAAGCGACGCTCGAGCGAAGAGATCGACTCATTGATCAGGTACGTTCCCTCGGCGCAGATGGCGTTGCAAAAATCGGCGCGCGCCTCAAAGTAGCAAACGTCTGCGGCGGGAATGAACACCTTTTTGCCCCCGCGGTCCACCGTCAGACGCAAAGGCTGGCGCGGAGCGTGGATAACACGACGGACGCCCAAGGCCGCCTCGATCTTGTCGAGTGCCTTTGACAGGCGTGCGTCCTCAACCGGCTTGACGACATAATCGACGGCATCGAGGTTATAGGCATCAGCCGCATACTCGGCAAATGCCGTCACAAACACCACGACCGGCGGCGTCTTTAGGTTCTGCAGCGTCTCGGCAAGCTCAATTCCCGAGCGACCGGGCATGGTAATGTCTAAAAACAACACGTCGGGCTTGTTCGACAGAATCGACTCCACGGCTTCGGTGACATTGCCCGCCTCGGCAATATGACCCACACGCGTATCCTTTTCCAATAGATAGCGTAGCTCAGCCCTAATTGGGGGCTCGTCATCAACCACCAAGATGTTCCAGCCTTCGGACATATGTGCTTCCCCTCTTTTTCTCTCAATCCAACCGCGTGCTACGCCGTCAACGGCGCGGGCTCATGCGGCTCGCCGTTCAGCTCGACGATGACCTGCGTTCCCACGCCCTCCTGGGACTTCACGCGCATGCCGGAATCTTCTCCGTAAAAGAAATGGATGCGCTGAAGCACGTTGAAGAGCGCCAGGCCGCAACCTCGCTTGACGGAGCCGTCGGCGGTAATGCTCTCGGGCTCCTCCAGGCGATGCTGCTCAAACAGATGTGCGCAGACCTCTTCGCTCATACCGATGCCGTCGTCCTCGACGATGATCTCCAAACCGTCATCGGTCTCAAAAGCCCTAACATGAATAGAAAGCGGCTCGGTCTCGCGCTGCGCGTGCTTGATGCAGTTTTCGAGCAACGGCTGCAAGATAAACGGCGGCACCATGCAATCGCGCACCTCAAAGTCGATATCGACCGAGACGCGCAGACGGCCGTCGCCATAACGAGCCTGCATTAGATTGATATAGCGAGTGCCCTGTTCCACCTCGTGCTCGAGCGTTGTGAGGGTATCGGAATCAGAAAGCGTCTGACGGTAGTAATTGGAAAAGTCGATCAGCAGCGACCTGGCCTTGTCCGGCTCGGTACGTACGAGCGACACGATGGTGCTGATGGTATTGAATAGAAAATGAGGATCGACCTGCGATTGCAAGGCGCGCAGCTCCACGCGGGCCGTAAGCTCGTCCTGGCGCTCGAGCTCAAAGCTTGCAAGCTGCGTGGAAATGAGGTCGGCAAAGCCCGAGGCAAGCGCCGTCTGGCGCATATCGATGCTGCTCAGACGGGGATAATACAGCTCGAGCGTGCCCACGCAATGCCCGCGCACGGTAAGCGGTGCGACAATACCGGCGCGCAGGCGCGGAAAGTAGCCACCCGTCTCGGTCGAGGCATCGCGCGAGAACACGCTTTGTTCACCGCTGTTGATCACGTTGAGCGTAGTCCGCAGCACAACCGGAGTGCCCGCAGGGCATTTTGCCGAGTCCTCGCCCCAGCTCGCCAGCACCTGCTTGCCGTCGGTAAAGCAGATGGCCGAGGCAATGGTCTCGGAAAGGATGATTTTGGAAGCGCCCAGGGCCGCTTCGGGCGTAAGGCCTCGCGACGTATAGGCGAATATTTTCGATGCGATGGCGAGCGTGCGGTCGGTAGCGCTCGACGTGAGGTCGTCGGGAACGACAAAGACGTACGAGAAGAAGAAGCATAGCATGACCAAGCCGGCAATGACGACAACGGCCGGAACGGGATTGGGATTATCGGTTAGATCCCAGATGAGCAGCAGGATAAGCAGCGGAACGACAATACCGAGCAAGATGGCCTGGACCACATGCTGGGCCGTACGAAAGACCTTGGTAGAGTTGTAGCTCTTGCCCAGAATCAGCCTGTTTAAATCCACCGTCATCCCCTTTTATCTACCGCACCCATAGCAATAAAGAGGGCCGCAAGCGACCCTCTCCATTGCATTATGCAATCAAAAACTGTGTTTTACATCCAGCCATCGACAAACGGTATCTTAGGCGCTGTATTTGTTGGCCTCGCCAAAGGTGCCAGCCTCGACGATCCAGCCGTCCTTCATGATGACGTCCATGTTGTCGGTGTTGAGCACGTGGATGTCGGCGGCGACGTCACCGTTGACGACCAGCAGGTCGGCGCACTTGCCGGCCTCGATGGAACCGGTCTCGTCCTCGATGTGGCACATCTTGGCACCGTTGAGGGTGGCACAGGTGATGGTCTCGACCGGGGTGAAGCCGATCTTGTCGACAAACTCGTACATCTCCTCGATGGAGCAGGTGCCGTACGGGGTGACGAAGGAGAAGGAGTCGGAGCCGATCGTCATGACGACGCCGCGCTTCTTGGCCTCGCGCAGGCAGTCGTAGTTGCGCTGCAGCTCCTTCTCGACCAGGGTGCCCTCGTACTTGTCGTGCAGCTCGGGGACGTAGACGGGCGGATAGGTGGCGTACCAGGTGGGCAGGAAGGCGATCGTCGGGGTGAAGAAGGTGCCCTGCTCGGCCATGAGGTCCATGGTGCGCTCATCGATATCGAAGCCGTGAATCAGCTGCTCGCAGCCAAAGCGAACGGAATCGTAGGCAGCGGCGTGGTTGTTGTAGCAGTGGCTCCACACGGGGATGCCGACCATCTTTGCCTCTTCGACCACGGCCTGGATCTCCTCGGAGCAGTAGTGCTGGTCGCGACCGGAGTCCCAGCGCCAGATGCCGCCACCGGTAGCCCAGATCTTGATGGCATCGGGGTTCTCGCGCAGGCGACGACGGACGGCCTTGCGCAGATCCCAAGGACCGTCGACCTGGTCGCCCCAGGGGTGCGATTCCTTGTTGAGCTGCTGGCTGCAGTGGTGGGAGTCGCCGTGGCCGGCAACGCGGCAGAAGCCGAGGCCGGTGGCCAGAACGCGCGGGCCCTTGAAGACGCCCTTGTCGATGCAGTCGCGGATCTGGATACCAAAGCGGCCGATCTCGCAGACGGTGGTGAGACCGTGGGTGAGGCAGTCGTAGGCCTGCTTGACGGCGACGGCCTGCTTCTCGAGGAGCGGCTGCATGACCCAGTCGGTGTCATCGTCGGTCAGGTTGCCCGAGAAGTGCAGGTGGGTGTCGATCAGGCCGGGAAGGACGGTCTTGCCGGCCGCGTCGATAACCTCAACGCCCTCGGGAAGGTCCTGCATAGTGCCGGCGTACTCGATCTTGCCGTTGTCGTCGACGAGAACGAGGGAGTTCTCGACCGGCTCGGCACCGGTACCGTCGATGAGCTTGCCGCCAACGATTGCATACTTAGTGGACATGGTTCCTCCTTATGGATCCATATAGTGGGCGAGGCCGTGTTGGGTTAAGGCCTCACAAAGCTACCCAAGTGGTGCCGGGTTCGGTGCGCGGGAGAGAGGATTCCGCGCACCCGATCCGCCCCGGCCAGGCGTTACTTTTTGCGGGAATTGGTGAAAGCCATGAGGGCCAGGCCAATGGCCAGCCAGCCGATCACGATGCTCCACTCCACCATGTTGAGGGAGGCGGGAGAGAACGGGATCACGAGCAAGCCGATGATGACGGCGCAGGCAGCGACAGCGAGGCAGATGCCAAACTTGCCGCCGGGCACCTCGTAGGGACGAGGCAGGTCGGGCTCGGTGAAGCGCATGCGCAGGCAAGCGAGGGCGACCATGCCGCAGGAGAAGATGAAGGCGAGAGCCGACACGTTGGTCAGAGGGATGAGCATGTTCTTGCCCAGGAACGGACCGACGACGGTGATGACGCCCAGAACGACGCAGGCGAGCTTGGGAGCGCCGGACTTGGGATCGACCTCGGCGAACTTCTCGGGCAGCTGGCCCTTTCGGCCCATGGCGAGCATGATGCGGCTCGTGGCGCCGTAGAAGGAGTTCATCGGGCCCATGGGTCCAAGCGTGGCGATGACGAGCATGGCCAGGTACAGGAGCATGTTGATGCCCTTGAGGCAGGCCAGCGCGGGAACCGGGCTCTTAACAAACTCATGCCAGTCGAGGATGGTGCCGAACGAGTAGATGCAGACCATGTAGAAGCCGCCGGCGGCCAGCAGGGCCAGGGAGATGATCTTGCCGAACTTGTTCCAGTTGAGGCCCTCGGCTGCTTCCTCAGCCTGCTGAGGAATAGTATCGAAGCCGGCGTAGAAGAACGGGGTCAAAACCAGGACCGACACGATGCCGGCGAACAGGCTGGTGCCCTCGGTAGCGGGCTTGCCGCCGCCAGCACCGGTGACCTGGGAGAACACGGGCATGGCGTGTTCCGGCGAACCGGTGAACAGCGAGACACCCATGGCGAGCAGCATGCCGCAGAGCAGAGCCTTGGTCAGGAAGGCCTGCAGCTTGGCGGCCGAGCTGGCACCGCGGAAGTTGAGGAAGATGACGTAGGTTGCAAAGCCGAGCGCGATCAGCGTCGGGAACAGGTAAACGTCGGCGCCCAGGATGGTGTAGAGCTTGACGGCGCGCAGCCACTCAAGGCCTGGCAGGCTGCCGAACATCTCGGACACGAGAGTCGAGATGGCGATGGCCTCCCACGGGCACAGGATGCCGTTGCCCAGGGCCAGGAGCCAGCCGGTGATGTAGCTCATCGTACGGCCAAAGCTACGATCGACATACTCGACGATGCCGCCCGAAATGGGGATAGCAGCCGTGAGCTCACCGAAAACAGCTCCGACGGGCACGAGGAAGATTGCACCCAAGAGGAATGCGATCATAGCGGGAACGGGACCGCCGCCCACGACCATCCAGTCGCCGACCTGCAGAACCCAACCGGTACCGATGATGGCACCAAAACCGATGGTGAAGAAGTTCCAGAGCGAAAGCGTTTTCTTCATGCCGCCGTTATCCTCGACTGCAACTTCTGCATTCTTGTCCGCCATTGTTCCCCTCCTTTCCTTTTTGACGCCCCTTGGCGTCACCCCTTGCGCGGTCCGTTTTGCCGCGCGCTTTTATTCCATGGCTTTAAGATACGGCCTTGGCGCAGCAGCGCCGCTCGCAGCTCGACCGAAGGCAGAACTGCAAAACGAGCGGCACCGTTTTTGGGACGAACGGCGGGAGACGTCATTCGTCTTGGACGCTTTCATCTTGTCTGCTTTTGAATACCTGTTGCCGTGACGCTTGGCGCGCGGCGCGGCAACGTTCATACCATTTGTCAGGCTTTTGGCGCACATACCCATGTGTCGTGCATCTTTTTATGTAGGATAGACAAGTTACACATGAGGCAAGGTGATTCGAATGGCATACGGATACAATGACGGCGACCAACGGCCACAAAGCGTGCGCCTTGCCGGCCGCACCACGCCAACGCCCAGAAGCACCTCCGACAACGACAACCCGCAGCGCCCCCAAGAGCAACTCGGGGCTTCTTCGCGGCAACAAAGCCGTACCGTGCAGCAGTCAGACCGCGTGAGCACGAGCGCACGCCAACGCCAGATCGACACATCGCAGCCACGCCGCTACGATCTCCGTACGACCGACTACTACGTCAAGCGCTCCTTTTCGCGACCTCAACGCGATCGCGGCAATTCCGCCCCTCGCCCTGCGTCGCTCGCCACAAGCCACGCGCTTCCGGCCCGCCGCCTACGCCTTACGCTTTGCTCCATCGCCGCCTGCCTTGTCTTTGTGTTTTTGGGATCCTGTATCTCCCACGGATCAGCCGGTCTTGAGCCCACTGCCGAGGACAGGCTGCTTAAAGCTCCCGTCGCGCCCGGTTACTCCTTTGCGTTCTCGACCCCACGCTCGCAATGGCAGGCCGGCACCATGCCCCACATCTACCAAATTGACCCCGCATGGTCGGAGCTGCCCTATGCCGGTGGCACTATTCGCGAAAACGCTTGCGGTCCCACCTGCCTCACCATGGTCTATATCTTTAAGACCGGCCACACCGATAAGACGCCGGTCGATATATGCGCACTGGCCGAAGCCGGCAACTACGCCCCCACTGGTGCCACCGAGTGGTCGTTTATGACAGGCGGTGCGTGGCAGCTGGGACTCAACGGAACACAGCTCTATAACGATCGCGAATCGATTACCCAAGCACTTCGCTCGGGTGCGCCCGTTATCGCCGCAGTGCGCCCCGGTACGTTTACCAACGTAGGCCACTACATCGTGCTCTACGGCATCGACGATGCCAACCAGATTGAAGTCTTCGATCCCAACTCGGCCAGCCGCAGCGCCCGCCGCTGGGGCGTCGTAGAGGTCCTTAACGAAGTCGAAGCCATGTGGGCCTACTACTAGTCATTGGGCACTCATTGGGGACAGACTTAAATGAGTACCCACTCATCGGGGACAGACTTAAATGAGTGGTCCCAGGCTGCCCGGAACTGCCGGCTCGGAAAGTGCATCCCGCTTTGGAGTTCGATGACGGGATGTGCCTTCCGTTAGCGGCCTGCTTGGGAAACTGTGCCCCACTTTTCGGCATAATTCCGGGATGCATTTTCCGGTAGAGGACCCCGGGGAAACTGTGCCCCGTTTTGGACGCTCATTCTGAGATGCACTTTCCGCAGTTGATTGGTGCTACTCATTTAAGTCTGTCCCCAATGACCACCCAAAAGCCCCGCAGTCGGAGCGGACTGCGGGGCTCATGAAGAGAGGCTAGTTTGTGGGCGCTTTGCCTGGCGCCCACGAGAGAGGCAACAGAGTAGAGACTACTCGTGGATGCGGGTACCGGAGAGGCCGGCCATGGTCTCGGCGGCCTTGTCCAGAGCACCGATGATGCAGGTGCGGCCCTTGCGGGAACGGGCGAACTTGATGGCAGCGCGAACCTTGGGCTCCATGGAACCCTTGCCGAACTGGCCCTCGTCGGCCAGGCGCTCGGCCTCGTCGGCGGTGAGGTCCTCGAGCTCCTCCTGGTTGGGCTTGCCAAAGTTGATGGCGACATGCTCGACGGCGGTCAGCAGGAACAGAACGTCGGCATCGCAGTCCTCGGCCAGCAGCTCGCCGCCCAGGTCCTTGTCGATGACGGCGGGAACGCCCTTGTAGCAGCCCTTGTTCTCGTAGTCGCGGACGACGGGGATGCCGCCGCCACCGCAGGCGATGACGATGAACTCGTTGTCGAGCAGGTTGAGGATGGAGTCAGCCTCGACGATCTTCTTGGGATCGGGGGAAGCGACGACGCGACGCCAGCCGCGGCCGGAATCCTCGACGAAGACCTTGGAGGGATCCTCGGCCATGAACTCCTTGGCCTGCTCCTCGGTGTAGAAGGGGCCGATCGGCTTGGTCGGATTCTTGAACGCGGGATCGTCGGGATCGCACTCGATCTGGGTGACGACGGTGGCGGCGTGCCAACGCTTATAGCGCTTGTGCATCTCGCGGCCGATGCCCTGCTGCAGGTGATAACCAATGTAGCCCTGGGACATGGCGCCGCACTCGGGCAGCGGCATCTCGGGGGTACCGATGGCATCGTGGGCAGCGGCGAAGGCGTTCTGGATCATGCCGACCTGCGGGCCGTTGCCGTGGGTGATGATGATCTCATTGCCCTGCTCGATGAGGCCGAGGAGAGCGTGGGCGGTGTTGCTCACGGCCTCGATCTGCTCGACGGGGTTGTTGCCGAGGGCGTTGCCGCCGAGGGCGACGACAATACGATCGGGCTTGCCAAGAGGCTTAGACATTGCTGGAATCCTTTCTGTAAAAGGCCTACAACCCATTAATAACCCGCGTCCGTGCGATACGCGAGTTTATTAAGGTTTATATTCTCTTTATCGCTCATTTTATTCATTTTGAAAATACCTAAGCGGCGAACGGTCGATTTTACCCGCTCAGCGTAAAGAAGCCCAGTTCAGGCATATCTACGCCATTTACGTGCAACTTTATTTAAATAGAGCAGGGATTAGACCAGATTATGCAAACTATATCTTTGCTAAACACAAAACGGACAGCGCAATATCTTACTCGCACTATACGCGATTCTATACATTAATTTGACGAGTATGCACCCCTGCAAAAACATGGGGCTTTTCATCCAACATAAGGGATACCCGATCGCGCTTCACCCCGCGGCAAGCGACTGCGAGTTCGCAGTATGGAACTTTACCGTCGGCTTCTGCATGAACGCTGCCGACGCCCTTTCGCTCCTGCGCGCCCAAGCAGCCGAGAACGCTAACGGCGCCACTGTCAACCTGGCCACCCTCAACAACGGCGCCGCCAGCCTTTTCGCAAAGTACCGTGCTGGCTCGCTGGCTTTGAGGCCTAAGTGAGCTTTGCTATTTGCCAATTTTTGTATGATTTGGGTCAAATCTATTTGTCAATTTTTGTATGATTAGGGGCAAATCTATTTGCCAATTTTTGTCAATGAGGTGTTTTAATGCTACGCCGCAAGGTCACTGATAGGCTTTTGAGCTGGAAGAATAACTCCCATAAGGCCCTGCTTGTTACCGGTGCGCGTCAGATTGGCAAGAGCTATGCGATTCACGCGTTTGGAAAGAGCAACTACGCTTCGTATTATGAGGTCAATCTGCTACTTGATGCCGAGGCAAGAGACGTACTTGTTGGCGCTAAGAACTCCATTGACTTCATCAACCGTGTGGCCCTTCTTGCGGATGCACCGCTTGTTGAGGGAGATACGCTTATCTTCGTCGATGAGATTCAGGAGTATCCGCAGATCGTTACACTTATGAAGGCGCTGGTCGAGGACGGACGCTTTAGCTATGTCTTCTCGGGGTCTATGCTTGGGACTGAGTTTAAGGGGATCTCTTCTTTCCCGGTGGGGTATGTCGAGCACATTGTTATGCGGCCAATGGATTTTGAAGAGTTTTGTTGGGCAAACAGCATCAGCGAGAATGTGCTTGCAGACATCCGCAGCTGCCTTGTCGAGAGGCGTCCCGTCGAAAATTTTATTCATGAGGCGATGCTCAAAAACTTTAGAGCTTATATCGTTTGCGGCGGCATGCCGGAGGTCGTTCAGAACTATATCGATTCGGGCTATTCGCTCGTGAGAACGCGTGAGCTTCAAATTCAGCTAGTCGATCAGTACAAAAGCGATATCTCTAAATATGCATCGACTCGAGCGTTTAACGTTCGCTCCATTTTCGAGCAAATTCCCGTTCAGCTTGAGGCGGAGTCCCATCGCTTTATCGTCTCGTCTCTAGGCAAGGGAGCTCGTCTTCAAAAATACGAGCAGGATTTCCTATGGCTGGTGAACGCAGGCGTTGGATTGATGGCCCCCCAGGTGACGGAGGCACGAAGTCCTCTCAAGAGGACGGAGAAAACGACGGCCTTTAAACTATACGAGTCCGATACAGGTATGCTCGCATCGCGGTATCCCGGCAGCACGGCACGCGCCGTCTACCTTGACATGAAAACCCCCAACCTCGGCGGCCTCTATGAGAACGTGGTCGCACAGGAACTCGTTGCCCTCGGAGCAGATACGTGGTACTACCAAACGCGTGAGGTCGGTGAAGTCGACTTTGTAATCGAAGGTGCCCGCGGGCATGTTGTCCCAATCGAAGTCAAATCGGGCAAGAAAGTTCGAGCACATGCAGCCCTCGACCGTTTGATGAGTGTGGGCGAGTACAAAATTCCCGAGGCCGTTGTGCTGAGCCACGAAAACCTTTGCAAAGAGGGCAAGATCCTTTACGTTCCAATCTATATGACATTCTGTCTCGATGAGTTTATGGAAAAGGACGACCCCAACAACGATTTCTCGTTTGCACCCATATCTCTCTAGGTCATCTGAGTCCGCAAGCCAGCCCCCACGCCCAAAGTACTGCGCCTTTCGCGCCAAAGGCGCGAAACAGCAAGGGGATAGAAGGCAGCGACAACCAACTCCCCCACTATGCCCAAAGTGCTGCGATGTTTCGCGCAAAGCGCGAAACAGCACTGGGGCAGCAGAAGGCCACAATCAGCTAGCCCTCCATGCCCAAAGTGGCGCGTGGTTTCGCGGCCACGCCGCGAAACAGCGACCGGGACAAGGCACCCCCACAGCCACGTCCTTCATTCAGCCCCACAATCCGAGGACGTAGTCGTAGCAGGATCTGAGGGCTAACCTTCGCGGACACTCCGCAGGACGAAAGAACCCCCGCCGCACGTAGTGCGCAGCGGGGGTTCTTTCATGTCCGAGGACGTCCGCGAAGGTTAGCCCTCAGATCCTGCGGTGGGAGACCTAGGCCTCGTTGTACACCGTCTTGAGCTTCAGCAGGTGAGCGTAGCGATCCATAGCGGCCTGCTCGTTCTCCTTGAAGAGCTCCTCGGCGCGCTCGGGGAAGGAACGCGTCAGCGAAGCGTAACGGGCCTCGTTCATCAGGAACTCCTGATAACCGCCCGCGGGCTCCTTGGAATCGAGCGAGAACTTCTTGCCGGCAGCAGCCTCGGGGTTGAAGCGGAAGAGGTTCCAGTAACCGCACTCGACAGCCTTCTTCATCTCGGCCTGGCAGTTCTGCATGCCGCCCTTCTTGATGGAGTGCATCTCGCAGGGGCTGTAGCCGATGATGAGGGACGGGCCGTCGTAGGCCTCGGCCTCGTGGATGGCCTTGAGGGTCTGAGCCGGGTTGGCGCCCATGGCGACCTGCGCCACGTAGACGTAGCCGTAGCTCATGGCAATCTCGGCCAGGGACTTCTTCTTGGTCACCTTACCGGCAGCGGCGAACTGAGCGACCTGGCCCAGGTTCGAGGCCTTGGAGGCCTGACCGCCGGTGTTGGAGTAAACCTCGGTGTCGAAGACAAAGACGTTGACATTGTGGCCGGAAGCCAGGACGTGATCCAGACCACCGAAGCCGATGTCGTAGGCCCAACCGTCGCCGCCGAAGATCCAGAAGGACTTCTTGGTGAGGTAAGCCTTGTCGGCGAGGATTGCCTTGGAAGCCTCGCAGCCGCACTTCTCGAGCTCGGCAACGTAGGCAGCGGCAGCGGTCTTGGAGGCCTCGGCGTCGTTGACAGAGTCAATCCAAGCCTGGCCGGCAGCCTTGAGCTCGTCGGACGGACCATCGGCGGCGATGATCTCCTGGGTGGCGGCAATCAGCTTGTGCTGAACAGCCTCATAGCCCACGGCCATGCCCAGACCGTGCTCGGCATTGTCCTCGAACAGGGAGTTGTTCCACGCCGGGCCGTGACCGTCCTTGTCCTTGCAGTAAGGAGCGGTGGCAGCGGGGTTGCCCCAAATGGAGGAGCAGCCGGTGGCGTTGGAGATGAACATGCGGTCGCCGGCGACCTGGGTCACCAGACGTGCATAGGCGGTCTCGGCACAGCCGGCGCAGGAGCCAGAGAACTCCAGGTAGGGCTGTTTAAACTGGCTGCCCTTAACGTTGGCCGCGATGAGCTCCTTCTTCTCGGAGACGTTCTCGACCATGTAGTCCCAAACGGGCTGCTGGTCCATCTCCTGCTCGGTGGGAACCATCTCGAGGGCACCCTTGGGGCAGACCTTGACGCAGTTGGTGCAGCCCATGCAGTCGAGCGGGGACACGGCCATGGTGAACTTCATGCCCTTGGCCTTGGGGCCCATGGCGTCGAGCGTGCGGGTAGCCTCGGGCGCGGCGGCAGCCTCGTCCTCGGTCATCGCGAACGGACGGATGGTGGCATGCGGGCACACATAGGCGCACTGGTTGCACTGGATGCACTTGGTCTCGTCCCAGTGAGGAACGACCACGGCGACGCCGCGTTTCTCGTATGCGGAGGCGCCCAGCTCAAACTGGCCGTCGGCGCAATCGACAAAGGCGGAAACGGGCAGGCTGTCGCCATCCATGCGATCGATGGGCTCGAGCAGGTTCTTGACCTGCTGGGCGATGGCAGACTTGGTCTCCTCGGAGAGCTCGACGGGAGCGGCATCCTCGGCAGTTGCCCAGTCGGCCGGAACCTCGAACTTACGGAAGGCGGTAGCGCCGGCATCGATAGCCTTGTGGTTGGCGTCGACGATGGCCTGGCCCTTCTTCATGTAGGACTTGGTAGCCGCGTCCTTCATGTACTGCAGGGCGTCCTCGGCGGGCAGGACCTTGGCCAGCGCGAAGAAGGCGGACTGGAGCACCGTGTTGGTGCGCTTGCCCATGCCGACCTTAGCGGCCAGGTCGATAGCGTCGATCAGGTAGACGTTGACGTTGTTGTTCGCGATGTAGCGCTTGGCCACGGCGGGCATGTGCTCGGCGAACTCCTCGTCGCTCCACTGGCAGTTGACCAGGAAGGTGCCGCCCGGCTTGACGTCGCGGACCATCTTGAAGCCCTTAACGATGTAGCTGGGGTTGTGACAAGCGACAAAGTCGGCCTTGGTCACGTAGTACGGCGAACGGATCGGAGAATCACCAAAGCGCAGGTGCGAGACGGTGACGCCGCCGGTCTTCTTGGAGTCGTACTGGAAGTAGGCCTGGACGTACTTGTCGGTGTGGTCGCCGATGATCTTGATCGAGTTCTTGTTGGCGCCGACGGTACCGTCGCCACCCAGACCCCAGAACTTGCACTCGATGGTGCCGGGGGCTGCGGTGTTGGGCGCATCCTCGGCCTCGGGCAGGCTCAGGTTGGTCACGTCATCGACAATGCCGATGGTGAACTCGCGCTTGGGCTCGTCCTTCTTGAGCTCCTCGAAGACAGCGAACGCGGACGCGGGAGGCGTGTCCTTGCTGCCCAGGCCATAACGGCCGCCGACGACCTTGATGCCCGTCTTGCCAGCCTCGTAGAGAGCGGAGACGACGTCCTGGTAGAGCGGCTCGCCGATAGAACCCGGCTCCTTGGTACGGTCCATGACGGCGACCTTCTGGACGGTCTCGGGGAGAACGTCGACGAAGTGCTTGATGGAGAACGGACGGAACAGACGAACCTTGACCAGGCCGACCTTCTCGCCGTGAGCGTTGAGGTAGTCGATGACTTCCTCGAGCACGTCGCAGAAGGAGCCCATGCACACGACGACGCGGTCGGCATCGGGAGCGCCGTAGTAGTTGAACAGGCCGTAATCGGTGCCGAGCTTCTCGTTGATCTTCTTCATGTAGCCCTCGACGACGGCAGGGAGCTCGTCGTAGACCTTGTTGCAGGCCTCGCGGTTCTGGAAGAAGATGTCGCCGTTCTCGTGGCTGCCGCGGGTGTGCGGGTGCTCAGGGTTGAGCGCGTGATCGCGGAAAGCCTGGACGGCGTCCATGTCGCACATCTCAGCCAGATCCTTGTAGTCCCACATGGCGACCTTCTGGATCTCGTGGCTGGTGCGGAAGCCGTCGAAGAAGTTAAGGAACGGGGTCTTACCCTCGATGGCGGCAAGGTGAGCCACCGGCGAGAGGTCCATGACCTCCTGGACGTTGCCCTCGGCGAGCATGGCGAAGCCGGTCTGACGACAGGCCATGACGTCGGAGTGATCGCCAAAAATGTTCAGGGCGTGGGAAGCGACGCAACGCGCGGAGACGTGGAAGACGCCCGGGAGCTGCTCGCCCGCGATCTTGTACATGTTCGGAATCATCAGGAGCAGACCCTGAGAAGCCGTGTAGGTGGTGGTCAGAGCACCGGCGCCCAGCGAACCGTGAACGGTACCGGCTGCACCTGCCTCGGACTCCATCTCGACGACCTTGACCGGGGTGCCGAAGATGTTCTTGCGACCCTGGGCCGCCCACTGGTCGACATGGTCGGCCATCGGGCTGGACGGCGTAATGGGATAGATTCCCGCTACCTCGGTGTACGCATACGAAACATATGCGGCCGCCTCGTTGCCGTCCATAGACTTAAACTTACGCGCCATATACCCCTCTCCTCTCATATAGGTATACAGGCCCCGGCGATCGCCGGGATGTTGGCGTGATGGGATTTACGCTGTTGCTTCCAATCATCTGGCAGGCAGGCTCAGCAGCAGGTACGTGGCGTGGAGAGAAGACATGCCGAGGCGAGGGGCAACTGATGCGCCCCACAGACCCGACCGCCCGTCTTGCACATGACCGAGCGCCGCAAAGGCCGCATGCCGGATGCTCCCGGGCACGCCCCGGCGATGGGAGGCACCCGCAACGGAAATCCGCATGCGGGTTTATTGTACCCCGCCGCCAAGTGTAATTTCGACAAATATAGGTGGGCGGTAAAGGTTTACCTCGGGTGACCGCCAAGGGCCAAAATGAACGCTTCGTCCCCGGGCGATTGGCCCTGGCGCGCCATGGAGTGTCCCGGAGTGCCGGCATAAAAGGAACGTCCCCATCTGCCGACTAGAGGGCGCCGACGCCGAGGAGGATAGCGTAGGTGGTGGATTCGCCAAGTCTGAGCTCGTCGCCGGGGTTGAGCTGAGCGGAGCGGCCGGGCTCGACCTGGATGCAGACGTTCGTCGCGCCGTTTACCACCATGGTTCCGTTGGTGGACGACAAATCCTCGACGTGCCAGATATTTTGAGCATCGCACCAGATATGGGCATGGCGGGCCGAGACGTCGTCGGTGATGCCGCCCTCCCCCGTTGCCAGCGCGCCGATCTCAACGCCTTCCTCACTCGGCTGAATCCAGCGCGGGACGCTCACCACGTAGCCGTTTTGCACGCACAGCAGTCCCAGCGGATGCGCCGGCGCGACCTCGTGCTCGCCCGCGACCGAAGATGTGCTCAGCGAGCGCGGCGTCGACGTGTCGCCGCCACGGGTCGCATGAGCGCGGCGGCTCGCCCGACTTGGAACTAAGGCGGGCGTGAGAGCAAACGGCATAGGGAACGAATCTTGCGGATGTACTCCTCGACGTCAGGCAGGTAAGCCCCACGAAGTCACCGGGGAGGCCCAAGCGGCCCGGCACCACTTCCAGATTCTGACCAGGGCGAGTCGTTCGCCGGTGGCTGAAGGCTCGCTCCCACCCAAAAGGGGAGATTCGCGTTGTTCCCCAATCGCTCTCGCATCTTTCATTTTGCTCGAGGTGGGCTATAAAAACTTTCCTGGTGAAAGGCGGCGATTGGTTTCCTTTCTTTCTAGAGGAGCGCGCCTGTAATCTGTTTTCATCCTAAATCAAGTTAAGATCGGACCTTCCAGAGGCAAGTCGACTCAAACTGCGAGGCTCCATGTTGGAATAAAGAGCGCTGTCGAAGTGCCAACAACACAAAGCTTGCCAGTCTCAAATAGAACCTTTTGGGAGTCCGATTGGGCCGCACACCGAATCCCCGCTGGTGGTTTTTTATAGCTGCGCAACAATAAACAAGGTTAGTGCCAGTCCAGCATGAAATTGAGGAACGTATGCATTTTTTCTCAGTAAGTGATCGTCGTTACTGCTTCGATGAGGTCACTCGCAATTGCTTTCAGGTTGACCAAGCATCAGAAGATGCGCTTCGCATATTTGAAGCATCGGGAAGAACGGTCAACTCGAAGTTGCTAACAAAGTCACTTGCTGCGAAAGGCTACGACCAAACGACCATAGCAGAACTTGAAGACGACATTGATGAGTATCAACGATTGTCTGAGCGGACTTTCTTAACAAAAGACACGCCTCGAAAACTTAGATCCATCGAACTCCACGTTTCACATGCATGCAACCTTGGTTGTAGTTACTGTTTTGCCGGTAAAGGAGATTATGGAACGTCTCCTCTGCTGATGACAGACGAGATAGCCTTCAAGGCGGTCGACTACCTCGTCGCAAGTTCATCGGAAAACGAAACGCTTGCAATCGTCTTTTTTGGTGGGGAACCCATGATTAACGAGCCGCTGATATGGAAAACGGTCGACTATTCAAAAAGAATATACCCCAATAGAAACTTTACCTATTCTATTACGACCAACGGAACGCTTTTGAATGACACTGCTGTGAATTCTTTCAAGGAGCACGGGTTTTCTGTTCTGATTAGTCTCGATGGTACAGGATGCAAGCACGATGCATCGCGCCCGTACAAGACGGGAGGCGGCTCTTTCTCCGATATCGACAAAAACGTTCGTCGTTTTTCCGAGTCGTTCCCCTTCGGCGCAAGAGCGACCTTAACAAATAATAACTGTAACCTTGTTGAAGACTATCTTCAGTTTAAAGAGATGGGCTTCAGAAGGATTTACTTCTCGCCCGTGAGCTCATTCGATGAGAATATCAAACTCGACGAACACTCATTAAACAAAATCAGGGCGGGCCTAATAGATTTGGCGGATCAATATCTCAAACAGATTGATCAAGGGGAAAAGCCCTTGTTTAGAACATTGAAAACTGCAGTTGATTTGATTATGAGCAACAGGATCGCCTTTGTCGGATGCGGGGCTGGCAGGCGTTTTATTTCCGTGACTCCCGAAGGGGACGTATACCCCTGTCACAGGTTTGTCGGGATGATGCGATTCAAAATGGGCAACATCGTCACCGGAATTGACGAAACTAGGTATATTGAAAACTGGAGTCAGGGTGTCGAAAAAAGAATTGACTGTACGGACTGTTGGGCTCGGTCTTTCTGTGGTGGGGGCTGTAGCTGGGAGGCTGCAGACGAGCACGGCTACTTGCCCAAGAGTCTACACCCTGCATCATGTGAATATAGAAAAATGTGCTACGAGATGGCTTTTGACCTTATTTCCCGCCACTCATCTTCGCAGGAGAAAAATCAACGAGAAGCTACTGTATCGGAATAAGCGGTTCAGCGCATTGCTGTCACCATTGTGGAGGTGTTCGTTCTTCTGATTACCGTCTGCGAAGCTTATTGCTACGTTCGCCGAAACCATTCTAGAAATATGGTGAACTAGACATCTTGGTTTGTTATACACAATATTGAGGTTTTTCTGCACTCAAAGGGAGGTAGTCGTGAAGCATATTCATCCGATTAATCCAGGAAGTGGCGACGAGGCAGGCGTGAAGCCGATGTCTTTTGACTGCCTCTTGGGCATTACTGACATCTGTACTGTTTATGATAAAGCAGATGGCTGTGGTGCATACGATTACTGCGACTATGACATGGATGGCGGCAGCATCTGCGTTGTAGATCACTGTGGCATTGATCAAACGTAGTCTCTAATTGGATTAAGGTGAGGAGCTGTTATGAAGCATATCCATCCTGTTGGTTCAAATGAACATACTCCCGTTGAGCCTTGTTGTCTTGGAGTTGATATATGCAATTTTTACGACATCGCCGAGTGCCCTGTTGCGGATTGGTGCTATGTCGATAAAGAATCAAGCTGTGTTTTGCCAGCAGATTGGTGCGATCCAGTTGACGAGTAGTTTTTGTGTCTAGGAACTATTTGGTCCAATTCAAAATAAGATGGGGACAAATACCAAAATCTCGTGTCTGGGAGGAGTTATGCCATTATTGCAAGGTCTCGTTGGATTAACCTTTGTACTTGCTTTATATCTGGCACCTTTTTTATTGTTATTCTTCATTATCCGATTCTTTCTTCGGAAAAAATAGGAGTATCACGCAAACATTAGCGTAGCTTTCTTCCAATATGAGCCGAGCATTGGCAAGTGGAATAAGAAGCCCGACCGTTCGTCACATGAAAGTGATCGGACGGGCCTCTCAATTTAACCCGGGCCGCCACCCATAGCGGCTTTCCGGGCGTATTTTCGGTGCAAAGCAATCGTCAGTTTAATCCTATGCGTCGATACCGCATTTCATTTGTTCGGCTCGTATTCTACGGCCTTGTAACCCTCGCACTCTCCGGCAAACGGATTGAACACGAAGGCAGAGATGATGTGTGCGTGGACATCGAGGCTGCTGTAGGCAACATACTGGGGCATGGACCCCCGCTGCGCGTGGCATGCGGCCCGGCATATTCATTGCCGTCCAACCCCGTGTAGTTGCAGCAAAGGGTGGAACCTCAATGCTCAGCTCATGTTGTCCGTGGGACACGAGAATTGTAAGTACACTTTGGTGTGATTCTCACGATGATACTGAGCCACCTGGAATAAGATACGTCGCGACAACACTTCGCTTCACCTCTGTCTCGACAAGACAACGTAGACTAAAGTTTCCTTTAGTAAGAGAATGAGAACTATATCTGAAAGCGTTGCGATGGCGTGAAGGCACCGAGTCCGAACCGACTGAATGCTACGTGCATCTGCATCGCTTTTTTGTTATCTCTGTCAGTTGGGTAGCACTACACTTGTCAGCATTTACCCCGGTACATGCTGCCTAAATCCACTACCCCTTCTACCGCGCCGACCATCTCGTCATCGTGAGAGACAATGATGATCAGCTGGCTTTGCTTGTTGCGCTTAACATAGGCCGCAAGCTCGGCGCGGCTTACAGCGTCTAACCCAGTCGTGGGCTCGTCGAGTACCAAAACTGACGACTTGCGTGAAATCGCCGACCATAAGTACACTCGGCGCAGCTCACCGCCCGAAAGCGCGGAGCAACGTTTCCCGAGCAACTCCTTCACGCTGTTTTCCAGCGAAAGTAGGCCATCTACACCCCGGTGATAGGAAGAAAAGGGCGTGTCGAAATACTCTAACAGCTCTTTCACCGTTTCGTCCGGCGCGAAGCACGACTGTGGGCAGCACGATATCTCTCTCGCACGTATGTAATCCAAGTCGCATTCTTCGATTGGCACGCCGTTGTATTTTACTTTGCCTTTCGATGAGTATAGCCCGAGCATCAAGTAAAGAAGTGACGTCTTGCCTCTTCCGTTTTCCCCAACTATGCAATATGTACCAGGACCGGAAAACTTGAAAGAAAACCCGCCGAGGACCTCTCGGACAGATCCGTCTGGAAGGGCAACCGAGAATTCCAAATCAGATACCGAAATGTCATTTATTTCATCGAGTTTAGCTAAATCGGTCCGATTCCACCCCGATCTCTCCTTTTCTCTCGTCGCGATAGCCGTCCTATCCCATGATGCTTTGGCATCTTGATAGGATTTGAACAATGACATCATACTTTTCAAAGTCTTAAAGAGAACCGCGAAGTATGTACCGATGATAGTGTACTCGCCTATTGACATAGTTCCGTTAATGATTCGTACTCCGGAAACAACAAGTATCACCGCTTGAAACAACGCTGCGAAAAGACCATCGAGCGATGTCAGAGAATATGATAGCTTTCCGGAGCGCAAAACTTTGGGAAAATAGCTCTTAAACCCAGCGTCGAGCGCTTGTTCGCTCTTGCCGTACGAAGATGTCAGTTGAATGTTGAGAATCTGATTAAGCTGCGATGCAATTGCGGCGTAAAAGGCGCTGTCCGCCTCTTTCTTCTCATACGTGACCCTATACAAAAGTTTCCTCAACCCAGTAATTACACAGAAATACACGATGAGGAGAATGATGGAAAACACCGCGAGAGTTGAATCAATTGACCATATGATAAGCAATACGATGGGAATGGCTACAATGGACAGCGGCGCACTGATAAAATTCGCCAAAACGAAGGATGAGACCACGCTAGAGTCGGAAATAATCCGTTGCGTTGTATAGGCTGGATCGATGGTCCGACTCACCAAGTAATCGTCTCTTTCAAAACGCAAGACGGCCTCCCTGAGAAGATCAAAGGAAAGTCTCGTGGTTATGCGAATGGAAAGTGTTCCTGCAAAATAAGTAAAGAGGGTGGAGAAAACTCCTATTGACGCAACCAGGAGCGCGAAGAGTACGGCGTCTCTTTCGCTGCGGTTACCGAGAAGAAAATCTAAGAATTTCCCGTTCACGTATGGCATGGCATAGGAGAGAGCGGTTCCAATCACCGTGATAGCAATGAAGACGAAAGCCCCTTTTGCTCTGATGAACCTCGAGAGAACGCATCGAATCAAGGAAGGCCCCAATCTACCCGCCACAAAACATCAATCACTGATACCTTACACCTCAACACAACAGGAGCGAAGATTTGCCAATGAGACTGCTTTAAGATTGCCTTGGGCCAATACGATCTCAAGCTCTTCCTACAAGAGAGTCGGAATCGGACATCTCCTCCGACGAACCTGGCAATCGGGCGGTTGAAATATCTTTTTCAACCGGCCGATTGCCACAATAGATTTGAGCATCCGCCCACAAACGTCCGCGTTTTATACCCATCAAATCCTTTGCCTTTTGTCGTCTAGACTAGAAAAATCGCTCGAAATAACTCAACCGGCCTGCTCGCTTGAAGAAACCTAAGCCCGTAACGTAGATGTGCAAACTTCCGAAACGCCTTGCGCGGCATAGTGCGTATAAACTTCGTCAACCGCCTCAGAAATATCTGAGTATCGCGCCGGGTCAAAAGCATACGATGTCGCAGCTATACCCTGCACCCATTCGGAACGCGGATTAATTGAATAGCCACACAGCATCATCATACATGCATCTAGACCTGATTTCCCAAGTATCCGACGTATTGATGAGAGCATCGCGGGTCGCCCCCGCACCATCGTCGTCACCCCTATTAGCAGTATTTACCGTTTTTCTCTAAATGCGTATCGCCACCCTTAAGAATACGAAGTGTTTTATCCAGACCCGATTGTCCTCCATCTCAAACGAAGGGATAAGGAATCTCATCCGGAATCGGCAGTAACGGAGGATTCACAACGACAAGCGAAAAACATGAGTCATCTCTCAGAGGGGAGTAAAGGCTCCCCTCAAGCACCCTAGTTTCGTCATCCAAAGAGTTGATGGCAGTGTTTTTCTTACAAAGGTCGACAACAAAAGGGTTGATTTCTACAGATGTTACATCCATGCCACAGTTGGTAAGTATCAGGCCCTGTATTCTGGGGCCAGAACACAAATCGAGAGCCTTCCGTGCGCTCTGCGGTGTAAGGCGCCAATCTCAGCAAATCTGTCCCACAATACTGCGCTGAAGAACAACACGGAACCCCTGAGCCAAACTCCCCTATACCTTATTAAGGCTAAGACAGGCAAGTTCACGCACCCGGCATATTCCAGAATAACATCCTATTGTTTTAGATGCTCTACAAGCATGAACAGCCGCGAATCGGAAAGATCTTCTAGTTTCGCCCCGACTGACCGCCAAGGGCCAAAATGGCCCCTCCATCCCCGGGCGACTGGCTCTGGCGCGCCGAGGAGTGTCCCCAAGTGCCGGCAGAAAAGAAACGTCCCTATCTGCCGGCTAGAGGGCACCGAAGAGGATGGCGTAGGTAGTGGATTCGCCGAGCTTGAGCTCGTCGCCGGGATTGAGTTGGGCGGAACGGCCGGGCTCGACCTGAATGCAGACGTTCGTCGCGCCGTTTACCACCATGGTTCCGTTGGTGGACGACAAGTCCTCGACGTGCCAGATATTTTGAGCATCGCACCAGATATGGGCATGGCGGGCCGAGACGTCGTCGCCGACGTCGGTAATGTCGCCCTCACCAGTGGCCAGCGCACCAATCTCAACACCCTGCTCACTCGGCTGAATCCAGCGCGGGGCGCTCACGACAAAACTGTTTTGCACGCGCAGCAAGCCCAAAGGGTGCGCCGGGGCGGGTTCGCGTTCGCCCGCAGTCAGCGACATGCCAAGCGAACGCGGCGTGGATGTGCCTCCGCCGCAGGTCGCGTTCGCGTAGTCGATGGCATAGTTCACCGAGGACCGCACATCCGCCGAACAACCGACGGCGACAAACAGCACCAGCACGACCTCGGCGCGCTCGGCGGGCATGAGTTCCGCCGCCTGGGACAGGCGATCGAGCGCGTTGCGATAGAGATTCGTGTCCTGGTGGCACTCTTCGAGCGCGCGTACCATCGGTTCACCTGCAGGACCGCACACCATATTGATTACAGCCGTGGAGTCCATGGGATTGCGCTGGCGCAGGGCCAGTTGCGACATAATACGCGCAGCCGAGGTACCGTATTCGGCAAAGTAGCGCTGCTGAAGCGTGCCGACCGGCGCGCGAACGATAAAGCGGGAAACCCAAGAGCGATCGGCGGCTCGGCTCTGCGGGCTGCGGCCGTCGGCGAGCGGACGGGACGAAAGCACCAAGCCGCACAGCTCGATATGGCTCAGATGCGCTGCGCGCTTAAAGATGTCAAACATGGCCCCGCATGGGGTGAGCTCAACTTGAGATGCCATGACCTAGGCCTCCTTGGTCGTAGAAATAGAATCGGACGATACTTCGACAGGTCCGCCAAAAGTACGGACAGCTGCGGCTCCACCGGCAAGCGGAGTCGCCATCTGGGCTTTTGTGCGTCGCGGTGCCGAAACGGGAAGTTCAAAGGCAAAGCCCATCGCAAGCAAAAACCACGTAAGCGTATAGGTTGCAACCAGAGCGGCAACAAGGCCGCCCATCACGGCGCGTTGGGAAAATACGCTACATGCAGCCACAACCAGCACCGGAACCTCGCAGGCAGAAAGCGCAAGCACACCCTGCAGGAAGCCCGAGCGCCGATCGCGCGCAAGTGCCCCCGCGGCAACGCCGGCTATGCCTGGCAGCGCCAACGCCAGTGCGGCAATAATACCCGGTAGCGACCCAGACCACACGAGCGATCCCAAAGTCGCCGTCACGCGAGCGCCCGACGCCAGCAGCGCGGCCGAAACCACGACCACAGCCCAAACCACGCCACAGACGACCGTCGCGCCGACCATCAGCGCGCGACGAACCGCGCGGCCAGACGCATCCATGGGGCACGGCGTGAGCGGCTCGCCGCGGAGCGAACGACCGACATTTTGCGCATAGTGGTCACAAAACGCCGAGAGCGCCGCCTCGACCGCCGCCGGCTCGGGACGATCTTTTTGATGGCTGGACAGACAGGCCATCACCACGTCGAACAGCTGGGCATCGACAAACGCCAGCGCATCGCGTAGCTCCTCGGAATCCGGCTCAAGCCCCAGCTGCTGGGCCTGCTCGGCCGCAGCGAGCGCCACATCGGGCTCACGACGAAGCAGCTGAGTCAAATCGCAACCGGGCGCATGGGCACCAATGGGATAGTCGGGCAGCGTGTCCATCTTGAGACGGTAGGGGCTGGCGATGTCGCGCGTCTTTTTGCGCGAACCCGAGGTGCCCGAAGTGCTCGGCGCGGCTTCGTATGGCGCGGCGCCGGCAATGAGCTCGTAAACCGTGCTTGCTGCGGCATAGACGTCGATCGCCGGCGACATACGCAAAGCGCGCAGGTCGGGAATATCGTCGGTGAGCATCTCGGGCGGGGCATAGGCAACCGTCGCGCGACGCAGCGTGGCATAGCGCTCCGTAAACGACGCCTTGCCGCCGGTACCGGCCACGGCCGACGCAGGCTCAAGCGTCAGCGACGAGCCAAAGTCGATCAGGCACAGGTCAAAGGTGCCCTCGGCAAGCTGCCGGTCAAGCGGTAGACGCGCCGTACGCACCATAATATTAGCGGGCGAGATATCGCGATGGACAAAGCCCTCGCCCACCAGGCTCATACGGCAGAGCAGATCGAACAGGTCGCGACCCAGACGCGCCGCCACAAGCGGCGATAGGCGGCCGGCATCGTCCACGGCAAAGCGCGAGCGCAAGCGGGCGAGCGTCTCGCCCTCGACCCATTCCATGACAATTGCAGGCACACCGTCGACCTCGCCCCAGCCATAGAGGCGGGGAAAGCCCTTAAGGCCCGAAAGGGCGCGATGGCATTCGTATTCCTCGCGAAACGCCGCTTTGAACTTGGCGACCAGCGCCTCATGGGCGGCGGCATCGTCAAACTCATCGCACGTTGGCAAGATGAGCTGCTTGAGTGCCACGGCCTCGCCTTGGGCGTTGACGGCACGCGTCACGCGGCCGATACCGCCACGGCGCATGGTGGCATCGTCGGCAAACAGTATCGTAAAACGACGCAGATAGGCAGGCAGTTCGTCCTGACCGAGCGCAATGGCCGGCTCAAACCCGTCGACACGCGCCAGGCGCAGGCCGACCATGGGATCGCGACCGAGCGATTGTGGTGTGGTGGATGCAAGATCGGTCATCATAGGGCAAGCGCCGCCACGTTATTGTTGAAGTTACCGAGCGCGACGTCATCATCGCCGTAATGGCCGACCCATTGACATAGGTTGGTGTAACAGCCCCACAGATTGGCATACTGCTGATACCACTTTGACCGGGGCGAGAATGTCTGACGACCGAACTCGGCTCGAATGACAAACATCTCCCCGACCAGGCTGTCGCACGGCCTGGGATCTCCCGTAGAGTTATAGGTCGAGACCACGTCATTGGCACGAGAAACATAGCCGTCGAGCATGTTGTACTTGGTCACAAGCCAGCTGTGAATGCTCTCTTCCTCAGCAGCGGAAAGGCCACCGGAGTTTGCATCGTTGTCAGTGTTGCCGCCCGTCGAGCCGCCGTTTCCAGACCCTCCGGCAGAGGAACCCGACCCAGAGCCACCGCCCGAACTCGACGAATCCGAGCCGGAGCCAGAAGTATCCGAGCTACCGGGCTTTCCGGACTGCTGGGCGTCCTGCTCCTTCTGCTGCTCGACCTTATTCACCGTTGCCGCCACGCTATTGTTGGACAACCGATCGATGATCTTGGTGTTGGTGAGCACGATGGTTTTGCCATTGGCAAGCGTGACTTCGTTGTCCGGGGCCTCGGCGCCGTCCGCGTCGCCGGTGCCAAACACAATATGCGCGACCACACTTGCCCAAGCATATCCAGTCGTGGTCCCCAGGTCACTTTTGACCTCATGCCCCACGCGCGGTTCGCGTGCGGCATGTGCCTGCATCATGGACGGCACGGTCATGCCATAGGCAGAAACGCCAGCTATGACCAGCACCAGCGAGCAAGACAGCAGTGCGTACGCCCGCGGCGCCAAGCCCAGTCGGCGTCGCATGCGCACCGCGGCGCCGCGCTTTGTCTGAGTGCCACCGGGCCGCATGCGTTCTCCTCCAACAAAAACACGCCGCTCGGGAGCGGCGCATTCATTCGAATCCATATTTGAGTGTATCAGCGAACCCAAAAGGTTGCGCAACGAATGGGCAAATTAAGGATGCGAGTGGAAGCATCCATGCGATAAGCGGATACAAAGCATCTTTGTTGCACAACAAACTTACAGTCGCACGGGGAAATTATGGCTACCCCGTGCGTCGCGATGAAGACATACGGCAGGAGCAGGCTCGCCACCTAAATCGTGCGACGGGCCTCGATGGCGCGCCCAAGCGTAAGCTCGTCGGCATACTCCAGGTCGCCGCCCACGGGAAGGCCGCTCGCCAGACGCGATACCTCAACGCCCAGCGGCTTGATAGTGCGGGCCAGGTAGCTCGCCGTGGTCTCGCCCTCGATATTGGGGTTGGTGGCGATGATGACCTCGTGGATGTCCTCGTGGCCCAAGCGTGCCAGCAGCTCACGAATGTGCAACTGCTCGGGACCAATCTTGTCCATGGGACTGATCACGCCGCCCAATACGTGGTAGAGACCGTGGTAGCTGCCCGTGCGCTCAATCGCCTGGACATCGCGCGGCTCGCCCACCACGCAAATGCGAGTAGTGTCGCGCATCGAATCCTGGCAGATGGAGCACTCGTCGGCCGTGGCGTAGTTAAAGCAACGGCTGCAAAAGTGGACCTCCTGCTTAACCTCCAGGATGGCCTCGGCCAGGCGGCGGGCCTCCTCGGCATCGGCCTCGAGCAGGTAATAGGCGATGCGCTGGGCCGACTTGGGACCAATGCCCGGCAGACGGCCCAGCTCATCGAGCAGTTTTTGCAGACTGTGATTCGCACTCATATATATGCGTGTCTTAGAACGGCATGCCCGGGATGTTGAGGCCGCCGGTGATGGCGCCCATCTGCTTGTTGGCGAGCTCGTTGACGCCGCGGACGGCCTCGTTGACGGCAGCCATGATCATGTCCTGCAGCATATCGACGTCCTCGGGATCGAGGGCATCGGGGTCAATAGTGAGGTTGACGAGCTCCATCTCGCCGTTAACGGTCACCTTGACCATACCGCCGCCGGCAGAGGCGTCGACGGTCTGGGACTTGAGGTTCTCCTGCGCGGCGGCAAGCTGCTCCTGCATCTTGCGAGCCTGCTTCATCATCTGCTGCATGTTCATACCGGCCATAATGGCTCCTTTACGTGCGGCCGCACGCCGAGCTGCAAGGGCAGCCGGAGCGCGGCGGGACTTTCAAGCTCAAAAATCGTACCACGGCGTGAGGCCAGCGAACGGGGCGGACACGCTACCTCAGTCGATATACATGTCCTTGAGCGTGACGCACGCCCAAGATTATGCAAGGTCGAATTATGCAAGGTTGCATAATTATCTCAAGCTACATCTAGCAGAGCTGGAACCAGGCAGTTTATGCGTAGGGCTACAAGGCTACATGGCAAAATGCCGAGCCGCTGCTCGAGGCGGCACGCATGGCGGCTGGGTATAATTTGATTGTCATAGATGACGATTTGGAGGTGCCCTCGTGAATGTCCCAGCCGTACTCCAAAACATCCGCTCAAAACACCCCGTTGCATATGTGGTTCTCTATCTCTTTGTCGTCTGGGTATTACTGGTTATCATCACCCATGCCATAGCTTTTGGAGCAGAACTGCTGATAGCCAGCTCGGACCAGCCCGTCGTCAAATGGGAGACGACCGATGAATGCACCGACGGAACCCGAACCATTTACTACAACAGCCCGTCCCTCTACCAAGAGTTCAAGGTCAAGATAAAGGACTCCAAGATTGTCGATGCCGAACTGGGCTCTTTATTTACAATCGGAGCAACCGTCAACGCCGAGCAAGTCGAGTACACGGACAGCCATGCGACGTATCGTATCGACCTCAGCATCCTAGGCCGACCGTCACGCGCCTGTCTGCTCGAATGCGATATACGCGGCACCACGTTGCACATGTCCGAAATACAGATGCGCCCGGGCAAGGGGTTCTCTTCTTGAGCAGTATACCCGCCTGCGCAGCTACTCCACCGGCTTGAAGATGGTGGACTGGCCGAAGACGCTGCGGATGAGGGCTTTGGCCTCGTCCTCGGTCTGCGGGATGCTCGGGGCTGCACCCTGATGGCCGAAGGGGCCGCCCGCACCGGAGTTGGACTCCCAGGGAGCTGCAGGAGCGTCCTCCTCTTTGGGGGCAGTTGCAGCGGACTTGGGCGCGGACGCCGCACCCGGCACGTCGAACGGAGGCAGATCGTCCCCACCAGCATCGGCAACAAAACCGCCAACCATGGCATCGTCGTAGGGAACCTGCTCGGATTCCCATGGCGCAGACGGCGCGGCGGGCTGAGCCTTGGGAGCGGACGCGCGCTCGGGCGCTCGGGGCGCGGGCTCGGTCGGGAGCTTGCCCGTGGCAGGAGCGCCGGCGGGGTTGTCGGAGCGCAGCCAGGGGGCTTTGCCCAGGTCAGACGACTTGGGCGCGGGCGAGGCAGGCTTGGGCGCGGGTGTCGGAGCAGCCGGTTTGGCCATGACGGGCTTAGGCGCCGACGGGGTCGGCGCCGCTATCGGTGCTGCTTTTGGCTGCGTCGCGCTGGCGCTCGAGGATGCAGGGGCCGCCGAGGACACGGGTTGCGGGTCCGCAGATACCGCAGCCCGTGCAGATGGAGAATGCTCCTCATGTTGAGGAGCCGGCGTGCCACCCCCATCCAGGACATAGTCGACGGTACGACGACCGAAGACCGCACTGACTGTCGGCAGGACCACCGACTGCGTGTCGGCGCGTCCAAGCATCTTGATGGCAAAGGTCGAGCCCGCGGGGAACGAGACCGTGAGCCTGGAGCCGTCGTCAGCCGTGGCGCGGGCATTGAGCAAAAGCCCCGCGTAGGAAGCCTGACGCGCCTTGACACGCTCGACAACCTCGGCCCATTTGCGCTGCAGCTCTCCGGCATCCTCGACCGCGGGCGTCTCGGCAGTACCGGCGGCGGCAACCTGGGCGGCATTGTTGGACTGGGGCTTAGGTGCCGGAGCGGTGGCAGGCGCGGGAGCCGCAACGGGCTGAGGCGTCGGAGTCGGCGCAGGCTGAGGTGCAGGCGCTGCAGGCTTGGAAGCTGACACGGACGCAGAACGGGACGCAGGCTGGGCAGCCGGAACAGCAGCACCACGGTCCCAAGGCATACCGCCCTGGCGCGCGGACGTAGCAGCGGGGGCAGCGGATGCCGCCGGAGCGGCAGCACGAGCGCCCGAAATTAGCGTCGGCTGTTGGGCAGCAGCGGGTACGGATGCTGCAGGCGCGGCGGCCTGAGCAGCAGCCACGCTCGCCGGCACGGCGCCGTTGGCAACCATGGCCTCCAAGCGGGCCACGCGCTCGGCCAATGCCTCAATCGTTAAATCGGCCTCGGGACGTGCCAGGCGCGTGCAGGCGATCTCGAGCACCAGGCGCACGTCGCTCGCGCCCCTCATCTCCAGTGCGGCATCGTCGAGCACCGTCAGCACACGGGCCAGGCGGTCGGCAGGATGCTCGCCAAAGGCAGCGGCCTCGGCAGCAAGCGCCTCGGCCTGCTCGGAGCCGCCCTCAAACAGCTCGGCACGGGCACCGGCAACGCAGGCAACGTACACGTCACGCACATGCGCCACCAGGTCGCGCGTCAGCTCCAGCAGGTCGTTTCCTTCCTCGACCTGCGCACGGATCAGTCCATAGAGCTCGGCAACATCGCGATCGGCAATGGCGCGGGAAAACTCGCCCAGAATCTGGTCCGAAACCTCGCCTAAAAGCGAGCGGGCGTCGTCCGCATGCACAGAACCGTTGCCAAAGACGCTCAGCTGCTCCAGCGTGGACAACGCGTCGCGCATACCGCCCTTGGCATGGCGCGCCACGATAGCCAGCGCCTCATCGTCGTAATCGAAGCCCTCCTGCTCGCACACGTATGCCAGGCGACGCTCGATATCCTCGTTGCCGATGCGATGGAAATCGAAACGCTGGCAGCGCGAGAGGATGGTCTCCAGAATCTTTTGCGGGTCGGTGGTGCACAGCACAAAGATCACGTGTGCCGGCGGCTCCTCGAGCGTCTTGAGCAGCGCGTTGAACGCCGCCGTCGTGAGCATGTGGACCTCGTCGATGATATAGATCTTGTACTTGCCGCGCACCGGGGCAAAGTTGACGGAGTTGATGATTTCCTCGCGCACATTGTCCACGCCCGTGCGGGAGGCGGCATCGAGCTCGTAGACATCGGGGTGGTTACCCTCGGCAATGAGCTCGCACTCCTCGCAAGTACCGTCGGGCATGCAGCCGCTTGCACCCTCGGCGCGCGCCGCCTCGGCATTGCGGCACAGCAGCGCCTTGGCCAGAATGCGCGCCATGGTGGTCTTGCCCGTGCCGCGCGGTCCGCAGAACAGGTAGGCGTGGGACAGGCGCCCCTCGGTGATGGCGTGCTCGAGCGTCGAGACGATATGCTGCTGGCCCACCACGGAGTCAAAGGTGAGCGGGCGATACTTTCGGTACAACGATTCCATGGGTGCTCCCCCGGGTATACTGAGTCTTGTTGCCGCGGCGGCCATGCGGTCGCACGGCATACTGCATTCCATAATAACCCGTACGGCGAGCCCGCCGCGATAGGAGTCCAAAGAGCATGGCAGACGCAGAGAGCAACCTCGTTCCCTCCGAAGCAGCCGACCAGGTCGAGGTCGCGCTCGAGGAGCAGGCCGCAGCCGACGACGGCATCCTGTACCTCAACGAGTACCAATACGAAAACGACCTCGTCACCGACTTCGCCCGCCTGGTCGCCTCGCCCAGGCGTCGCGGCTCGCTGTATGTCGCCGCGGCAATTGCCGCGCTCATCGGCATCGGCATGCTGGTGGCCGGCGGCAACTGGATCAAGTTTGGCGTCGTCTTGATCGTATTCGGCGCCTTTTTGGCCTGGTGGAGCAAAAACCTGCACCACACCCTCGCCCGCGACTTTATCGACGCCGTTGAGGCCGACGAGTCCATGGGTGGCCGCTATCGCCGCGTCGCCGCCAACGAGGACGGCCTGATGGTTTGGGGCACGAGCGGCAAGTCGCAGTTCTTCCCGTTTGAAAAGCTCGACCACGTGCTCGACGGCGAGCGCATCTTTGTGGCCATGTTCGCCGACCAGGGCGTGACGATCCCTAAGGACACCTTTGTCCGCGGCGATGCCGAGCAGTTCGGTCCCTTCCTTAAGGCGCGCATCAACAAAAAACTCCGCATCGAGACCAAACGCAAGAAGATGAAGGCAGAAAAGGCCGCTGCCGAAGCAAAACAGGGCGACAAGCCCCAGGAGACCAAGGGCAAGCAGCGCAAGCAGAAGAAGAGCAAGAAGAAGCGGTAGGCCGGCCGACACCGAAGGCGCCTCGTCCCGCGCCCGATTCCGGGCCGGGGCGCCTGGAATCGGGCGCGCGTACCGCCAATGGACCCGTTTTGCCTTGCTCTCGAGCTATTTCACTTCAAACCTTAAGAGCCTCCGCTCCGGCAGATCGGTCATCTTCATCGTGTAAGTCCCGGGAAATGCTTTCTCAAAACGGACGGTCTCGTAACCTTCGAAATAGTCGTTGGTGTTCTGCATCATAAATGGGACGAGCAACTCGTTTTCTGCCCCAACCTCCACGGCAAACGCAGCAGAGCCGCCAAGGACCGGCATGGCTTGCGTTATCAGATCGGTATTGACTACAAAATCATAGTTTGGCGCAGACTCCGGAACCAGATGCCAAACATACGCTTTGATTCCACCGTCGATATTATCCCTATTTCTGACACGCATCTTTACGGCGATAACGCACGTGATGTCGGCATCCTTCAGTCTCGTTTTCGTATCCACGGTGCCATATTTTGAATAATCGTCATGTGCTCGTTTGAGATACTCGCGCGGCGTGAGCAACTCTGCCCCGTCTATGCAAAACGAATACCCATCAGTCACCACATCCTTCGACCCCAGAAACGCTCCATCCATCGAGAGCCATTCGCCCTCCGCGTAATATTTCTCAGGAATGACCGTCCGGTTCCCGTTAACGACGCTCACCCTCATGCCCGCAAGGCCGGCAGCAGCACAGCAAAAAAGCGCGAGCGCCGATCTTCTCGTCCACAGGGTCTTCTTCATCGCGCTCACGACCTTTCCCGAACTTTCACAACGGCACCGTCGCGCATGCAGTAAACCCGATCGGCCAGTTCCTCGAGCACCTCTCCGTCATGGCTGGACAGAAGGACCTCACGACCCGTTGATGCCGCCATCGCCACAACGCGCTTGAGCATTTCAACGCCCGCTTCGTCGAGGGCATTCGTTGGCTCATCGAGAACAAGCAGCTTCGGCTTCTCCATAATTGCCGCAGCTATCCCCAGACGCTGCTTCATCCCAAGCGAGTATGCTCGGAACTTCTTTTTTTCGTCTGCATCGAGCCCCACGAGCCGCAGGGCAGAGCGAATGTCCTCGGGGGTGGCAACGCCCTTGATCTGAGCGATGAGCTTCAGATTGTCGTAGCCAGACAGATATCCCAAAAAGGAAGGCGCCTCGATCAACATCCCCAGACTCGGCGGGAACGAGATGTCCGCCCCAAGCCTTTGGCCATCGATAGAGATTTCGCCTTCGGTAGGCTTGATCAACCCGCAAACCGCTCGCATGAGCATGGTCTTACCCGAACCGTTTATCCCCTGAAGCCCGACCACAGTCCCAGGGTCAACCTCGATGGACACGTTGCGCAGAACATCGTTTTTGCCCATGCGCTTCGATACGTCCCTAACGATCACGCTCATATCTTGTCCCCCTTTTCTATAAGGTCGGCCCTTCGAAACCACAGTCCACCCAACGATAGGCATAACGACATAATCACAATTGAAAACAAGCCACTCGAGCCCGCCGCGATTCCCTCTTTGACAATTCCGCCCCAGCGCAACAGCATCAAGGCGTTACCCAATAGCGCCCAATGTCGCGCATATGCCGAGCAGATCAGGTAGCTCGTTAAAACCACAAACGAGACCGACGGCCCAAGTACAAAGCCAATCACTGCCTGCGCAAACGCAAGCGCCTCGAAAGCAAAAAAGAGTCCTACGAAAAACGGCAGCGCATCCGCCTCGGCAGCTTTGAGAAACCACGGCGCCAAATTAGCCAGCTGAAGCGACTCACCATGAATGACCGCGCTGAACGAGGAGCTCACCACCAAGCTCCAAATCACAACAGAGCAAACCACCACGAGCAGTGAAAATGCCGTTACTGCCGCCACCAAGATAAAACGCGAGACCCACCAAAGGGTTCTTGCCCGGCATCGAACAAGCGCTTGCAAACCAAACCCGTGCAACGATTCGGTCGGATAGTCGAGTGTTGTATAGAGAATAAGCAGAATGAGAAATAGCCATCCTAGCGGAGGCACAAACATGACCCCGGGCCTAGGCTCAAACGGAGCAGATCCGGCAAACACGAGCGCAAGATTATCCGCAAACCCCAAGGTATCCGTTCTAACCCCATACACAGAAGACAATCCGTAGGCGTACACCAAGTTCGCAACGGTCACTGCCGCAATTGCAATAAAAGTGATGATGTTCTTCTTCAAAACGGTCCTCAGGTCCGCGGCGACCAGCCTAAACAGCATCAGACCACCTCGCGTCTTTTTAAGAATCTCGCGAAAATCAAAGAAAAGACGAACAGCAAAATGATTTCTGCAAACCCTGCTCGAATGTCGGGCCAGTTATTTAGTGATTCCGACCTGATGCTGTTAAGAATGTTGCAGTTAAAGCCGACGCATGAAAGGACGCTAAAAATCCAGTCGTTAACAAAGTGCCATGCAACCATAATCAGATATGGAACGACCATCGCCTTGATTCTGCTGCGAAACACAACCGACAGACCGGTCACGGCCATGGATAGAGCCCCCAGCGTCACCGCATCGAACAGTGTATAAACCAGCACGTACAACAGAGGCCGGGAATAAAACAGGCCAGAAAAATAGCTATGCAGATAGAGCCCGACGTAAGTCGATTCGTCGACCCGGGGGAGATACGCGGGAAACAGCATTGAGACAATCAGGAAGTTCACGAGTAGCGGAATAGCCGTGACCGCAAACGCAGAGAGGAAAGCAGACAGCATCTTCACGTTCACGTATGCATTTCTAGAAACACGTGTGCAGATCTGCGCCTCGTAACCGCCCAAACGCTCGGACAGGCATGACCACGACCCGGCCAGCATGGCAAGCAACGGCAGCGCATAGAAAAACACTGATGCCGATAGCGGTGCATTTGCACTCACAACGATCCAGTTACCAAAGCTACTTTCACGCGTTTGGCCGAGGTATGCCTGGGCTTGCAAACCAACGCCATAGCCAAGCGATAACAGCTGCTTGCGCTCAGTCTCGAGCGTCCACCATGCCTCAATGGCAGCCGCCATCGAAATTGCAGTTGCAACCATAAGGGTCAACGCAAATATAGGATTGCCAAATATCTTGGACAACTCGTGCCGTAATAGATTTCCATTCAAGCGACATCACCCTCCTATTGGCCAGGCCGAGCAGCAACGCTCGACCCGGCCCTAATCACAAGCGGTTAATGATGCGTCGGCGCACGGCAACCTTTGCATGAATAGAGAATGATGTCTGTAAACACCCGCTATTGAGTTAATCGCTCAGGCGTTTACACGTTATCTACCTGCGATAACAATGAAACAAGCTCCGCTTTATTCTTGATCCTCAACTGGCGGTAAGATGCAGACCGCAGTGCTTGCACCGTAGATGCAGCGTAACCGACGTCCTCCGCAATAGCCTTTGTCGTTGCGCCCTCTGCCGTCATCAGCAAGATTTGCGACTGAACATCGGAAAGGGAGCGCGACGTAAGCAGAGCCAGCTGGCGCACGCGGGCCGTTTCGGTGGACCCGTTCGCCCGGTACTCCAAGACGGCCTTCTCGTCCTCAACCGAGCGGGCGAGCGCGATGTGCGTAACGAACATGGGCACAGACCAGCAAACAATCACCGTTGCCACGACGACATTGACAGCCGAACTTTGCCCCAACAACGACGCGAGGAACAACGGCTCGAAAACCGTCAGATCCTGCACCATATTGAGCAAGACAGCCCAAACAGGAGCCGTCGCCCCGAAGCAAAGCATCCATATCCCAAGCATTTTGCGCTGCGGACAGCTTCGCATCACTATATATGTGAGCAGCACCCCCGTCAGCACCGCAAGTCCATGGATTCGCCCCCTAGCGACCGCATAGATTAAGGCAACCATGCCCATTGACACCAACGGCACGATAGCCCGAGCATGGGCATGCACCTTAAACGGACGCAGCCCAACAGCGAGCGAAGCCGTAGACGCCACGCCGCAAAACAGGACCGGCACAGCCATCAACGGAACGCGTATGCACATCAATGCCGCGATATAGATAAAAGACCATTCCACAGCAGATAGCACCGCCCATACGTACGGGCTTCCGAGCCAAATCGCTTCACCCGCTCTATCCAGCGCAGCGCCACGATTCGCTTTTCCACCCGCGTAGCGTAGCGACAGAAGCAGTCCGAGACCCAATGCGTAGCTTAAGAGGGAAAAGGCGACAGCCCGCGAAACACCGGACCCCCAATCGCTATCCGCCATTACCAAGGGCCCCGCCGCAAGGAGGATAAAGAATAATGTGAGCAGGTATCGAAACAGCCGGCGCGTTCGAGCTGATGCCACTATATCGTCAGCATGCCGCTGCGGTAGCTCATGCCCTACAGTATCGCCCTCACCCGCAAACAGCGCCACGAGCTCGCGTGAGCCCGCAACCGACGCCTTCCCGTATGCTCGGTGAAGCGTTGTTCTCACCGTCGATGGCTTCGTATCCGTCTCCTTGGCAATTTCCGCCGGCGTTTTCCCTTTGAGCAGCAGTCGAACAAACTGCTCTTCTCTAGGCGACAGGGCAGGGGAAAACACCCCCGCATCGAATGTGTCGGACGCACAGGCGATATCCGAATTGTTGTCCCGTTTCCCCCTTAGCAACATGCATACGAAGGCAGCAGCGATAACGGACCCCATCGCCAGCAATGCAATGACCACGGCATCGCTTGCGAAGTATGCCGCCTCAACAGCCGGAATAAGACCAATAGGAACTGCTACGAGCACAGAACAGGCAAACACGTCGCGCCGCCCATGGCCAAAGGCACGAGGGCGGCAAAACGGCGGGGCCACAGTCAATGCGAGATAGACCAACGGAATTAAAAGCGCAAGGCCAATTGACGCGGCCGTTACAGGGGGCATCCCCCATGGCTCGGGAACGACTCTCCATGAAACTCGACAGCAAAACAGCAGGCAAGACATGACGGCTATTGTTTCTGTAAAAATCGCGTCCTGCGGGTGACGAGTTTCCCTTTCGTCAGTCCGTGTCGACCTCTGCGTCAAAGGAGAGTCCGCCGTGCCCCAAATAACATATGAGAGAAGCAGCGACCCAACAAAGCACGAGACACACGAAACGCCATGTAACAACCAAATCGGTGCAAACACGATTGGAATAGAGTCTCCGCGAGCATAGAAAGCCAGGTCGGCCCATTCGGGAACCGTTGCAATAACACCAAGGAAAACACCGATGGCACCGAGATGCCTCGGCCGTCTCATTTCTCCCCCCTTGCATAGCGCAGCACCATGAACAAACGCCGCGAGGCTTGCGCCCAGGATAACGAGCCAGGTCATTGCACCTGATGCCAGGCCGATTGAAGATGAAAACCGGTGATAAGGGGTGGCCGCCATTACGACAAGCGCAATGGTGCAGGCAGATGTAGCAGAACGGCGGGAAAAAAGCATATGGCCTCCATAGCGTGTCATTATATCGCTCGAGCCGCTCGTTTATCTCTGTTCTCACACCAGCCAGCATCAATGATTCAGGCGAACTCCAATCCGCGCCAGATCACGGTCCGGCTTTTGTTCGCAGTCCCCACATCAAAGCGGGATGCGGTTTCCTTTTGGACGCCGGTTCGGAAAGCGCGTCCCGTTCCAGGGCAATATTCTGGGATGCAGTTTCCGCAGCCCACCCCATTTGGAAGGCGCATCCCATTATTTGGCTGAAAACTGGGGTGCGCTTTCCGAACGAGCCGAAACGGCCCGAATCGATCGGACCACCTCATCCCCGTTTCCTCGCCATCTGCCCGAGCGTGCTACACTAGCAGCATCTATGCCACCGCGAACGGCTCGGCTCCACGCCCGCCGCTCGCAAACGAACTTTAAACGCACGAGGGTTGGCCATGCCGCTTTTCTCGCAACATACCGCCCGGTTCTCGCCGGACGTTCCTTTGGAGGGCACCAGCTCTCGCGAGCTGCTCAAGCGGTACCAGCCGCTCGAGACACTTGCGACCGGCGGTTTTGGCTCCATCGAGATCTGCCGCGACACGCACCTGCGCCGCCGCGTCGCCATTAAACGCATCCCCCTTATCAACGGTGCCGGCATGCCCGCTAGCGACATCATGGATGTCCTGCGCGAGGCGCACACTGCCGCCATGCTTCAACATCCCAACATCGTGCAGGTCATCGACTTTACGCACGACACAGCCTATGCCTACCTGGTTATGGAATATGTCGATGGCATGTCGCTGGCCGAGTTTTTGCACCGCGCGGACGGCCACTCACTTACCTTTGACGAGGCCGCGGCCATTGCCGATGCCCTGGGCCAGGCGCTCACCTTCGCCCACAGTAATGGCGTACTCCACCTGGACATTAAGCCCGCCAACGTGCTCATCGACCACTCGGGCAATGTAAAGCTCACCGACTTTGGCATGGCGCGACTGTCGTCTGCCGGTGGCTTTGGCGGCTCACGCGGCGGCACCATCGGCTACATGCCGCCCGAGCAGCTCGATATCGAGACCGGCACGGTCGACGAGCGCGCCGATGTCTTTGCCCTCGCCTGTGTGATCTACGAGGGCCTGTGCGGCAGCGCTCCCTTTATGGCGGCCACGCCCGCCGACTCGCTCGGCCGCATCATCGGCGGCGCCACCTATCCCAGCGAGCTGATACCACACTTTCCCCCGGGAGCCGAGGCCGCGCTCATGAGCGCGCTCTCCCCCATGCCGCAGGACCGCCCCAACAGCATCGAGGCATTTTGCGACCAGCTCCTTGCCGGTCTGGGCAGCGTGCGCGAAGGCCGTCGCAGCCTGGAGCAAATGGTTGGCGAACTTTCGGATGACGAGCAGGAGCTCGACGATATCGAGCCGTCGTACTACGAGGACGACGCCATCGAGGTCGACCCCGCACTCGGCTGGGCGGGCACGCGCTGGAGCCATGCGCGCGACTACACCATGCGCGCTATCTCGGCGCTAGCGTGCGGCACCTTTAGCTTTTTGCTGATGCAAACGGCTGGGGTTGCGGCGCTTCCCGGCCTGGTCATTGCGGCTATCGCGATCGGAGCGGCGGCCGGCCTGGCCCCCCAGATTGGCTCGGCCATCTCGGCTGTGGGCTTTTTGGTGCTCATGGCAAACGCCACCATGCAGGCACAGGGCATCCTGTCGATGTTGCCCGTCGCGGTGATCTTTGCCGCCGCCATGTCCGGTTGGTGGATCGCCTGGGGTCGCACCGAGGCTGCCGCGAGCGCCGCGCTCACCTGTGCACTCGCGCTTGGCTGTCTGACCGGCAATACCTTCCTGGCAGCTGGGGTCGCCGCCGGCGTCGCGTCATTTTGGCTCGGCCCGGCAAGCGCCGCCGCGGCAACGGGCATGGGCGCGCTTTTTGCCCGTCTGGCCACGGTCGCGCTTTCAGCCGGAGGCGTGCTGGGGCTCGGTAACGTTGCCGCAGCGCTGGGAGACCCGCTCCTTTGGGCTGCCTTTGTGCTGGTTGCGGCAACTGCCGCAGCGTCATCCGCGCTGCTCAATGCCCGTGCCAAGCGTGCCGATCAGGGCTCAAACCTTGCCGCAATCGCCGCCATCGCTGTCACCGGCATCGGCTGCGCAGCGGCGTCCTGTCTTGCACACCATATGGAAATTGCCAGCCTTGCAGCCGCGGTCGTCGCCAAGGCGGCGGTTGCGGGAACCCTATCCTCTATAATCGTTGGGATATGCCTATATTTGCTCGGATACCAAAGAACCTATACGGAGAGTGATCTTTCGTGAACTTCCTGAACATCTTCGAGGACCACGTGGCCGGCATCTTCGGTGCCACCCGTGCCCCGTTCTCCTTTAAGAAGCTTGCCAAGCAGGCCGCTCGCGACATGGAGGATCAGACTCTGGTGATCAACGGCGTCAACACGGCGCCGGCACTCTATACCATCCTGATCGCCGCCGACGACGACCCCATGCTCGCCCCGTTCTACCCCGAGCTTTCGCGCGAGGTCCGCGAGTTTGTGAAAGCGCAGGCCGAAAAGCGCCGCTATGTCTTTGTCGGCGAGCCCCTTGTGCGCTTTATGATCGATCCGCAGCTGCGCGCCGGCAAGTTCTCGGTCTTTGCCGAGAACGTCGATGCCCCCACGCTCGGCCGCCTGTACGAAGAAGAGCGCGCCTATCAAAACGGCCTGGGCCAGAACAACTCCGCGGCAAGCCGTGCCGCCAGCGCCCCGCGCGCCGGCCAGCAGCAGTTTGCTGCCCCGCAGCAGCAGCGCCCCGCCGCCATGCCCCAGCAGCAGCCGACGCCTCGCGCCGCCGCTCCCGACCCGCTTGCCGTAGCAGATCCCTTCGCGCCTAGCGTCCCCGACCCCGCCGCTCCTATCCCGGTGCCGCAGACCGTCTCGCGCGACGCGCTTGCCGGCATGGGCGGAGCCGCCGCGACCGGTGCCGCCGTGGGCCTAGGCGCCGCAGCCGGCATCGCCTCCAACATGGCAAGCACTCGCGCCCCGCAGCGCCCGCTCGCCCAGCTCGTCGACGTCGTGAGCGGCGAGAGCCATAGCATCACCTCCGCACAGGTAACCATCGGTCGCGAGCGCTCAGTTTCCGACATTGCCCTGCGCGACCCCAACGTGTCGCGCCGCCACGCCCAGCTCACCTTTACGGGCTCGGATTGGTCGATCGAGGACCTCAATTCCACCAACGGCACGCTCGTCAACAACCGCCGCATTACGCGCTGCCCGCTGCGCAACGGCGATCTGCTGACGTTTGGCCTGAGTACCTTTGAATTTAGGGGATAGTCGCTTATGAACATCGATATCGTCCTTTTTGCAGGCCGCATCGTCTTGGTCGCCCTGCTCTATATCTTCCTGTTCGCCGTCATGAAGACCGGCGTGGGACTCGTGCGCGGGCAGCGCCGCGACTCGGCTATCTGGACGATCGATGTGGACAAGGGCCCGCGCGGTATCCGCGGCATCCACGTAGACATGCTCGGCCCCGTCATCGTCGGTCGCTCGCCATCTTCGGACATCTGCATCAACGAACCGTTCGTCTCGGCCTCGCATGCGCGCTTTTCGCTGCAGGGCCCGGCGCTCATCATCGAGGACCTCAACTCGCTTAACGGCACGCTCGTCAACGGCCGCCAGCTCGTGGAGCCCGCGACGCTGCGTGAGGGCGACGAAGTCCAGATTGGCGACGTGGTCATGAAGGTGAACCGTCGATGATCGACGAGGAGAACAAGTCCGCAACTATGACCGAGGCACCGGCCGCCGCCACAGCTGCGCCGGCCCACGCCGCTCCGGCGGGCTCCGCGCCCGTGGAGCCCGAGGACACCGTGTTCTCCCTGCCTCTTTCGCATGTAACGCATGATATTTCGGATCTCGCCGATAACGAGGACGAAGAGGATGCCGTAGCGGCGCCCATCGGCGCACATGCTGCGGAACAGCCCACAGCGCCCGAAGCAACCCCGGCGCCGGCTCACTTTGCAGAGCCCGTCGCCGCGGCAATCAACGAGAGCGCTGCGGTGTTTGCGGCACCCGAACCCGCCGCGCCGGCGTTTCCCATAGCCCCGGCATCCGAGGTTGCGCCCGCGTCTACGCCGGCGCCCGAGCCTATAGACGTCAGCCCGCAAGACGACGAGTCGACCGCCCGCGCGCCCGAGGAGCCCGGCTCCCCGGACACCGGCGATTCCGAATCAAACGCCGAGACCGACACCGTCTCTCCCGGTGACACAGCCGAGATCGACGTTGCCGCCGTTGAGACCAAGCTCAAAGACCCCGGCTCGACCATGAGCTTTGAGCCCCTGACCGAGGAGCGCATCGAGACCGACTCGACCTATGATGCCGGCACCACCACGCAACTCATGTGGGGCGCCCGCTCTGACGTTGGCTGCGTACGCCCGCACAATGAGGATTCCTACCTGGTGCAGTCGCCGCTCTTTTGCGTATGCGACGGCATGGGCGGTCACGCCGCCGGCGAGGTAGCCTCTTCCATTGCCGTCGAGACTATTGCCAAGACGGCCCCGCAGTCCGCCGACGCAGCACGCCTGGCCGCAGCCGTCGAGGCAGCCAACGCCGCCGTAATCGAGGCGGCCCTGAACGGCCTGGGCAAGCCCGGCATGGGCTGCACAGCCACTTGCGCCTATATCGAAAACGACACGCTCGCCATCGCCCACGTGGGTGACTCTCGCGCCTACCTGCTCCACGAGGGCACGCTCATCCGCGTGACCCGCGACCACTCCTACGTGGAGGAGCTCGTGGACGCCGGTGAGATTACGGCAGACGAGGCTCGCGTCCACCCAAACCGCTCGGTCATCACCCGTGCGCTGGGCTCGGACCCCGCCATGTATGCCGACCACTTCACTCTGCATATCGAGGAAGGCGACCGCCTGATCCTGTGCTCCGACGGCCTTTCGAGCATGATTCCCGATAGCGATATCGAGAACATCGCCACGCAGTCCTCAACCGCGCAAATCTGCGTCGACAACCTAGTGGACGCGGCGCTTGCCGCCGGCGGCCACGACAACGTGACCGTAGTAGTCGTTGACCTGGTTGACGATGGCGTTATGCGCGAGGCGCAACGCGTGCGTCGCCGCAACATTACTATCGCCGCCATCCTGGCCCTCGTCTTTGTGCTGGCAGCTGGCATCTGGGCCTACACGGGTGTCACCGGCTCGTACTACCTGGGTACCTACCAGGGCAATGTCGCCGTCTGGCGCGGCCTGCCCGGCAAGCCGCTCGGACTCAAGCTCCACTGGCTCGAAAGCGAAACCAGCATTAAGCTGTCCGACCTGCCCGAAGACACGCAAAACCGCCTCAAGGCGGGCATTCCGCAAACAAGTGTCGACGATGCGCAGGACACGATATCCAAGTACCGCCACCAGATCGATGAAGAGCAGACCCGCCAGGTGATCGACGCGCAAACGATTCGCGACAACACCAATCAGGGATCGACCTCCGAATCAGATTCCGAGAAAACCGCCGAACAGTCCGCCGAGGCCGAAGCCTCCGATAAGAATTAGAAAGGGAGTGCCGCTTATGAGTCGCCGCAACACCGAGCTGCTCTTGCTCATCGCCTCGGCGTTCCCCGTCATCCTGCTGTATGCGATGTACGTGCTCACCGCGGGCGCTGCCATCTCCTTTGAGACGCTCGCCGTACCGATCGGCCTCTTTGCCGCCTTTGCTGCGGCCCACATTGCCGTGCGCATCTTGGCGCCCGGTGCCGACCCCGCCATCCTGCCCATTGTCTTTGTGCTTTCGGGCATCGGTATCACGTTCGTGACGCGTCTCGCACCCGCTCTCGCGATCTCACAGCTCATCATCCTGTTTGTCTCGGTGGCCCTGATGGTGGGAACGCTCGCGTTGGTTAAGAACCTCGACGTAGTCATGCGCTACAAGTACACCTTTGGCATTATCGGCATCATTCTGCTGATGCTGCCTATCTTTATCGGCACCACGATCTCGGGCTCCAAGCTGTGGATTCGCATCGCGGGCTTTACCATCCAGCCCGGCGAGTTCGCCAAAGTCTTTATCGTGCTGTTCCTGGCCGGGTACCTGGCCGAGAACCGCGAGCTGCTCTCCATCTCCAACCGCAAGATCCTGGGCTTTAAGATCCCTCGCCTGCGACTGCTGCTGCCGCTGTTTGCCGTGTGGGGTGTGTGCCTGCTCGTCGTCGTCTTCGAACGCGACCTGGGTTCGGCCGTGCTGTTCTACACCATCTTCTTGCTGATGCTCTACGTTGCCACGGGGCGCTTTTCGTATGTCGTTATCGGCCTTGCGCTCTTAGCCGTTGGAGCCGTGGGCGCCTACAAGTTCCTGTCGCACGTTCAGGTGCGTTTCCAGGTTTGGGTCGATCCGTTTAAGGACGCCCAGGGCCAGGGCTACCAGATCGTCCAGTCGCTCTTCTCGCTTGCCGATGGCGGTCTGGTCGGTGTTGGCATCGGCAACGGCATGGCCAACAACATCCCTGTCGTCGAGTCCGACTTTATCTTCTCTGCCATCGGCGAGGAGATGGGCCTTTTGGGCGGCGGCGCCGTGCTCATCCTGTTTATGCTCTTTGCCGTGCGTGGCCTCACCACGGCTGCCCGCGCTAAATCCGACCTCGCCGCCTTTAGCGCCACGGGCCTTACGGCCGCCATCAGCTTCCAGGCCTTCTTGATCGTGGGCGGCGTTACCCGCCTGATCCCGCTGACCGGCGTCACCCTGCCCTTTATGAGCCAGGGCGGTTCCTCACTGCTGGCAAGCTTTATCATCGTCGCGCTCCTGCTGCGCGCCGGTGACGAAGCGACCGGACGCGAGGCCGAGCTTACTGGCACCGGCACCATGACCGCCATCACCGATGATCAGGTCGCATCCGCCGCCGCCCCGACGGGCACGCGCTTTGCCACCTCGTCTTCCTACGGCAGCGGCAGCCATTCCGTCGGCTCGCGCATGCGCCGTCGCCTGCTCGACACGCCTGAATCCGGTGTGCTCGGCCGCGTTGCGCTCGCCAACCGTCTAACCCGTGCGGTGCTCGCCTTTACGGCGCTGTTCGCCATCCTTATCGGCAACCTCACCTATGTCCAGGTCATCAAGGCCAAGGACTATCAGGATATGCCGACCAACAACCACACTATCGCCCGCTCCAAGTACATCCAGCGCGGTTCTATCATCACGTCCGACGGCGTGACGCTGGCCGAGTCGCTGCAGCAGGAGGACGGCACCTACGTACGCTCCTACCCCAACGGCAACCTGGCAGCGCACGTAGTTGGCTACGTGAGCCAGCAGTATGGCACCACCGCCATCGAGAGCGTCATGAACGACACGCTCACCGGCTCTAAGGATTACTCCAGCTGGAACAACGCCATCGCGTCGCTCGCGGGCCAGACCCAGCCGGGCAACACCGCCAAGCTCACCATCGACTCGCGTATCCAGACGGCGGCCGAGCAGGCGCTCAAGGGCTTTAAGGGCGCTGTAGTGGTCATCGACCCGCGTACCGGTGCGGTGCTCGCATGCGCCAGCTCGCCCACCTATGACAACACCAACATCGACGCCCTGCTGCAGGCGGGCGGCGGCGAGGACGGCTCCATGTACAATCGCGCCATGGACGCGCTGTACACGCCGGGCTCCACGTTTAAGGTCGTTACGCTTTCCGCGGCACTCGAGACCGGCACCGCCAGCCTTACCAGCACCTACCAGGCGCCCGGCTCCATGGACATCGGCAACGCGCCGGTCACCAACTATGCCAACGAGAGCTACGGCACCATCAGCCTGCAGCAGGCCTTTGCCGTGTCCTCCAACGTCGTCTTTGGCCAGGTGGCAAACGAAGTTGGCGCAAACACGCTCGTGCAGTTTGCCAACGCCTTTGGCTACGGCCAAAAGCTCGGCCAGGACCTGACCTCCGCGGCCTCCATCATGGCAGACCCGTCGCTCATGACCGAGTGGGAGACCGCTTGGGCCGGCGCCGGCCAGCCTGTCGGCATGGACCACACGCCCGGCCCGCAGACCACCGTCATGCAAAACGCCGTGATTGCCGCCGCCATCGCTAACAGTGGCGTGGTCATGGACCCGTACTTTGTAGCCCAGGTACTCGCCCCGGACGGAACTGTGGTCAAGACCACGCAGTCCCGCTCGCTGGGTCAGGCCGTCAGCTCCGCCACGGCCGACCAGGTCAAGCAGGCCATGCTCGCCGTCGTCCAGTCCGGTACCGGCACCGATGCCCAGGTCCCCGGCGTCAAGGTCGCCGGCAAGACCGGCTCGGCCGAGACCGGCGGCACCAACGTCAACTCGATGTTCGTTGGCTTTGCACCTTACGATTCACCCACGGTCGCCATCTCGGTGGCCTTGGAGGATTACGACAAACACGACGTCAAGGCGGCCAAGATTGCCGGCATCGTCCTGACCGCGGCGCTCGCCGCACAGGGAGCGTGATGCCCATGATTGAATCGGACACCCGAGGCGCGCCGCGGCCGAAGAGTTAGCGGCAACGCGCCACACGGCCCCAGCGGCCACATCGTAGGTACTACACACATCGTTGAGCGAATAGTTATGTTAGGAGCAGGAATGGAACAGAGGGTCCTCGGGGGAAGATACCTCCTCAAGGATAAGGTGGGGACAGGCGGCATGGCGACCGTCTTCCGTGCGCAGGACCAGGTCCTCGACCGCACGGTAGCCGTCAAGATCATGCTGCCGCAGTATGCTGGCGACGCAACCTTCGCCGCACGCTTTAAGCAGGAGGCCCAGGCAGCAGCCGGTCTCTCCTCCCCCTATATCGTGGGCGTCTACGATTGGGGCAAGGACGGCGACACCTATTACATCGTCATGGAGTACCTGCGCGGCACCGACCTTAAGAGCGGCATCAAGAGCCACGGCGCCCTCGACCCCAAGAAGGTCGCCCAGATCGGCTCGCAGATCAGCTCCGCGCTTTCGGTCGCCCACAAGCACGAGATCATCCACCGCGACATCAAGCCGCAGAACATCATGGTGCTGCCCGACGGCAACATCAAGGTGATGGACTTTGGCATCGCGCGCGCCAAGAACAGCCACCTCACGCAAGACAACAACGTGCTGGGAACCGCCCACTACGTCAGTCCCGAGCAGACCCGTGGTCAGGACCTCGGCCCCACCTCGGATATCTACTCGCTGGGCGTCGTGATGTACGAGTGCGCCACCGGCCGCGTGCCCTTTGACGGTGATGACGCCATCTCAGTCGCACTCAAGCAGGTCAACGAGCTGCCTATTCCGCCGAGCCAGATCAACTCCGGTGTCGACGCCGACCTTGAGCGCATCATCCTCAAGTGCATGGAGAAGGACCCGGCAAACCGCTTCCAGACCGCCGACGAGCTTCGTCAGGTGCTCAACAGCTACCTGTCGGGCCGTGCCGTCAACATCTCGGAGCCCACGCGCATCATCGGTGCACCCGGTGAACTGGGCGCCACCAAGACTCGCGAGCTTTCCGATCAGACGCGCGCCATGGTACGTCCCGTCTCGGGCGTGAGCGGCCAGAATACCGCCCGTAGCTCGGTTTCGGGCTCCACCGGCTCCTACGAGGTCGAAAAGCCCAAATCCAACAAGAACAAGATCATCGCCGCCGTGGTGGCAGCCGTTGCCGTCATCGGTATCGTGGTGGCCTTTGCCACAGGACTCTTTGGCGGCGAGCAGGTCACCGTGCCCGATGTGCTGGGCAAGGACCAGCAGACTGCCGTCGAGCAGATCAAGGAAGCCGGCCTCGAGGTCGGCACCATCGACCAAAGCTACAACGACGATATCGACGAGGGCAAGGTCGCCGAGCAGACGCCCAACGGCAAAACCAAGAAGGCCAAGGGCACCAAGGTTAACCTGGTAATCTCCAAGGGCCCCAAGCCCTCCGAGAAGGTTGAGGTTCCCCGGCTTGTCGGCCTGACCAAGGACCAGGCAGAAGCCGCGCTGGCAAGCGTTGGCCTGAAGGGCAACGCCTCCGAGGAGGCCAACGAGGCCGATGAGGGCCAGGTCTTTGAGCAGGGCACCGAACCCGGTAAGGAAGTCGAGAAGGGCACGACCATCTCGTACAAGGTCTCCAGCGGTCCTGACACCACCTCCGTCCCCGATCTGACCGACATGACCGAGGCCCAGGCGCGCAACGCCCTCGATATGGCAGGCTTTGGCGTCGACGTGAGCTACCAGGAGAACGATTCGGTTACCGAGGGCACCGTGATTAGCTGGAACCCCAGCGGCAAGCAGAAGCCTGGCGCCACGATTACCGTCGTCATTGCCAAGAAGTCCGGCAAGGCCAGCGTTCCGGGCAACCTGTACGGCAAGAGCATCTCCGCGGCCGTCACCGCGCTCAACAACGCCGGGTTCTACAACATCGCATTCTGCGATCAGAACGGCAACCCCGTGAGTGGCAACGAAAACGCCACCGTCACGGGCGTCTCCCCCACCGGCAAGCAGTCCACCGACAGCACGATTACGCTGACGGTTGCACTTTCTGGCTCGGGTTCGGGTTCAGGCACGAGCACGGGCGACGATTCCGGTACGACCAACTAGTCGCAACCCAACCGCTCATTACGGCTCTCGCCGCAAACATATTCGCTCACAGGCGCCCGCTTGCTCCCCCAGCAAGCGGGCGCTTCATTTTTGACATGGCATGAATCAGAAGAGCCCGGCACCGTAGCGGTACCGGGCTCGATATTCCTCTGGTGCCCCCGGGCGGATTCGAACCGTCGACACCCGCTTTAGGAGAGCGGTGCTCTATCCCCTGAGCTACGGAGGCATGTTGTACTAGTGTAGCAGATTTGCGCCACTACCATGCAGCGCATAGCCACTCTTCGAGATAGTCGTCTGCGACGTTCTTTAATGACTAGTCGTTTAAGAACGTCCCAGGCGACTAGTCGCCTTTATGGAAGAGGCTTTTGATGACGGAGGGGATGCTCTTGGCGCCCTTGGCCGTCACATCGATAAAGTCGGGCGAACGAACGAGCTTGTCCTCGTCAATGTACTTACGCACCGCGCGAAGCGTTTCCTTGTCATTGCGCGTCGAAAACGTAAAGTGGCCATTCTCTTTGGTAAAGATGGCAAAACGCGTAATCTTCTTGGTGCCGCGCAAAACCTCGGCGGCAATATAGTCGACCTCGTCCCACGGGATTTGGATATAATCCTCGGGATTACGCTCGTTATAGTACTCAAACGCCTTATTGCCCACCATCACATTACCGTGACTGGTAAGCCCCATCAGGCAGGTTGCCGGCGTTGCCAAATCGACCGTGCTGTTCTGAGATTGCGCCATACGCGCCTCGCCCTCCAATAAAAACAATCGGACCGCATCCAGTGTACCCACCGGGTGCGGTCCGTTTCAATGGCTCAAAAGCCCTTGCCTAGCAACTCTCGGTCTTAAGCCGAAGCGTGCTTACATGAAGCCGCAGACGCGACCGATGATGCCGACGGCGAAGAGAGCCAGGATGATGACGATCGGGCTGACCTTCTTCTTGAGGAGCTTGCAGACCAGAAGGGTCAGGCACACGGCGGCAAGGCCGGGGATGAGCTGATCGAGGTTGGCCTGAAGCGTGGTGACCTTCACCGGGTCGAGTGCGTTGGCACCGACAGAGCTGTACATCGTCAGTGCCTGCTTGATGCCCTCAGAACCGGCGGGCAGGTTGGCCCAGTCGATATAGGCGCCAGCAGACTGCGTGACCTTGGAGACGACCGGGGTGAAGGAGATGGACACCCAGCGCTCGACCAGGGCGCCGATGATGAACATACCCAGGATGGAAGCACCCTCGGTGACCTTGCCCATCAGACCGCCGGAGAGGTCCTTGGCGATGGAGGAGCCGACCTTGTAGCCAAACTCCTGCGTGTACCACAGGAAAGCGTAACGGATGATGTTCCACGCGAAGAAGAACAGCAGCGGACCGGCGATGCTGCCGGACAGGGCCAGGGAAGCGCCCAGTGCGCCCAGAATCGGGCGAAGGGTGAACCAGAAGGCGGGGTCGCCGACGCCGGCGAGCGGGCCCATCATACCGACCTTGACGCCCTGAATGGCGACATCGTCAATCGGAGCACCGTTGGCGCGCTCCTCCTCGAGGGCGAGGGTAACGCCAATGACGGGGGCGGAAACATAGGGGTGGGTGTTATAGAACTCCAGGTGGCGCTTAAGAGCGGCAATCTGGTCATCCTTGCTGGTGTAGAGCTTCTTGATCGCAGGGATCATTGCGAAGCACCAGCCGCCGTTCTGCATACGCTCGTAGTTCCACGAGCCCTGAAGGAACTGATGACGGAAGCAAACCTTCTTACGGTCAGCCTTGGTGAGCTGAATCTTGTTCTCTGCCATATGTATCACTCCCCTCCTACTCGTAATCGTTCAGAATGTCGCCGAGCGGGTCACCGGAGCCACCGCCCATGCCGCCACCCTGCTTGGCCAGATCCTTAAGGCCAAGGTAGATGAGGGCAAGGGAGATGCCGATGAGGCCAAGGGCGATCAGCGTGAGCTGAGGGATGGCAGCAAGGACAAAGCCGAGGATGAAGAACGGCCAGGTCTCCTTGGTGGCCATCATGTTGATGACCATGGCGTAACCGACGGAAGCGACCATGCCGCCGCCGACAGCCATGCCGCCGGACAGCCAATCGGGCATAGCGTTAAGCGCGTTGGTAACAGCCTCGGCCGGGATGATGCACAGAAGTACTGCCGGGATGGCGATACGAACACCCTGCATGAGGATGCCGGCGTACTGCCAACGCTCGATGCCGGCGAAGTCGCCCTTCTCGGCGCAGGCGTCCATGCCGTGAACCATAGCGGTAGCCAGGGTACGGCAGATCATGGTCAGGAACAGACCAGCGACCGACAGCGGGACGGCGACGGCGATGGCGGCGGTAACGGCCTTGGCCGAATCGGTGGCGCCACCGTTGAGGGCGAGCACCATGATGATCGAAGAAGCGACCGAGGCCAGAGCGGCGTCAGGCGCGACGGCGGCGCCGACGTTAGCCCAGCCAAGGGCCATCATCTGGAGCGAACCGCCCAGGAGGATGCCCTCCTGAAGGTGACCGGTTACGAGACCGATAAGCGTGCATGCCACGAGCGGCTGATGGAACTGGAACTCATCCAGAATGCCTTCCATACCGGCAAGCAACGCGACAATCGCAACAAGCAGAATAGTGATTGCAGACATGTATCGGACCCTCCTTTACTATGCTTGAGCGGCCAGTTCGGCCTTAGCTTTCTTCAACATGGCGTCGAGATCCTCGGAGGAATCCGAAGGAACCTTGCGGACCTCGAACTTGACGCCCTTGGCCTTGAGAGCCTCGATGGTCTTGACGTCGTCATCGCCCATAGCGACAGCGTTAGTGACGACGACCTTGCCCTTGGAGTGGGCCATGGAACCGATGTTGGCTTCCTTGATGTCGACGCCGGCCTCGATGGCCCTGAGCAGATCCTGCGGGTTCTCGAACAGCAGCATCGCCTTGGTGTCGCCAAAGCGCGTGTCCTTGACGACCTCGGCCATCTTCTTGATGGGCACGACGTTGGCGTGGACTCCCGGAGGGGCAGCCTGCTCGATCATGGTCTTGCGGAGCTCGTCGTGAGCAACGCCGTCGGAGACCACGATGATGCGGTTGGGGTTGATCTGCTTGGTCCACGTGGTGGCCACCTGACCATGCAGCAGACGCGTGTCGATACGGACGTGGGCGATCTTGATGTGCCCGTCGCCGATCACCGTTCCCGGAGGAATGGCACCCGCAGGAGCAGCGGCGGCCGCAGCCGGCTTCTTCTCCTCGGGCTCCAGAGACTCGGGCTTGACGCGCACACCGGCCTTAGCCTCAGTCACGAGATGTTTTGCGATCGCATGTGCAGTGTTCTTTGCGTCAAAGCGCTGCGAATATGCCTCGATGAGCATAGGCAGGTTGACACCGGTGACGATAGCCCAGGAATCATGGCCCTCGATGAGACCGCTAATCTGGTTGAAGGGCGTGCCGCCCCACAGATCAACGAGGAAGAGCACCTGCTCCTGGTCCTCGAAGGAAGCGACTGCTTCCTCGACCTTGGCTCGGAAGTCGTCGGGGCCCATGCTCGGCTCGAGCGAGACCACGGCTACAGACGGCTGATCGCCAAAGACCATCGAGCCCGTCTGCTTGATTCCAGCCGCCAAGTCACCATGGCTAGCAAGAACAATACTTACCATCACATAACCTCCTTTTTGTCTACGTAATTCCTACACGACAGTTATGGAGTATAGCTGCAAATACAGCAGAATTGTTTGAAAAACTGCAAAAGGTAGCATTATTTGTTTAAACGTCTTGTTTTGTTACAAGCTGATTACATTCCAGTATTTTGGCTGATTTGCTGCTGAGGATTGATAGCTGATCTATTTACATGACCGAATTGAGCACGCTGTTCATTATTGCCGGTTTTAAACAGACACAAATGTGCTCGGGTTGAGGCTATTTCGTTTAAACAGATGGTGCTTGACTAATGGTAAGGAATATGCTCTAGGAAAGTAGTCGTTGGGGACGTTCTTTAATGACTAGTCGTTTAAGAACGTCCCCAACGACTAAGTTAGGCGATGTGGAGGGGGTTGGCGGCGTCGACGGCATCGGGGGCATCGGAGAGGCCGTCGGGGGCAGCGTCTGTCGGGTCCTCGTCGGGGGTCTCGATCTGCTTGATCATGACCTCCTGGCCCTGCAGCAGATAGGTCTCGCCGCTACCGCAATGGGGGCAGGTCTTGCCGTGCTCGACCGTCGCGTAGTCGCAGCCGCACGCCTCGCAATGCGTCACGGCCTCGACGGGCTCCACGATAAGCTCCGCGCCCTGCGTGATGGACTTTTTATCTGCCGCCCAGCGCCAAGCGTCGAGCAGCAAGTCGGGAACGACGCCCGAGACCTCGCCCAGCAGCAGCGTGACGCTCGAAACGCGACGCACGCCATTGGCGCGCGCCACGTTCTCAACATCGCGAATAATGTGATAAACGATTCCCAATTCATGCAAGGTAGAAACCTTTCAACAACGGTTGATGCGATGCAAACTCAAAGCAAGGGGACAGCGAAATCTAGTCTGCGCCGTCCCCTTACCCGCCATGGTTACCTATTTACGACCGAACTTGATTTTGATTGCACGCTTTAAAGCATACTTGCCAAGGCTCGGGAGCTTTTGCTCGTATTTGACCATCGTGGAGCACTCGGGGCGATCGCGATCCAGATGGATGGCATCGAACGCGCACTTGGTGGTGCACAGGCCGCAGCCGATGCACTTGTTGGGGTCGACGATTGAGGCACCGCAGCCAAGGCAACGGGCGGTCTCGGCGCGCACCTGCTCTTCGGTAAAGGTCTCGACGTACTCGCTGAAGGGCGCGGCCTTCTCGCGCTCGTGGTCCACGTGGGCAACCTCACGGCTCGCGTTGTCATAGCTCTCGATCACGACATCGTCGCGGTCGAGCGCGGCGTAGCGGCGCTGGTTGCGGCCGATGGTGAGCGTGGAGCCCGGCTGCACAAAGCGATGGATGGACACGGCGGCCTCGTGACCGGCGGCGATGGCGTCGATAGCAAAGCTGGGACCGGTGTAGACGTCGCCGCCCACAAAGATGTCGGGCTCGGCGGTCTGGTACGTCTGCGGATCGGCAAGGGCACCCTGGCTGCGGCCGAGCTCCACCTTGGAGCCAGCCAGCAGGTCGCCCCACACAATGGACTGGCCAATCGACATGACGACACGGTCGGCATCGACACGGCGCAAGTCGTTCTCGTCATACTCGGGCGCAAAACGGCCCTCGTCGTCAAAGACACGCGTGCAGCGCTTAAAGGTGATACCGCACACACGACCGGCCTCGTCCAGGTGAATCTCCTTGGGGCCCCAGCCGCAGCTAATGTGCGCGCCGTCCTCAATGGCCTCGCGACGCTCCTCCTCGCTGGCAGGCATCTTGACCTCGCTCTCCAGGCAGAACATCTCAACGTGCTCGGAACCCAGACGGCAGGCGTTGCGCGCGACATCGATGGCCACGTTGCCGCCGCCCACCACGATGGTGCGCCCGGGCAGCGCGTCGATCTTGCCGCTGTTGACCTCGCGCAAAAAGTCGACGGCCACGGTCACGTCCTCGGCATCCTCGCCCGGAATACCGGCAAGGCGGCCACCCTGGCAGCCAATGGCCACGTAAAAGGCTTTAAAGCCCTGCGCGCGAAGCTCGTCGAGCGTCACATCGCGACCGACCTCCACGCCATAGCGGAACTCGGCGCCCATCAGGCGAATGACCTCGACCTCGGCCTCGATAACGTCCTTCTGCAGCTTAAAGCTGGGAATGCCGTAGGTGAGCATGCCGCCCGGGCGCTCGTTTTTCTCGAACACGACGGGCTTGTAGCCCTTCTCGGCCAGATAGAAGGCGCAGGACAGACCGGCCGGACCGGCGCCGATGATGGCGATCTTCTGGTCGAAGCCGCCGGCACGCGTCGGGGTCACCACAGGTGGGACATAGCGAGTCGCGGCATCCAGATCGCGCTGGGCGATAAACTTCTTGACCTCGTCGATGGCCACGGCCTCGTCCACGCGACCGCGGGTGCAGGCATCCTCACAGCGGCGGTTGCACACACGGCCGCAGATAGCGGGCAACGGGTTCTCGCGCTTGATGAGCGCCAACGCCTCGTCATAGCGGCCCTGCGCCGCGAGCTTCAAATAGCCCTGAACGGCAACGTGCGCGGGGCAGGCCGTCTTGCAGGGAGCGGTGCCGGACTCATGCGTCTCGATACGGTTGTCGTTGCGGTAGTTGGGCGACCACTTGGTGTGGTCCCACTTGGTGGCATCGGGCAGCTCCTGGCGCGGATACTCGGGCACCTGTCCGCCAGCCTTTTTGCTACAGAGCTTCTGGCCCAGTTTGGCGGCGCCGGCCGGACACACCTCAACGCAGCGACCGCAGGCCACGCACTTGTCCTTCTCGACCTTGGCGACGTAGGCCGAGCGCGACAGGTTGGGCGTGTTGAACAGCTGCGAAGTGCGCAGGGCGTAGCACACGTTGACGTTGCAGTTGCAGATGGCGAAGATTTTGTTCTCACCGTCGATGTTGGTGATCTGGTGCACAAAGCCGTTGTCCTCGGCCTGGCGCAGGATGTCGTAGACCTCCTCGCGCGTCACATAATGGCCGCGGTCGGTCTCGACCACGTAGTCGGCCATATCGCCCACGGCGATGCACCAATCGGCCGGGTCGTCGGCGCAGCCCTCTCCCATCACGCGACGGCTCGCGCGGCAGCTGCAGGTGCTAGCGGCATACTTACCTTCGTATTTGTCGAGCCAATGCTCGATATGCTCGATCGGCACCGAGGTGCTCGCGGCATCGATGGCCTTCTCGACCGGAATGACATGCATGCCGATGCCGGCACCGCCGGGCGGCACCATCGGCGTGGCCTTGGACAGCGGTCCCTTGGACGCCTGCTCAAAGAACTTGGCATAGACCGGATGCTCCTCGAGCTGGCTCACGCGCATGTTGAGGAACTCGGCGGAACCCGGCACCAGCATGGGCAGCACCCACTGCTTGGCGCGCTCGGGGTTTTCCCAGTTGTACTCGAGCAGACCCGTGTAGCTCATGTCGTCGAGCATTTTTTCGATATCGGCCTCGGGCATGCCGGTGAGCTTGACCATCTCGGGCAGCGTATAGGGACGGCGCATCTTCATCTTGCAGAGCACTTCGGCCTGCTCGTCGGTTGCGGCCTCGGCAAACGACCAGTACTCGTAGCCCAGCAGCTCGTCGCGGTGCAGCAGGCGGTTGGTGCAGTGCTCACACAGTTTGACGATGGCCTCGCGCGGATGCTCCGGTATCGGCGGCACGAACTCCGCGCCGATATCGGGCTCGGTATAGCTAATCCCCGGTCCGTTGAGAATCATAGTCGTCCCTTCTCTTGCCACAGCCCGGCGAGACCGCAGCGCCCCTCTTTTTTTGCAGGCCGGGCATGCCCCCATGCCTTTCACCCGCCATTGTTGACATTGTGTCAAAAATAGTATTGACGAACCGTCAACAATATTCAAGACTGTTAGGCGAACGGTCAGGCAAAAGAGGATGAAAGGCGGCAAAACATGGGCAACAACGCAGCAGATATCTCTGTGGTCGATGCCGTCCCCGCATCCGATAGCGCGGCAAAACGCCTGACGGGCGACGAGCGCCGTCGCGAGATCCTCGCCGCTGTGCGCGCCGTGAGCGCCGAGCTTGGTGTGTCCCATCTTTCGGTATCGGCCGTGACCAAGCGGGCTGGCTGCACGCGTTCGCTGTTCTACCACTACTTTGCCGATATGGATGCCGCCGTCACCGCCGTTATGGACGAGGCAATCGACGGCTTTATCGCCGAGCTCGAGCAGTGGAACGCCAGCCGCACGGTTGGCGACATCGAAGGCGCACTCGACACCGTTGCTCCGCTCTTTAAGCGCCTGGTCGTGAGCGGCCACGAGTTGCCGAGCACGCTCACCTCGAGCAGCGGCGCGCTCTACGGCGGCTTTTTGCACAACGTGGTCCAGCGCGTGGCGCAGTATATCTGCGATACCACCGTGGTGGATTTTGTCGCCCATCATGAGCTACGCATCGACCATGTCTACGAGACGTTCTACACCCTCATTATGGGGTTGTTGATGTATATCCGCACGCACCCCGATGTGCCCGACGAGACGGTCAAGGAAATCATCGCCTCGACACTCCACATCGAGGGCTATACCGCCAAGTATCCGGAGCGCAAGCCCCAGAACTGACGACATTTGGCCAAACTGCCCGCGATCAGAAGAGGGGCCGCGGGCGTGTGAAAGGAGAGCAGCATGCTGTTCGATGTTTGGGGTAGCGATACCCTTATCCACTGGGCCGGCTGGGCCATGGTCTTTATTGGCCTGATCGTGCTCAACGAGATCGGCCGCCGCACCAAGCTGGGCGCGGCAATCATCTTTGGCGTGGCTCCGCTGGCCATGACCATCTACTGCGTCGCTATCGCCATCGGCGTTTCGCAGGGCGCCGAGTGGGCGCTCACCAACCCCACCCATGTGTACCAGAACAGCTGGTTCCACTACGCCAAGGTCTACGCGGCGTTGGCCGGTTGCTGGGGCTTCATCGCCATTAAGTATCAGTGGGGCAAGATCGGCAAGGCGCACTGGTTCCGCGCGTGGCCGTTTGTGATCGTCGCCATCAACATCATGATCGCCGTCGTGTCCGACTTTGAGAGCGCCTATCACTTCTTTGTCCTGGGCCAGTCCACTTGGGTCACCTCCGAAGGTGCTACGCAGCTTGCTGGCTGGAACAACGTGTTCAACGGCATCGCCGGTATCATCAACATCTTCTGCATGACCGGTTGGTGGAGCGTCTACGCCTCCGAGGACAAGACCGACATGCTGTGGCCCGACATGACCTGGGTCTACATCATCGCCTACGATATCTGGAACTTCTGCTACACCTACAACTGCCTGCCCGCCCACTCCTGGTTCTGCGGCTTTGCGCTGCTGCTGGCGCCCACCGTCGCCGCCTTTATCTGGAACAAGGGCGGTTGGATCCAGAACCGCGCCTTTACGCTGGCCATTTGGTGCATGTTTGCCCAGGTGTTCCCGTACTTCCAGGAGGAGTCCATCTTTGTGACCCACTCCACGCTCGACCCCAGCGCCGCTACTGCGGTCTCGATCGCCGCACTGGTCGCCAACATCGCCGCGATCATCTACATCGCCTACCGCGCCAAGAAGCTCGGCCGCAATCCCTACAAGCAGGATGTCTTTGAGGGCACCAGCGATTGGGAGAAGGCTACCGCTCGCCGCGCCAAGGTGGATTACGCACACGCCGAGTAACGCGCTCGCTGCCGTCCGCATTTGGATGTAGGCGCGTCTCTTTGGCTCCGTAATCTCGCGTTATGCGCAGCCCCCGGAAAGCAATTCGTTTGCTTTCCGGGGGCTTTTTGCTGTCGCGCGTGCATTCATGCACATATTCACAATGTATCGCGCAGATAAAATCGAATTTCCGACTGCACGCCAGCTCTATGTGACCTTAATTTTGGGTACATTGTTGTCCCGATATTGAGCTTGGGGGATATATGGAAAATGAGACGAGGGGCCAAGAGGACGCGGCCCAAGATGCAGCGGCGTGCGCCGAGGCCTTGGAGAGCCTAGACCGGTTTTCGCTGGACGAAGTTGCGTTTGACGAGACAATCGCCGACATGCAGGACGCGGCGGGCGATGGCATACCGGATACGGGCGACGACGTCGAGGATGCTCGCGATGAAGCCGATGTCGAAAAAGGCGATGACGAGGGCAATGGCCAACCGGAACCCAACGCGGGAGATGAGACCTCCCTGCTTGGCGACTTGCCCGTCGACGAATCGCTCACCCGCGAGCTCCCCGGCTTGGGCTCTGCGCCAGTCGTCGACGAGACCATCGCCATGGGAGATATTCCCCTGCCGTCCGCTCCCTCGGCACACGAAGCCGAGGTTCGTCATCGTAAGATGTCGCCCAAGCGCCGCAATCTGATGGTCGCCGGTGTCGTGGCCGTCGCGCTCGTCGCCGGCGGTGCAGGCTATGCTGCCTGGAACGGATATCAGCAAGAGCAGGCTGCCGCTGTCGCCGCCAATGCCCACACGATGATGTCAGTGCAGATTGGCGTGCATGCCGCGGGCCTCAACTGTTCCACTGGCTCCAAGATTCCCGTACAGGTGAGCGGTCAGGATTCTGACGGCTCCTCCGTGAGCGAAACGCTCTATGTTGACGAGCACGGCCGCGGCATCAAACTGCTGCCCGGCGATTACACGCTCTCCATCGCTGCCTCCCCCATCGCGGCCGACGGCACTATCTATACCGTCCCGACCACCAAGGCGCAGGTCACCGTTAAGAGCGATGGACAGGATTTAAGTGCCCAGGCTACCTTTAAGCTCAAGGTGCCTTCGGCCGACACGGTAACCGACGACCAGATCGATGCCGCCGCCAAATATGCCGAGGAGGGAGGTGCGAGCTCCGCCGCCACCGCCAAGGTGCTCCAGCAGGCGGCAACCGCGCGGCGCGATGCCGCCGTCAATGCCGTGAGCGCGCAAAAGGCACAGGCGGCCCGTGATGCCGACGCCCGCCACAAGGCAACCGACCTTTACCAGCTCGATATCCCCGTCGAGTGGTACGGCAAGGTCGAGACTTGGCAAAATGGCAGCACGCTATGCATCTATCTTGCCGGCGACAGCGATACACCGATTGTGACGCTCGTCGCAGTGCGCGAGGGCGAGAGCTTTACGCCCGATGAGGGCGATACGGTTTTGGGTGCGGCCAACCTAGGCAACGGTTATACCGTCTACGCCAGCGGTCCCGTCTATCCGTACGTGGTGCCCCAGACCATCAACGGACGGACGCAGAATCCCGTGTCGACCTACCCTATGGACTCGGCCATTGAGCTTGTCGAGCTCACGACCGGCAACCGCTACACCTATAGCCAGATCAAGAACGTACTGGTCGGCAAAGACGGCAAGGCCGACGCCGCGACCAAACTCGAGACCGACTACCTCGCCCAGATTCTGTTGCCGAGCATCAAGGCCCAGGACTAGCGGACCATGACACCTGAGTCCTGGCCTCGCAAATCCATAGACGATTAGGAAAGGAGCCACTTCCATGCGGGCACAGCATGTACCACGCCGTGTTTGCATGGAATATCGGCCTGCTCATCCATGGTAACGATTACCGACTCGCCAAGATCAAACTGGGCCATCGCGGCATCGAGCGCGGCAATTTCGCGCTCGCGCGTTTTCTCGCTTGTCATATCCACACTTACCTGAATCAGGCCGTAAGCCTGCATGAGCAGTGCATCCCCAGCCACAAAGTCCACCTCATGGCTTTTATTCTTATCTTTAATCAGCAGGCGGCAAACCGAACCGGGCCGCACGGCGGGGGTCCTTCTTCTGAGCGCATTGAACACCGCGGTCTCGAGCCTCTGACCATGATCCAATGCCGATGCGGGGGAGAACGCTCCGAACATCGCAGGATCGACGGCGTAGACCTTAGACGCAGACCGCGTATTATTTGCAAGCGAACGCGTGAACTCCGGCACCGAAAACAGCAGGTAGGCATCCTCGTAATACTCAAGTAAGTCGCTGAGCGTATTTCGACTGACGGATATCTGTCTGCTCTTGAACTCGTTGTACACTTTGTTCACTGACAGCTCTCGTCCCGAAGATGCCATGCACCGCGCCAGAAACAGCGAGGCCAAACGGGGGTTCTTGACGTCGTAACGTTCAACGACGTCCATGGCGACCGTTCGCGACGCATATTCCTGTAGCAGCTGAATCGCGTCTGCGGGCGTCTGCTCAAGTGTCGCGATGAATCCCCCTCGCTCGAGATATCCGACCAGATGGTGTCGGAGCAACGCTGCATCGCTCGAGGAGAAGGGTGCGTTCGACTCAGGAACGCTCCCCGTCTTATATCGGACGTATTCCGAAAAACTCAACGGAAAAAGCTCTCGCACAAGAGAACGGCCCCTGAACTCGCTCTTAAGTTCTGAGGACAGCATCTTAGAAGAAGATCCCGTCACGTAAACGGTCGCCTTCTCCGTATCGACCACGCGTCGCAGAAACGCACCCCATTCGGGTATTTCCTGGATCTCGTCAAAGAAAAGGTAGGCGCCCTCGCCTCGAGCAGCAGGATATAGTGCATAGAATGTATCGAGCACGTCCGCTAGTAGCGATGGCTCATACGGACGCAAGCGCTCATCCTCAAAATTGAAATATAGCATCCGGTCAAGCTCGACGCCTTGGCCCTGAAGCCGCCGTATCTCCTGATACAGGCGATACGTCTTTCCACAACGACGGGCGCCCACAATCACATATACGATGTTGTCGCGCTTTGGCTCCTGCGGGTTGCCCAGATCAAGGTCGCGCTCAAAGACCTGCGGAATCCCCTGTTGCTCAAAGTCCTTTATTTTTTGAGCCACCAAGTCGTTGAATGCCATAATTCTCCAATCTTGCTCTCCTGCTAATCAAGATTATAACGATTCTTGATTAGCAGGAGAGCAAGATTATGCGTATCTTGATTAATGGATAAGCAAGTTTTCTATTAGTGGCCGCTCCCGGAGGATATCGAGCGGCCGAGGGGGGCAGGCATGAACGCCTCTAGCCGAAAACAAAGTAGCTAAAAAAGCCCCGTCCCAAATGAGCTACTTAACGCCAGGGGTCGGCTTCGAAGAGGGGCTCGCGCTCGGGGCGACGATCGCTATAAGGATCGTAGCCGTCGTCATCCTCGTTCTCGGCACGGATGTAGGGGTCGCGCGGCTTGGGCACAGGCTTGGGCACAGACTTGGGTGCGGCCGGCGCGGCGTTGGCGACCGGCGCATTCGTCTTGTTCTTGTCTATCATCTGCATATCTCCTTGCCATGCAATCGTGTTCAACATTATCGATTGTCGCACGAAAAAGGGCGGCGGACCCAATTGGATCCGCCGCCCTTGGCGTTTAGAGACGGCTGGCAGATTTTAAGGCATGTCCCATAAATCTACTCGGCGTCGGGGACCTCGTAGGTAGCAGACGGCGTGTTGTCGCACACGACGGTAAAGCCGCCGTCCTTGTCGGCATCGACCGTCACCTGATCGCCCTCGCGCACCGTACCGTCGATGATGGCGGCGGCGATGGCGTCCACGACCTCGCGCTGGACCAGGCGCTTGAGCGGACGGGCACCGAACACGGGGTCCAGGCCACCCACGGCGAGCATCTGCTTGGCCGCCGGGGTGATGGCAAGCGTCATGCGCTCCTTGGCCAGACGCGCGCGGACGTCGGCAAGCTGGATGTCGACGATCTTCTCGATCTGCGCCATGCCGAGCGGATGGAACACCACGATATCGTCGATACGGTTGAGGAACTCGGGGCGGAAGGTCTGAGCCATGGCGGCGTCGACCTGATGGCGCATCTCCTCCTCGTCCTTACCGGACAGATCGGCGATGGCCTTGGAGCCCACGTTAGACGTCATGATGATGATCGTGTTCTTGAAGGACACCTGGCGACCCTGGCCATCGGTCAGACGGCCGTCATCAAGCACCTGCAGCAGCACGTTAAAGACATCCGGATGAGCCTTCTCCATCTCGTCGAGCAAAATCACGGAGTACGGACGACGGCGCACGGCCTCGGTAAGCTGGCCGCCCTCGTCGTAACCCACGTATCCCGGAGGCGCACCGATCAGACGTTGGACGCTGGACTTCTCCATGTACTCGGACATGTCGATACGCACGAGCGCACGCTCGTCATCGAACAGGCACTCGGCAAGCGCCTTGGCGAGCTCGGTCTTGCCCACGCCGGTGGGGCCCAGGAAGAAGAAGCTGCCGATGGGCTTGTCCGGATCGGAGAGGCCCGCACGGCTGCGACGCACGGCCGCGGCGACAGCGGAGACCGCCTCGTCCTGGCCGATGACGCGCTTATGCAGCTCGCCCTCCAAGCCCTTCAGCTTGTCGAGCTCGCCCTGCATCATCTTGGAGACGGGCACGCCGGTCCAAGCGCTCACGACCTCAGCGATCTCATCGGAGGTCACCTGTTCGTTGAGGCCTTCGCCGTCCTGCTGCTTTTGCGCCTCGAGCGCAGCCTCGGAATCCTGAATCTGCTGCTGCAGGCCCGGAATCACGGAGTAGCGCAGCTCGGACGCACGGCCCAGGTCGCCGTTGCGCGTCGCACGCTCCTCTTCGCTCTTGGCCTCGTCGAGCTGCCCCTTGAGCTCCTGCACGTGGTCGATAGCGTTCTTCTGGTTGAGCCAGCCGGCCTTTTGCACGTTGAGCTTTTCTTGGACCTCAGCGATCTCTTGGCGCAGAGCCTCCAGACGCTCCTTGGAGGCCTCGTCGGTCTCCTTCATGAGCGCCTGTTCCTCAATCTGCAGCTGAGTGAGCTGACGCGTGGTGGCATCGATCTCGACCGGCATGCTGTCGAGCTCCATGCGCAGGCGGCTTGCCGCTTCATCGACCAGGTCGATGGCCTTGTCGGGCAGAAAACGGTCGGCGATGTAGCGATCGGAGAGGTCGGCAGCTGCCACGAGCGCGCTATCGGTGATATGCACGCCGTGGAAGATCTCGTACTTCTCCTTGAGGCCACGCAGGATGGAGATGGTGTCCTCGACGGTAGGCTCGCTCACCATAACAGTCTGGAAACGACGGGCGAGTGCCGCGTCCTTCTCGATGTACTTGCGGTACTCGTCGAGCGTAGTCGCTCCGATCGCGTGCAGGTCGCCACGGGCAAGCGCCGGCTTCAGGATGTTGCCGGCGTCCATGGAGCCCTCGGTGGCACCCGCGCCCACGATGGTGTGGAGCTCATCGATGAACAGGATGACCTTGCCCTCGGACTTTTGCACTTCCTTGAGCACGGCCTTCAAGCGGTCCTCGAACTCGCCACGATACTTGGCGCCGGCGACCAGCGCGCTCATGTCGAGCTCGATGAGGTCGCGATCGCGCAGGGTGCTCGGCACGTCGCCGGCCACGATACGCTGGGCGATGCCCTCGACGATGGCCGTCTTGCCGACGCCCGGCTCGCCGATGAGCACGGGGTTGTTCTTGGTGCGGCGGGACAGAACCTGAATGGTACGACGGATCTCGTCGGTACGGCCGATGACCGGGTCGAGCTTGCCGGCACGGGCAAGGTCGCAGATATTGCGGCCGTACTGCTCCAGCACCTCAAACTGGGTCTTGTCCTCGGCAGACGTCACGCGGTCATCACCGCGCAGCTCCTCGTAGACTTGCTCGATGCGCTCCTTGGTGACGCCGGCGTCGCGCAGAACACGGCCGGCCTCGCCCTTGTCCTCGGCAAGCGCCATCAGCAGATGCTCGGTCACCACAAAGCTGTCGCCCATCTTGGTGGCCTTCTTTTCGGCCTTCTCGATAACGCGGACGAGCTCATTGGACAGGCCCATCTGCTGGCCCTCGCCCGAAACCTTGGGCACGCGGTCGATGGCATCTTGTGTGGAGCGTGCAAGCTGGGCCGGGTCGGCGCCGATGCGCTCGATGATCACGGAGATATTGCGCTCGCCGGCACCAAGCAGGGCAGACAGCAGGTGAATCGGCTCCACCGCGCCGGCCTGCGCGTCGGCAGCCGTGCTCATGGCGGTCTGCAGCGCCTCGCGCGACGTCATTGCTAGCTTATCGATTCTCATGGAATCACCTCTCTTGGGGCGGCCGCCCTACGGGGCGGCTTCACGTTGTTCGAGAAGTATTGTTGCCAGCTTTGTACGATCTTATACACAAATCTAAGTCTCTATATATAAGATTTTCTGAGTGATTGATGGATAGGGTACTGAGATGTCAGCCCGTCGCTGCCCAGGCGCACTACCATCTCGATCTATAACATCTAGCAGCCATTTTTGATCCTAGATGTTACAGATCGAGACAGACCGAAAACCACCACAAAGAGGACAGGCACCTTTGTGGTGGTCGCGGTCTCTACTCCTTCGCCGAACCCGTACTTCCCGATTCGACGGTCCAGGGCATCTCATCCTCGAACAGCCATGTACGGGCAGACCCACTATCGCGTGCAGTCTGCGGGTCAGGCAAGCAGGTCTGTTTATAGGCATCTTGGATACACTGACCCATAAAATCGTTGAGCTCGGTCTGGTCGCCCTCCATGACATAGGCGACATCGCCGTCCATGATGTAGATGCCCGGACCCTCATTGCCCTCGTAGCCCGGATCGTACGAGACATCACATAACTTTGCGCCGTTTGCAGTGTCCAGCTCGATGGACGAGTGGCATCCGCCAACCATGTCGTTCGCTTTTGCCCGATAGGACGCATATCCGTACCAACGCTTAAAGGTTTTGCCCTTGAGTAGCTCGGACGCCCTATCGATCAGGCTTGTATCCGTGGTATAGCGCATGGCCCCAAGCTGAATACGCGGATAATTGCTAATACCCAGCACAGCCGGCTGCTCATCAAAATCAACGGTAATGGTCTCGGGCTTGTCGTCGCCGGTCAGAAGTTCGACAGATTGAGTCACAGGCTTGACCACCGGCTCCGTCACCGCAGCAGGTAGAAATGCCATACCGACAGCGCCCGCGCCAACCACAGCGATCGCAAGCGCCAAGACAATCAATCCAATACGGGCAGAACGGCTCACGGCAAAACACCCCACAATGCAAACCTTCGCCACCTGCACTAATGATACCGCCAGCTAACACTATTACCAAAAGAAGCCGCGCGCTCCTCACCACCACAAAGGGGACAGGCACCTTTGTGGTGGTTTTCGACGCTAACGGTCGACCATCTCGCGCAATGAGATTAAACTTGAATTGCTCTCTGAACATATCCATTTCTGCCTATCCTCAACAGATCTTTGTCTCGAGGAGCGCATATGAAGCCGCCTCATTCCACCGGTCGCAACGTCATCGCCATTCTCGCCATACCCATCGTGATGCTCTTCCTTATCGTCATCACGCCCTTTTCCCTTGGTATCACCTCGCCCTTCGATTTATGCGGAATGGTCGACGCCGGCTCGCGTGCCACCTCGCTCTCCTTTATCTGTCGCGGCGTGTTTTACGAAGATGGAATTCCCACCGGAAGTTGGCAGTCAAAGTTGCCACTGCTCGGTCAGATCGACGGATGCTCCCCCTATTTCTGCCTTGGACCTCAGACGCTAAACTATCTAATCGACGACCAGCCACTCGACTTCATCACCCTCGCCTACGACTACGCACCAAACACCGATGAGCGCCACATGAACCAAGTCCTCGACAAGATGCTTGGACAGTGCGGGCTCACCGAGGAGGCCGGTCGAACCATCTATAGCAACCAGAAATTAAAGCGAACAGAACTCCGCCGTGTCGGAAAAATCAAAGGGCGAAACGGGGCCGCCTACTGGGATGCCTGGGCAACACGCGACAAGGGCGAATTCGGACACAGCACCTATATGGTCACTGTCTACACCAAAGACGGAATTAAGGACAATGTTGACGATTTCGCGTCATCCAAACTCGGCATCCCCAAAACAACCAAACCCGCCAACCCGGATGAAATCCTGTAGGGACATTTATTGAACTGTCCCTCAACGAGCGCGGCCATATCGAGCTCGCCCCACCACCACAAAGGCGCCTGTCCCCTTTGTGGCGGTTTTCGACAAAAAGAAGCCGCCCCATTAAGAGAAGCGGCTTCAAGCAAGTCTTTTTTAGCGTCCCTCAAGACCCAACGAGAACGCAGAAATGTAGCCCGGGGCTTACCCTTTCCCGAACGCGACCCTCGCGAAGCGCGTGAGCGAGCGGGAAAGGGTAAGCCCCGGGCGGACAATTAAGTGCGTTACTCGGCAGCGGCCTTGAACTTGTTGTAGTTGATCAGGCAGCCGGCCTTGACGATGGCACGCTCCTCTGCCGTCATATCGGCAATGTAGAGCTCAATCTGCTCAACCGTGCCGTCGGCGCGCACCACGTAGGCGGCGATGTCCTTCAGGTCGCCATCGAGCGCAGCACGGATACCCGGCACAAAGACGTAGTCGCCCACCTCAAAGTTGGGCTCGGCCTCCATCTGGAAGGGCACCATGCCCCAGTTCATCACGTTGGAGCGATAGCGCTTGGTGGCGTACTCGTGGACGATGTTGGCCAGGCCGCCGATCACGCGCTGGCAGCTCGCAGCCTGCTCGCGGGCAGAACCGTCACCGGGCTTCTTGGCATAGAGCATGGAGCCATACTCGGTCGCCTTGGCATCGGCCGCGACACCCGCGCCGGCCAGCGCCTCAAACACACCGGCAAGCTCGGCATTGAGCGCCGCCAGGTCGCCCGTGGCCTCGCCGGCCACGCGGCGCTTCTCCACGGCGTCGACCTCCTTGGAGCGACCCACGTAGGCCGGATCGCGGCGGCTCAGCGTAAACTCGGCCAGACCCAGCGGGTTGGAGCGGAAGGAACTCGTTTCGCCCGAGGGAATGAGCTCGTCGGTCGTGGTGACCGGGTCCATGATCTTGGAGCACACCTTAAGCAGGATGTCGTCGCCGAGCGGCTCCATCGCGGGCCACGGCTTGATGTTGGGACCCTCGACCAGCTCGTCTGCCGGCTCGGCCTTGCCAAAGCCCCAGTACACGCGCTTCTTGTAGGGAGCGTCGTCAAAGGTGTACTCGCAGGCCTCGTCCCAAGTCTCCTCGGGCAGGTCGGTCGCCGGCGTCAGGACGCCGCCGTTGGCAGCCGTCGCCGCGATGGAGCGGGCGTCCATCAGAGCCACAGCGCTCAGCTGGCCATTACCCGGCTTGGAACCCTCGCGGTTGGGGAAATTGCGCGTGGTGTGGCGGATGGACAGGCCGTTGTTGGCAGGCGTGTCGCCGGCGCCAAAGCACGGGCCGCAGAACGCCGTGCGCACGATCGCGCCGGCCTCCATAAGGTCGTAGATATAGCCGCGACGCGTGAGTTCGAGCGCCACGGGCTGGCTCGTGGGATAGACCGACAGCGAGAACTCGCCGCAGCCGGTGTTGGCGCCCTTGAGCACGCGGGCAGCCTGGACCACGGAGTCGTAGTTGCCGCCCGAGCAGCCGGCGATAACGCCCTGCTGCACGTGCAGTTTGCCGTCGACGATCTTGTCGAGCAGGCTAAAGTGCGTCTTACCCTCGCCGATCTTGGCGGCCTCGAGCTCCACCTCGTGCAGAATATCCTCGAGGTTCTCGTTGAGCTCGTCAATCTCAAAGCCGTTGGAAGGATGGAACGGCAGCGCGATCATGGGCTTGATGCTCGACAGATCGACCTCGACGCAGCCGTCGTAGTAGGCGACATCGGCGGGCTTGAGCTCGCGGTAGTCGTCGCCGCGGCCGTGCATGGTCAGGAATGCGTGAGTGTCCTCGTCGGTGGCCCAGATGGAGGAAAGGCAGGTGGTCTCGGTGGTCATGACGTCGACGCCGTTGCGGTAATCGGTCGTCATGCTCGCGATGCCGGGGCCCACAAACTCCATGACCTTGTTCTTAACGTAGCCCTTGGCAAAGACGGCGCGGATGATGGCAAGCGCAACGTCGTGCGGGCCGACGCCGGGACGCGGGGCGCCCGTGAGGTAGATGGCCACAACGCCGGGATAGGCGACGTCGTAGGTGTCGCGCAGCAGCTGCTTTGCCAGCTCGCCGCCGCCCTCGCCCACAGCCATGGTGCCCAGGGCGCCGTAGCGGGTGTGCGAGTCGGAGCCCAAGATCATCTTGCCGCAACCGGCGAAGTTCTCGCGCATAAAGGAGTGGATGACCGCGATGTGCGGCGGAACGAAGATGCCGCCGTACTTCTTGGCCGCGGAGAGGCCAAAGACGTGATCGTCCTCGTTGATAGTGCCGCCCACGGCGCACAGCGAGTTATGGCAGTTGGTGAGCACGTAGGGCAGCGGGAACTGCTCCATGCCCGAGGCACGCGCCGTCTGGATGATGCCGACGAAGGTGATATCGTGGCTCGCCATGGCGTCGAAGCGAATCTTGAGCGCCTCGGGGTCGCCGGACGTATTGTGTGCCTGAAGGATCGAATACGCGATGGTGCCACGTTTGGCATCCTCGGGCGTCTGCGTAATGCCGCGCTCAGCAGCCTCGGCCGCAGGCACAACCTCGCTGCCACGGCGCAGGTAGATGCCGTCCTCGTACAGCTTGACCATACTGTCTCCCACTCTGCCCAAACAATTTGGGCGCATAGCATACATTCGTTCAATATCGTGCCATAGAACGGTTGCGAGTGGGCTACGAATCTGCGCGTTCACTTTATCTCAGTAAAGCAAAGAACGAGTTGGGTGCCGGGGGCAGACTTAGACGCCGAAATGACGAGAGTGGATAATCTCCCACTTTGAGCCTGCAAACAGGCCAAAAACGGGAGATTATCCACTCTCATTCTGCGGGCACTCATTTAAGTCTGTCCCCAATGAGTGCCCGGCAGCGTCGGCGGAGCTATAGGTCGCTACCCGTACCTAGCAGCTTGCGCATGACTTGCTCGGGGTTGACCGAGCCGTCGCGCGGGGCCAGGGCGGTGATCTTCTTCTGCATCTTGTACTCGTGCAGCTCGTCCTCGAGCTGGCGCACGCGTGCGCGGAGTCTTTCGTTCTCGCGCTCGCGCTCCTCGGCACGCTCCTTCATATCGAGGATGCGCACCACGCCGGCAAGGTTGATGCCCTCGTCAGTCAGCTGGTTGATGAGCTCCAGGCGCTCGATATCGGCACGCGAATACAGACGCGTGTTGCCGCCCGAGCGCTGGGGGTTCACCAGGCCCTTGGACTCGTAGACGCGCAGAGTCTGCGGATGCATGCCGGTCAACTCGGCCGCCACGCTGATCATGTACAGCGGTTTATTCCTATTGTCCTCGGCCATGCTACCTGACCCCTTTCCGTCTCGTTATCGTCCATCATAAGCCCGCGGGCGCGGGTGTGCGCCACGACCGCCCTAGTACGTCGCCTTGTAACGGTTGACCTTCTCGCGATAATCGCGCGTGTCGACCTCGCGCAGCTTGGTCATGGCATCGCGCTCGTCATCGGATAGGTTCGTGGGGACCTGCACCTTGATCTCGACGAGCAGCGCGCCCGTACGGCCACGGTGCTTAACGTCGGGCGCCCCCATTTCCTTAAAGCGGAACTTCTTGCCCGTCTGGGTACCCGCGGGCACCTTCAGACGAACCGTCGCACCGCCGGGCGTGGGCACGTCCACCGTGCAGCCGAGCGCCGCCTCATAGACCGAGATCGGCACCTCCATGGTCACGTCGGCACCTTTACGCTTAAACAGCGGATGCTCCTCCACGTGCGTGGTCACGACCAGGTCGCCGCGCTCGCCGCCGGCAACGCCATACTCGCCGCGACGCTTGTAGCGCAGCTTGCCGCCATCCACGGCGCCCGCAGGCACCGAGACCGTAATGGTCTGCTGCTCGCCCGTCGAGGGAATACGGTAGGTGACCTTGTGCGTCACGCCGCGGAACGCGTCCTCGGCCGTCACGTCGACAGTCAGCGACAGGTCGCCGCCCTTGCGAGCACGGCTGCGGCCCGCGCCGGCACCGGCAGCACCCGCAGCCCCGGCAAAGCCCGAGCCCCAATCGCTGCCCCAGGCGCCGTTGCCGCTAAAGATGCTGTCGAAGATATCGCCCCAGCCGCTCGCACCGGCGCCGGCACCGTAGCCGCCGCCATACGCGCCGCCCGCGCCCGGCATGCCGCCGAACATGAGCATCTGGTCGTACTCTTTGCGCTTCTTCTCGTCCGAAAGCGTCTCGTAGGCCTCGCTGATCTCCTTGAACTTGGCCTCGTCGCCGCCGGCATCGGGGTGATATTTTTGCGCGAGCTTGCGAAACGCGCTCTTGATCTCTTTGTCGGAGGCGCTCTTGGATACGCCCAGGATGTCATAGAAGGTTTTGCCTGCAGCCATCGTAGCTCCTCTCCTGTTTCATCCGCCGCCCAGCGGGCGGCGGCTCATGCTTTCATATGGCACTAGGCCAGAAAGGGCCCCGGGTGTTGCCCCGGGGCCCTTCTCAATTACTCCTCGGTGCTCTCGGCCGTATCGGCCGTAGCATCCTCGGGCGCCGCTTCGGGCTCCGGTGCGGGGCGCTTCTCGCCACCGTAGGTCACCGTCACCATCGCGGAACGCAGGATGCGATCCGCCATGCGGTAGCCCTTCTGGTACACGTCGTTGACAGTCTCGTCGTACTGCGATGCGTCCTCGACACGCCCCACGGCCTGGTGCTCGAGCGGATCGAACGCCTCGCCCTTGGGGTCGATGGGCTCAACGCCCTCGTGCGCAAACACATCGAGCAGCTTGGCATGCACCGCATCGACGCCATCGACGAACTGCTTAAAGTCGTCGGAAAGCTCCTGGCTACGGGCATGGTCGATCGCACGCTCGATATCGTCAACCACCGGCAGCAGCGCAGTAACGAGCTTCTCGGTCGCGCGCTCGCGCTCGGCGATGCGCTCGTTGGCGGTGCGGCGACGGAAGTTCTCCCAGTCGGCCTGCAGACGGGCGGTGCGCTCGGTGGCGTCCTTCGCCTTGTCCTCGGCGGCCTTCTGAGCCTCTGCCGCAGCATCGAGCTCATTGCGCACGTCGGCAAGCTCCTTTTGGGCCTGCTCGAACTTAAGCTTAAAGTCGTTGTCGGCGGCTTCCTCACCGGCGCGGATAGCGGCTTCCACCATCTCGTCCTCGGTCATCGTCGCCTCCTTGTTGGAATCCTCTACCTGGTTCTCGGCAGCCTCGGCGGCCTCGGCCTCGTTGGCCTCGGTATCGTCGACGGCCTCTACGGGAATCTTCACGTCCTTCTCCTCAGAGTCAACGGGGGCGGCGCCAGCGGCGGCCGCCTCCGTGCGAGCTTTACGGGCGGACATGATTACTTGTCCTCGTCGTCCACAACCTCGTAGTCGGCGTCGACAACGTCATCGTCGGCAGGCTGGGCACCGGCGGCGCCGTCGGTCTGCTGCTGAGCGTCGGCGTAGACAACCTGAGCCAGCTCGTAGGCTACGGACTGCAGGGATTCGCCAGCGGCCTTGATGGCCTCGACGTCAGAGCCCTCGAGCGCCTTCTTGGCGTCGGCGATAGCGGCCTCGGCCTTGGACTTTACATCGGCGGAAACCTTGTCGCCCAGCTCGTTGAGGGTCTGCTCGGTGGAGTAGCACAGGCTGTCGGTCTGGTTGCGGACCTCGACCTCTTCCTTCTGCTTCTTGTCCTCCTCGGCATGAGCCTCGGCGTCCTTGACCATGCGATCGACTTCGTCGTCGGAAAGCGCGGTGGAGCCGGAAATGGTGATCTGCTGCTCCTTGCCGGTGCCCTTGTCCTTAGCAGAGACCTTGACGATGCCGTTGGCGTCGATGTCGAAGGTGACCTCGATCTGCGGCACACCGCGGCGGGCAGCCGGGATACCGGTCAGCTGGAACTTACCGAGCGACTTGTTATCGCGGGCAAGCTCGCGCTCGCCCTGGAGCACGTTGATCTCGACGCTGGTCTGGTTGTCGGCAGCGGTGGAGTAGACCTCGGTCTTGGAGGTCGGGATCGTGGTGTTGCGGTCGATCATCTTGGTCATGATGCCGCCCATGGTCTCGACGCCCAGCGACAGCGGGGTAACGTCGAGCAGCAGGATGCCCTCGACGTCGCCGGTGAGCACGCCGCCCTGGACGGCAGCGCCGTCGGCAACGACCTCGTCGGGGTTCACGGACATGTTGGGCTGCTTGCCGGTCATGGTCTTGACCAGATCCTGGACGGCGGGCATACGGGTGGAGCCGCCGACGAGGATGACCTCGGTCAGATCGGAGAGCTTAAGCTTGGCGTCGCGCAGGGCGTTGGTGACAGGCTGCTTGCAGCGCTCGAGCAGGTCGCGGGTGATCTTCTCGAACTCTGCGCGGGTCAGCGTGTAGTTGAGGTGCAGCGGGCCAGACTGGTTCATGGTGATGAACGGCAGGTTGATGGTGGACTGCTGGGCTGCGGAGAGCTCCTTCTTGGCGTTCTCGGCGGCCTCCTTCAGACGCTGCAGGGCCATGGGGTCCTGACGCAGGTCGACACCGTTCTCCTGCTGGAACTTATCGGCCATCCAGTCGATGACGCGCTGATCCCAGTCGTCGCCGCCCAGGTGGTTGTCGCCCGAGGTGGACAGAACCTCAAACACGCCGTCAGCGAGGTCGAGGATGGAGACGTCGAAGGTGCCGCCGCCCAGGTCGAAGACCAGAATGCGCTGGTCGGTGCCCTGCTTGTCCAGGCCATAGGCCAGAGCAGCAGCGGTCGGCTCGTTGACGATACGCTTGACGTTGAGGCCGGCGATCTTACCGGCGTCCTTGGTGGCCTGACGCTGGGCGTCGTTGAAGTAGGCCGGGACGGTGATGACGGCGTCGGTGACGGTCTCGCCCAGATACTTCTCGGCGTCGGCCTTCATCTTTGCGAGCGTCATGGCGCTCACCTGCTCGGCGGTGTAATCCTTGCCCTCGATATCGACGACGGCACGGCCACCCTGGCCCTCCTTGACCTCATACGGCACGGTCTTGATCTCAGAGGTGCACTCGGAGTACTTGCGGCCCATGAAGCGCTTGATGGAGAACACGGTGTTCTTGGGGTTGGTGACGGCCTGGTTCTTAGCGGCCTTACCCACGACGCGGTCGCCGTCGGCACGGAAGCCCACGACGGACGGGGTGGTGCGGTCGCCCTCGGCGTTCACGATAATGGTCGGAGAACCGCCCTCGAGGACGGCCATAGCGGAGTTAGTAGTACCAAGGTCGATACCAAGAATCTTACTCATTAGAAATTCCCTCTCTCTTTTGCGTTCGCGCCGCCTCGACGGTCTGTCGCGCGGCGCTTCGGCTTGTCTTTCAGGATGTAGTGTATCCCCTTATGGGCCGGAATATACAAAATCTAAGTCAATTCATATAAGATTTCTTATCTCTGAGAGTTTAGGTTCTCAAATGCGCAGGTAGAAGCGCTATTTGAGTTCTCGGCAAATCTACTGAGATCTATGTAGAGATGACTGAGGTTTGGGCTTGGGAGCGCACATGGCGGCCCCGGGCTTCCCTGGGGAAAGCTCGACCCGTTTCTCGGCTAAATAACGGGATGCGCTTTCCGCAAGCACGCTCAATCGCCCTATATTTCAAGTCACCTGTAGCTAACATTTGCGCAGCTCAACGGCCTCACCTGCATGTTTTTTAGTAAGCCGTGGCATACTCGGCGAACGGTATGAAGATGCCGGTCAGAGGGTATTGCAAACGGTCGCTCCCGTGGTATGTTTTTGCCCGAATCAAACCGACGCGCATCGCCTGTAGCGTCGGTCAACAGAGAGGAAACTACCATGGCTCATCCCGTAATTGATGCCGACGAGTGCATCGCTTGTGGCGTTTGCGTCGACTCCTGCCCCGCTGGCGTTCTGGAGCTCCAGGACGTCGCTACCGTCGCTGACGAGGATTCCTGCGTCGCCTGTGGCGCTTGCCAGGACGCTTGCCCCGCCGGCGCGATCACCGAGATCGTCGAGGAGTAACAGCTCCCCCACCTGCACACTCAAAAGTACACCGTGCACAAAAAGGAGGCCTCCGCATCGCCGCGGAGGCCTCCTTTTTTGTGCGGATAACTAATTTGGCACCGTCGCAGGTTGAGCTCACGTCAGCGAAAACGCCCCTAAGCGAGCAAGGTGACGTGAAAGAGGAGGGAAGCGTACTTTGGTACGCGACCGACGATTGAACGTCAGATTGCCGCTTAGGAGCGTTTGCAGCGTCGGCTAAGAGAGATCGTCCTCGTAGGGCATTAAATCGGCAAGGTAGCCCTTCTCCTTGAGCATGGCCTCGATCTCGTCGAGAGTTTGCTCGTCATCTGCCGCAATGCGATGGAAGTGATAGCCACTCGTCACCGTTAATAGTGGAAAGCTCTTGCCGCTCTCGATATCGTGCAGGTAGCGCTCAACATCGCGACGATTGCGGATGTCCAGGTCGGCTGTGATCTTACCGTACACGCGGTGGTTGACGATCACGTTGAGCACGGCGCCGCCCGCGTCGACGATGCTCGTGAGCTCATCGCCCGCCTGATCCACGCCGTGGCGTACCTTGACCAGACGCGTGGGCACAGCCGGGCTGCTCGCTGCCTCCTGTAGCACATAGCCGCGATTGGTGGCGACAATATCGTGCCCGTCGGCGCGCAGCAGGGCGATGTCCTGCACCACAACCTGACGGCTCACGCCCACCTCGCGGGCAAGCGCACTGCCCGAGACAGGATCTTTGGCTTCCTCGAGCACGGCCATGATGGAACGGCGACGCTCGCGGGCGTCCATTATTTACCGTCCAGTAGACGCAGGTGCTTAAGCGAGAGGTCGAGGATCGGCGCAGAGTGCGTCAGAGCGCCCGAACTAATATAGTCAACACCCAGGTCGGCCAGGGCGCGAATGTTGTCGGCGTCTACGTTGCCCGAGCACTCGGTCTTGGCACGACCGGCGATAAGCTCAATCGCAGTAGCCATGTCATCGTGGGTCATGTTGTCGAACATGATGATGTCGGCACCGGCCTCCACGGCCTCGCGTACCATGTCCAGGTTCTCGCACTCAATCTCGACCGTCGTGGTAAACGACGCATGGGCGCGCGCCACCTCAATCGCGCGCGCCACGCCACCGGCGGCGTCGATGTGGTTGTCCTTGAGCATGACAGCCGTCGACAGGTTATAGCGGTGGTTGCTGCCACCGCCGATCTCGACTGCGGCCCTCTCAAAGACGCGCATGCCCGGCGTGGTCTTGCGCGTGTCGACAAGCACGGTCTTGGTGCCCTCGAGCGCAGCCGCCATCCGATGCGTGTAAGTAGCGATGCCGCTCATGCGCTGCAGGTAGTTGAGCGCCACGCGCTCGCCCGAAAGCAGTACGCGCGCATCGCCGCGCACCTGGCCCACGTGGTCGCCGGCGTGCACCTCGTCGCCGTCCGCGACATCTAACAACACAGAGCTCTGCGGATCCAGCAGCTCAAAGGTGCGAGCGAACACATCCAAGCCCGCGATGATGCCATCGGCCTTGGCGATAAGCTCCACCGTGGCGGGACGCGCCGTGGGACACACGCTCGCCGTGCTCACGTCCTCAAAGGTAATGTCCTCGCGCAGAGCCTGCAGAATCAGATCATCGACGACGAGCTTCATGGTAATGGGATTCATGGTCTACTCCTCCACGGCCTGCGTGCCGGCGGCACGGGCCAAATCATCGATTGCAAGGGTATCGGCACTCAGGGCGCGGTGACGCCCGTCAAGCGCGGGCTCACCGGCCTGCTCCACGGCCAGTGACTCGCCGGCACGCATGTACCACGCGGCGCGACGACCCCAGACCAGCGCCTCGAGCAGGCTGTTCGATGCAAGGCGGTTCTTGCCGTGTACGCCATTGCAAGCCGTCTCGCCGGCGGCGTAGAGCTCGGGCATCGAGGTGCGGCCGTCCTTGTCGACCCACACGCCGCCCATAAAGTAGTGCTGCGTGGGTGTGACGGGAATGGGCTCGTCCAAGATGTCGCGGCCGTCCTCCAGACAGCGCGCGCGGATGTTGGCAAAGTGCCCGGTCACCACGTCGCGCTCGACGGGGGCAAAGCTCAGCCACTCGTGCTCGACGCCGTCCCGCTTCATCTGCTCGCGGATGGCGGCAGCGACCACATCGCGCGGCTGGAGCTCATCGGTAAAGCGCTCGCCGGCGGCGTTGAGCAAAATCGCGCCCTCGCCGCGGCAGCTCTCGCTGATCAAGAAGGTGCGGCCCGGCTGCGGCGAGAACAGTCCCGTGGGATGAATCTGCACGTAGTCCAGGTGCTCCATCGTGATGCCGTGCTCCTGCGCGATGTAGCAGGCGTCACCGGTGAGCTGCGGGTAGTTGGTCGAGTGGTCGTATACGCCGCCGATGCCGCCCGTTGCCCACAGCGTATGGCGGGCATGGATCTTAAAGGGCTCGCCGGCATGCACGTCCTCAGCGGCATTTGTCAGCTCGTCGGCGGGGCGAGCTGAATCGTCCTCGTCCACGGAAACGGCGACGACGCCGGTGCACGCCGTGGCGCCATCGCGCTCGGCAGTCAGGATATCGGTCATGGCAACGTGTTCGAGAATCTGCACGTTGTCCAGCTTGCGGACAGCCTGGAGCAGTTTGGTCGTAATCTCCTTGCCCGTAATATCGGCATGGAAGGCGATGCGCGGGCGGCTGTGCGCGCCCTCGCGGGTAAAGTCGAGGCTGCCGTCGGCCTTGCGCTCAAAGTCCACGCCCATGGCCAGCAGGTCGTTGATGACCGAACGGCTCGAGCGAATCATGATGTCAACACTCTCGCGGCGGTTCTCGTAATGGCCGGCGTGCATGGTGTCCTCAAAGAAGGCATCGTAGTCAGAGCCTTCGGGCAGCACGCAGATACCGCCCTGCGCGAGCATCGAATCGCACTCGTCGACGGCGCCCTTGGAGAGCATGATTACGCGCGTGCTCGTCGGCAGATTGAGAGCCGCATACAGGCCCGCCACGCCGCAACCGGCAATGACGACATCGCACTCCATATCGGGGTATTGTTTGGTTTCCACAGGAATCCTCTCCCTTGTAATGTGACATAAGGGATGGTCCCTCATGTCACATTGGCTTAGCGCGCCGCGTACTCGAGCATGCGGTCGAGCGTGAGCTTGGCCTGATCGGCGGCCTCGTCCGACACGCCAATCCGCACCTCGCCCTCGCCCGTCTCCAGGCAGCGCACGAGCTTTTCGAGCGTGATGAGATCCATGTTGACGCAGGTGGGCTGCACCGCAGGGAAGTAGAACTTCTTGCCGGTGCCCTGGCAGCGGCGCTCAAGTTCGTAGAGCACGCCGCGGACCGTCACGATGATGAACTCGCTCGCGTCCGACTCCTCGGCATACTTGATGATGCCGGCAGTAGACCCGATGTAGTCGGCCTCAGCCAGGACGTCGGCCTTGCACTCGGGGTGCGCTAGCACGAGCGCGTCGGGGTGCGCCTCCTGCGCGTCGACGATCTGCTCGACGGTGATGATGTGATGACGCGGGCAGTAGCCGTTGTTGAGAATGACGTGCTTTTGGGGCACCTGCTCGGCCACAAAGCGGCCCAGGTTCTGGTCGGGAATGAACAAGATGTGCTGCTGCGGCAGCTCGGACACGATCTTGACGGCGTTAGAGCTGGTAACGCACACGTCACTCCAGCTCTTGATCTCGACCGTCGAGTTGACGTAGCAGACGACAGCTAGGTCGTCGCCATACTCGGCGCGCGCCGCGTCGACCGTCTCGCGCTTGACCATGTGCGCCATGGGACAGTCCGCGCCCGGCTCGGGCAGCAGCACGGTCTTGGTGGGGTTGAGCAGCTTGGCGCTCTCGCCCATAAACTCCACGCCGCACAGCACGATAGTCTGCTGCGGCAGGCTCTTGGCGAGCTTTGCCAGGTAGAAGCTGTCGCCGACGTAATCGGCAACGGCTTGGACCTCGGGCGCCACATAGTAGTGCGCCAGGATCACCGCGTCACGTTGGGTTTTTAGTTGCTGAATGGCCTCGACGAGCTCTGCGGGCACCAGTGCCGCGCGCTCCGTTGCCGTCGTTGCCGATGCTAGGCCGGCCGCGATATCGCGTGCAAGCTCCGACGCATCCATGTTCGCGCTCTGTGCCATCAAGGCCCCTCTCTTTTGGCGAATCTTGGGGCTTTAGTATGACACCTGGCTTTACAGCTGACAAGACAGCTGTAAAGCCAGGTGTAAAGTTGGAATAAAGATTCAATCATGGGGCGGGTCCATTTTCGAACTGGCAAGCTGAGGATAGTCGAAAATGGACCCGCCCCAAGATTCGAGCGGCCCGCATTGTCCTGGACCAAGGGGCGGTGGTCAAAAAAGGCCAAATATGAGTACTGTCACCAAATTGGTAGCATCGATTTTCCGGTCCAGAGCAGCAAAATCGCCTTGTTTGGAGCCCGATCACGACTCTGAAGGACGAAAATCGATGCACTTTTGGCCGCTGGCACCGATTTTGGAGGCCATTTGGCTGCCACTAAACTGGTAACAGTACTCATATTTGGCCTTTTTTGACCACCGGGTTTCCGGCAAACCCCAAAAGCGGGGCCGGATCGCTCGATCCGGACCCGCTGGGGGTAGCGAGCACAATCGAGGTGTAAGAAGCAAGAGAGGGCCATCGCCTAGAATCGTCAGCGCCTAGATATTCAACGAGAGGAAAGACAGTGGTCCGCAGCGACATGCTACCCCAGCCGGACCGGGGGCTCGGCCTCGACCGGCCCCAGACCGAGGCATTTCACCGACGAGTTCAAGAGGAAGATAGTCGATCTCCACAACGCCGGAAAGCCCAGGCGCGAGGCCATGGACGAGTGCGACCTCGACAAGAGCACCGTGGAGAGGCGGGTCAAGTCGATAAACGAGACCGGCTCGCCGCGCGCCGCCGACAACCGCACGCCCGAGTAGAACCGGATCCTGGAGCCCGAGCGCGAGAACCGCAGGCTCCGGATGGAGGTCGACGTCTTAAGACGAGCGGCGCCAGCATACGCTCGGAAGTCAGGGCCATGGCGGCCAACGGGGGGGCCGCTGCCCCATATCGGCGCAGCGCTGGCATCGAGGCCTTCTGACCTGTGTCAAGATTTCGGACACGCAAGCTCGAGGAATCAAGCGGCCATAGGCATGGCCTCGGGCTTGGGCTCGGTTCTCTCGAAGAAGGCCGCCATGGCCTCGGCCGGCACCTTGTAGCCGATCGTCGAGCGGGGCCTTCGGCGGTTGTAGTACGCCTCGATGAACTCGACCACCGCGTGCTTGGCGGAATCCCTGGTCGGGAAGCTGCGCCTGTAGTACATCTCGTTCTTCAGCGTGGCGAGGAACGACTCAGCCACCGCGTTGTCGTGGCAGTTGCCGGTGCGGCTGCAGGACAGCCGCACGTCGTTGTCGCGCGCCCATTCGGCCAGAAGCCTGCTGGTGTACTGGGCGCCGCGGTCGGCGTGGAATATCGCGTTGCCGGCCACGTAGCCGCGCGATTTGGCCGACGCCAGCGCCGAAACCACGATGTCGGCGGTCATGCGCTCGGAGAGCGACCAGCCCACCACCATGCGGGTGTTGAGGTCGATGACCGTCGACAGGTACAGCCATCCCTCGCCGGTGCGCAGGTAGGTGATGTCGCCCACGAGCTTGTAGGTTGGAACGGGACTGGTGAAGTCGCGGCTCACCAGGCCGGGCCGGGGCCTGGCCTTCGGGTCGGGGATGGTGGTGCGCTTCCTGGCGTTGGGCGTGCAGCCGCGTATTCCCAGCTCGTGCATCAGCTTGCGCACCCTGTACAGGGTCAATCCGGAGAACTCGCCGGGCAGGAAGCATTTCACGAACCGGAAGCCGAACCTGCGGTCCGACTCCAGCCACACGCGCCGGACCGCCTCGCGCTCGGCCGACCAGTTTTCTCGCGGGCAGCCGTTGGAGAGCCACGAGTAGAAGCCCGATCGGCTCACGCCGAGCACGCGGGCCATCATTTTCACCGGGAATTCGGCCTTCTCCGCCAACATCATCCGGTAGCATGCGGCTACGCCTGGCTTTTGGCGAAGAAGGCCGCGGCTTTTTTCAAGAAGGCGTTCTCCATCTCGAGCTCGCGTATGCGCCTTTTCGCCTCGCGAAGCTCGCGGTCCTCGGCCTTGGGGTCGGGCCCGCCGGCAAGCTCGCGCCGGCGGTTCTGCACCCACTTGTTCACGGTCTTGGAATTCAGGCCCAGTTCTGCGCAGCATTCCGTTATCGGCCTGCCCGTCGAGATGATGTAGTCGGCGGTCTCGCGCCTGAACTCGTCGGTGTACTTGGCGGCTGGGTTGGACATAGCATACCGTCCTCTCGGTCGTCGATGAATGCATTCTAAAGGATTGGGCCTCTAGCATGCGTGTCCGAAAAGACGATACAGGTCAGACAACCCAATAAGACGTCGTCTCGAGCGCGTCCTCTGCACGGTCGAGCGTGCTTCTGGCCTTGGCACCCTGTTTGAACCACGAGCGCAGGTCCTCGAGCGTGCTGCCCGCTGCATACACCTTGATTTTGCGACCGCCTTTCGTGGTCACCGTGCAACGGTCGCCGCTCTCGCTGTTCTCGTGCGCCGTGACCTTCTTGAGGTAATCGCGACGGAACGCCACGACGCGGGCATTGCTGATCTCGATGAACCAATCGTCGTCGACAAGCGAAGTGCCCGTGGCACCTCGACTTGCCATCTCCTCGGCGAAGGAGAAACCGAGTTCGCGCTCCTGCCTGCCGATCTCGTAGATACCACGGGCGGGCATGCTGAGCATAAGCAGGGGCAGGAGTCCCCCTATGAACAGGAAGAGGAACGGAACGAGCAAGAGCAAGCGGGCTCCGGCATCGGTGAAAACAGCCATGAAGGCGATCACGAGCGAGAAGACGAGCGCCATGCCGTTGAAAACAATCGTCAACGGCTTGACGGCAGACCAACACAGGCCCGCCTTGGTCATGGGACCGTCGACGGCGTCCGAGACTTCGATGCCCTCTTCCTCCAGACGGGCGAGGAGGTTGAGCGAGCACACCCCCTCGAGGCTTATCGAGCAGAACTTTCGATCGCCCTCGAACAGGTCGATCCTCATCATCTGCGTGTGAAGCGTTGCATGGGTGATGTTGCCGAACGTCGTCTCCTTGCGGATGCCGAAGGCGTTACGCGAGAGAATTCGTTCACCGTCCACGTCGATGCGCGGGATGCTCAGCAGGGCCCAGATGGCCATGCCCGCAAGTGCCATGGCGTGGCCGAACCACACAAGCTCGTGGCCCCACTCGCCCAGCGAAACGCCCTGCCAGACGTAAACACCCAACATGAGCAGCTCGAACGCGACCGCGCAGCAGGCGATGATCGTGCGGATGGCAGCGGGCACGCGCACCGTGAAGCGATCGAGGCTGTCCGTCGCCTCACTGCGCTCACGCGCGCCGCGACGGGCGACCCATGCAGTGAGCGGACCGACGATGAACACCACCATCGCCACGCGCAGGAACGATTCGAGTATGTCGCCCATATTAACCACCATCCCAATAGAAAACGTGAATTTGGGAGACTATAGCAGAGCGAAGCGATCTGCACGGCATCGTCCGGGTGTTTTCGGCATACGGTGGAAACCAGCGGCAGCGGACGTTGAGAACTCACCCAAAAGACGCGATTCGACCGAAGCGATTCTTCTTGACTTGGTCTCAATGTGATACGACATGCGCCACTACCTGCGCGGTCTAGCGGCCCTGATCGAAGAGGGTCACACCGATGAGGCACTCGAGCGCATCGACGCGCTCTGCGAGACCAACGACCGCACCGCCGTGCGCCGCTACTGCGCCAACGAAACGGTCAACATTGCGCTCTCGTCGCTTTCCGCGGACATCAACGCGCACGGCATCACCGCCGACCTGCACGCCGCCGTGCCCGAAACCGTCCACGTGGGCGATGTCGATCTATTCAGTGTGGTATCGAACGCCCTGGACAATGCCATCGCCGCGGCGAGCGCCGCCCCCGAAGGCAAGCGGTTTGTCGACCTGGACCTTCGCTACGAAGACGGTCAGCTTCTATTGCTGGTTTCCAACACGTTTGGCCGTGCGCCGCACATGGTCGACGGCATGCCCGTGACTCAGCACACTGGGCACGGCTTTGGCACCAAGAGCATTATGCTTGCCGTCGAGCGCATGAACGGCAACTGCCAGTTCCGCATTAACGGCGACCGGTTTGAGCTGCGCGCCGTGATGTAGGGGCTGCCGCCAACCTCGCTACAGCGGTGCAGCCGCCGGGGTCAGCTGCTTAATGTAGGCCCACATGCGCTGCTTGGCGGCCTTGTCGGTGAGCGCCGCCTCAAAACCGTCGAGCGCCAGCACGCGGCGCCCCTGCACATGGGCGACCAGGCCGGGCTTGAGCATGGCGGTGTCAAAGTCATCAATTGCCACAAGCATATCGGCATAGGTCTCGCGCATGACATCGGCCGCGCTGTTATCGAGCAGCAGCACCGCCTCGGGATCCAGAGCCTCAAGCGCCTCGCGGAACAGCTCGCACGGCAGAGTCTCGCCCACCGCGACCGCTCCGTCACCTGTGCCGGCGACGCTTGCCAGCACGCAAAAATCCTCGGGCGCGTAGCCGATGGCCCCAAGCGCCTTGCGCAGCGCAGCACCGTCCGGACCGGCAGCCAGCTCGCCGCCCGAACGCTCGGCCTCGTCCAAATCGCCTTTGACCAGCACGATCGGCGAGCACGCGTTACCCACGATGCGCACGCCACGGACCGCAAGCGATGTGAGCTCCTGCTCGGCCGCCTGGGCGATGGCTTCTTTTTTCTGGCTTTGTGACGTGGACATGCGCTCTCCAATCGTTTGCGTGCCCACCATTATATAAAAGAGCTGCCCGCGAGTGGTTGCTTTGCGGGCGGCTGGGTATAAGCACGGTCGTACTGAGTTTTACGCGGCCGAGCCGCGTCGTATTATGGAGGTCACCATGGCTGACATTAAGCAGATTACCCCCGAGAACTTCGATTCCATCGTTAACGACAGCCTGCCCGTGCTGGTCGATTTTTGGGCGCCCTGGTGCGGGCCCTGCCGATCGCTCTCGCCCATCGTGGACGAGGTAGCCGATGAGCTGGCGGGCAAGCTTGCCGTTGCCAAATGCAACGTCGACGACAACCAGGACCTGGCCATGAAGTATGGCGTCATGAGCATCCCCACGCTGATTGTGTTTAAGAACGGCGAGGAGATTGACCGCTCGGTTGGCGCTCTGCCCAAGGCGAGGCTGCAGGCGCTGCTGGAGAAGCATCTGTAATACGCTTGTTACTTGCCCGCCGTCCATGAGCGGTTTTGCACCGCTCGCCGGACTGCCGGGTGCGGCGCGTGCGACCACGGATAGTATGGTAGTTACAAACAGCCCCCAGTGAACGGGTGCGAGTCACACAGACTCGTACCCGTTTTCTTATGCAGCAGCGCATAGAGCGAGCGTAGTAAAATCTGAACCACTGAACTGCCCCATACAAAAGGAGATTTTCCATGCATGATGTTGGAATGAACATGAGCCAGCTTGCCATGAGCGTCAAGCAGGTCGACGACACCATCGAGCTCGCTCACGAGTGGAGCCATCAGCTGCTGCATGCGACCGAGAATTTTGACATGGAGCGCATCGGCGCCAAGCTCGAGGCAGCCATGGCCGCGCTGCACGAGGCCCACGACGCACTCGAGGGCTACGAAGAGGCCATCGAGGCCGACCACAACTCCGTCGGCTCCGTGAAGCTGGTGTAACGTGGCCGAGCACGAGCACGCGCACAATCACGGTGCGGACGACGATGCAAGCTGCCGCTACAGCGGCTCCAGCTCCGAGCTGGTCCGCTTTTCGGTCACCGCGCCCGACGACCTGCTGCGCCGCTTTGACGAGCAGATCGCGCGCCGCGGTGACGTGGCTAACCGATCCGAGGCCGTACGCGATCTGATTCGCGCCTCGATCGCCAAGGAGCAGATGCGCACGCCCGACGAGCAGGTCATCGGTTCGCTCACCATGATCTATGACCACCATACCGGCGATCTGACGCGCCGTCTGGACGAGGTGCAGCACGACTACACCGACGAGATTGTCTCGACCATGCACGTGCATCTGGACCACCACAACTGCCTGGAGATTCTGGCGCTCAAGGGTCGCGGCAAACGCGTCTATGAGCTAGCGGACCGGTTGCTGGGACTGCGCGGCGTTAAGCACGGCGAGCTCACCTGCGCCGCCACCAAGCAGAGCCTGGGGCTGTAGCGGGATTTCCCGCAGCGCACCTGCCAAAAAGGGACAGGTTTGTTTTGGCAGGTTTAGAAGTTTTACCGACCAAAATAAACCTGTCCCTTTTTGGTCGGTTTTGACGAGGGGAAGCCACATGCGGCATGTGCATATTCATGTGACGGGCATTGTGCAGGGCGTTGGCATGCGGCCATTTGTGTATCGCGAGGCTATGGCGCATGGCATCTGTGGCTGGGTGCTCAACGCGGGCGATGGCGTACACATCGAGGCGCATGCTTTGAGCGAGGCGCTCGACGAATTTGTCACCGCGCTGTCGGAGCACGCGCCGGCCGCAGCCCGCGTTGAGCATGTCGCTGTTGCAGACCTGGAGCCCGACGCTTGGGATGCCGACGATGAGCAGGTCTTTCGTATTGTAGCGTCACAGGATCAGACCGTGCACACGACGCTCATCTCCCCCGATATCGCCACCTGTGACGACTGCCTGCGCGAACTGTTCGACCCCGCCGACCGTCGCTATCACTACCCCTTTATCAACTGCACCAACTGCGGGCCGCGCTTTACCATCATCCGGTCGCTGCCTTATGACCGAGCGGCCACGTCGATGGATTGCTTTCCTATGTGCCCCGAGTGCGCTGCAGAGTATGGCGACCCGCTTGACCGGCGCTTTCATGCGCAGCCCGATGCCTGCTTTGACTGCGGGCCACATATTACCTGGCGCGAGGCGGCGGGCGACATGGAGCTCGAGGGCTCGGGGGCGATGCCGGCCGTCGGCAGCACGCGCGAAACCAGCGATGCCATTATTGACCGCTGTGTCGAGCTGCTGGCCAGCGGCGGTATTGTCGCCATCAAGGGGCTGGGCGGATTCCATCTGGCCTGCAACGCCGCCAATGAGCAGGCGGTGGTCGAGCTGCGCCGTCGCAAGCGCCGCAGCAACAAGCCGCTTGCCGTTATGGTGCGCAGCCTTGCCGATACTGAACGCCTGTGCCATGTCGATGATGCCGAGCGCGACTTGCTGGCCGGCAGCATCCGCCCCATTGTGCTGCTGCGCCGCCGTGTTGTTGGCGAGGGAGATTCCCCCGACGGCCTTACACTCGCGCCATCCGTCGCGCACGATCTACCCGATCTCGGCGTCATGCTCCCCTATACACCGCTTCAGCATCTGCTGCTTGCAGCTGCCTCGTCGCATGGCATGCACGCGCTGGTCATGACCAGCGGAAACCTGAGCGAGGAACCTATCGAGACCGACGATGCCCTTGCATGGGAACATCTTGTTGCCGCCGGCATCGCCGACGCGCTACTTGGCAACGACCGTGCGATTCTCTCACGCTACGACGACTCCGTGGTACGTGTGGTCGACGGCACCGTCATGCCTGTGCGTCGCGCACGCGGATATGCGCCGCAACCGTTGTCGCTGCCGGCGCTCGACGGCACTGCACCCTGCGTGCTCGCCTGCGGGCCGCAGCAAAAAGCCACGATCGCGCTCACGCGCGAGGACGCCGACGGCCATGTGGCCTGTTTTGTGTCGCAGCATATCGGCGATGTCGAAAACGGCGCGACCTTCGATGCCTGGAGCGCCGCCCGCGCACGTCTAGAAAACCTCTTTGACCTGACGCCTGCCGCCCTGGCATGCGACATGCATCCCAACTATCTATCGAGCCAGTGGGCGCGTGAGCGGGCACGGGAGCACAGTCTGCCGCTAATCGAAATCCAGCATCATCATGCGCACATCGCGAGCGTAATGGCAGAGGCGATTGTCGCTGGCCGGATTGCGCCTGATGCACGCGTCCTCGGTATTGCCTTCGATGGTACGGGTGCCGGCACCGACGGCACCATATGGGGCGGTGAGTTTCTTATCGCCGGCCTTGCCGATTTTGAACGCGCCGCGCACCTGCGCACCTGGGCGCTGCCAGGCGGAGCCACATCCGTGCGCGATGCCCGGCGCAATGCCTTTGCCCTGCTGAGCGAGCTCGGCCTGCTCGAGCATCCGGGTGCCGCGGGGCTATTGGGCACCCTCGACGAGCAAACACGCAGCGTGACAGCCACCATGATCGAGCGCGGCATCAACAGCCCGCGTACCAGCAGCATGGGGCGTCTCTTTGATGCCGCGGCAGCGATTCTGGGCATCTGCGACAAGGCAACCTACGAAGGCGAACCCGCCATAGAACTCGAAGCCGCCGCCTGGCGCGCGCTCGACGGTAAGACCGTTCGTCTCGACGGCAATCATACGGGCGTATTCACGTCTGCCGACGACTCCCCCATCTTGGACCCCCAACCGCTCATCGAAGCTCTTCTGAATGGAATCGAGGCAGGCGCGCCGGCCGACAGGCTCGCGCTCGACTTCCATATCGCCATCGTGCGCTCTTCGGCACGAATCGCACGCGAAATCTGCGCGCGCGAAGGCCTCGATACCGTCGCGCTCTCGGGCGGTGTGTTCATGAACCGGCTTTTGCTTCAGCTCCTTACCCACGAACTCAAAGACGCCGGTCTTGCCGTCTTGGTCCCCCACGCTGTACCCGCCAACGACGGCTGCATCGCCTACGGTCAGGCCGCCATCGCTCGCGCTCGCCTCGCGCAGACGGCGTTGCGATAGGCTGTTTTGCCAGCCTGCGCGCCGCCGTCTCACAGGTGTAACGCGTTTGCTCGTGACTCCCGCGAGCGCTACCATCAACTGATGGGTAATTAGGCGCCTATCCAGCGCAAAACGTATAAAAGGGGAACATTATGTGCCTTGCCGTTCCCGGTAAAGTGGTCAAACGCGACGACGACCTTAAGGCGACCGTCGACATGATGGGCATCGAGCGCCCCGTTTCGCTGCGCCTCGTGCCGACGGCACAGGTAGGCGACTATATTCTCGTGCACGCCGGCTTTGGCATTCAGATTGTCGACGAGCAGGAAGCCCAAGAGACACTCGAGCTCGTCAATACCATGACCGAGCTGGCCAAAGAGGACCAACTCGCCACCAACCCAGCCGAGGCATACTAGTGGCGGCGGCGCAGCCGGTTCGCTCCGGTATCGACTTTTCGGCATTTCGCGACCCCAAGCTGGCCCGCGAGCTCATCGATCGTATTCATGAGCTTGTCGGCAACCGCAGCATCAACCTTATGGAAGTCTGCGGTACGCATACCGTGAGCATTGGCCGCTATGGCTTTCGCTCCATTATGCCGACGGGGCTCAAACTGCTAAGCGGCCCGGGGTGCCCCGTTTGCGTCACCGCCAACCGCGACATCGATCACGCAATCGCGCTTTCCAACATGGACGGCGCCATCATCACCACCTTTGGCGACATGATGCGCGTGCCCGGATCGTCCACCTCGCTTGCCGCGCAAAAGGCGGCGGGGCGCGACATCCGCATCGTCTACTCTCCGCTCGACGCACTCGACATTGCCAAGCAAAATCCCGAACGCCCGGTCATCTTTATGGGCGTCGGCTTTGAGACCACAACGCCCACCATTGCCGCCGCTATCCTGGAGGCCGACGCGCGCGGGCTCCAGAACTTCTCGGTCTACTGTGCTCACAAGACCACGCCGCCGGCTCTGCGTGCGATCTCCAACGACCCCGAGACGACCATCGACGGCTTTATCCTGCCTGGTCACGTCGCTACCATCACGGGCCTGGCACCCTTTAGGTTTTTGGTCGATGAGTTCGAGACCCCCGGCGTGGTCACGGGATTTGAGCCGGTCGATATCTTGCAGGGCATCAGCATGCTGGTCCAGATGGTTGTCGAGCACAGGCCCGCAATCGACAACGCCTACCGCCGCGGCGTCAACGCTGACGGCAACCCCGTGGCACGCCAGCTGGTCGAGCAGGTGTTTGAGCCGTGCGACACCACGTGGCGCGGGCTGGGACCGATTGCCAACTCGGGTCTTTCCATCCGACCCGAATTCGCGCGCTTTGATGCCGGCGCCCGCTTTGACGTGCCCATTGAGGCGACGGTCGAGCCGCGCGGGTGCCGCTGCGGCGACGTGCTGCGCGGTGCCATCACGCCGAGCGACTGCCCATTGTTTGGCCGCACCTGCACGCCCGAGCACCCCGTCGGCCCGTGCATGGTGAGCTCCGAAGGCAGCTGCGCGGCGTACTACCGCTACCGCGACTAACCCGGACGCGCCCGCATGCTGACACCACCCACGATTGGAGTTTTCGATATGTCCCGTACTGCCACCGATAGCACTGTCCTGCTGGGCCACGGCTCCGGCGGCCAGATGATGAAGCGCATTATCGATGAGGTCTTTCTGGATGCCTTTGGGTCGCCCGAGCTGCTTGCGGGCAACGATGCTGGTGTCGCCGCGCTGCCCGCAAGCGAGCGAATCGCCATGTCGACCGACAGCTTTGTGGTAACGCCGCAGTTCTTCCCCGGCGGCAATATCGGCCGCCTCGCCGTATGCGGAACCGTCAACGACGTCGCGACCTCGGGCGCTAACGTGCGCTACCTCTCATGCGGCTTTATCCTCGAAGAAGGCTATCCCATGGACAAGCTGCGCCAGATCGTGCAGACCATGGCCGAAACGGCGCGCGAGGCGGGCGTGAAGATTATCACCGGCGACACCAAGGTGGTCGAGCGTGGCGGTGCCGACGGCGTCTACATCAATACCGCCGGCGTGGGCGAGGTGCCCGCGGGCGTGGCGCTCAGCGGCGCCAACTGCCGCCCCAGCGACGTCATCCTGGTCTCAGGCACGCTAGGCGACCACGGCATCGCCATCATGAGCCAGCGCGAGGGCTTGGCGTTTTCGAGCGCGATTGAAAGCGACGCCGCACCGCTCAACCACCTGATTGCCGATGTGCTCGCCGCCGCCCCCGACACACGCTGCTTCCGCGACCCCACGCGCGGTGGCCTGGCCTCGACGCTTAACGAGTTTGCCCAGGCCAGCGATGTTGCCATGGAAGTTGACGAGGATGCCGTGCCCGTGCGCCCCGACGTGCAGGCCGCCTGCGAGATGCTCGGCTACGATGTGCTGCAGGTGGCAAACGAGGGCAAGATGGTCGCCGTGGTGCCTGCTGAGCAGGCCGATGCCGCGCTGGCCGCCATGCGCGCCGCCCGCTACGGCGAAAACGCCGCCATTATCGGTCGCGTGCTGCCGCTTGCCGAGGACGCCCGCCCCGCTGTGCGCGTGCGCACCGGCTGGGGATCGACCCGCATCCTCGACATGCTCGTGGGAGAGCAGCTGCCTAGGATTTGCTAGCGGCTGCTCTGCAAGCTGCCCAGCATCCGGCCACAATCGGCCCGCCCATTTTCACTGGGACGTTGCCCCACTCAAACTGTGGGGAGATGGAAGGGCCCTCCTGCCGAGCTAATCGGCAGGAGGGCCCTTCGCTTTGCAAGACCATACTCCTTGCAGTATTTACCTGGTAGGCAGAGGCTCGCTACGCCGCGCGGCGTTTGGTGTAGACAAACCAGCCGCCGACGGCCCCGATACCGACGATGCCCACGGCAACGCCAGCGATAGCAAAGCCGTTTGAACCCGCGTCCGCAGCCTTGTTGGCGGCGCCGGCGCTCAACACGGCGGTCTTGCCGGACGTGCCCGACTTTTTGGCGCTCTTGTCTGTCTTACCGGCGACGGAAGACTCCGTCGAATCCTTCTTGCCGGATTCAGTCTCGACCTTGGAATCACCAGCTGCCTTGGCGCCCTCGCTCGAGGAAGCACCGGCCATCTTGGCGGCCACAGGAGCCATCACGGCCGCAAAACCGCCGGTTCCGTTGCCGGCACCGCTGGCCGACCCGGTACCCAGCGTCAGAACGCCCGGCGCCACCGTGGGCTTCTGCGGGTCCTTGCTGCTCGAGCCCTTGCCCGCCGTCACGGCCGTCTTCCAGGCAATCGTCTCTCCCGAGGAGACACGATACGTCGTGAGCGCGCGGAGCGCCTGCTCGGTCGCCATGCCGTTGGCCGCGCCGCCCTTGCTGTGCGCATAGCCGTTGCCGCCGTCCACGCGGTACAGGTCCAGCGCGCAGACCACGTTGGTCACAGCATTTGCAAACCCGTTGACGGGGTTGGCCGGGTCTCGGTCGAGCGAAAGCAGCGCGAGGATCACCTGGGCATTGGCCTCGGCAGAGCCGAAGTCACAGGTACCCGCGCTCATCTTGACCTTGAGGTAGGAGAGGCCGTTCTCGATGGCAGCATCGACCTTGGTGTCGCCCGCATAGGGCGCCACGGCCTGGATCGCCATGGCCGTCAGGTCCACGTCGCCCAGCCGCGCACCTTCCACAGCGTCGCCGCTACCGAGGAGCTCACAGACGGCGTCCACGAGGCTCGCGCGCGTCCAGGCGGAACCGGCGGGTGCATCCGAGCCGCTCGCATTGAGCGCCATCAGCGCGAAGATTTTCTCGTTGGCGCGCATCATATCGGTGCGACTGCAAATGAGCTCGACCAGGTTGACGCCGTCATAGTCGGTGATGTCCTCGCCGATGGCGGAGAGAGCCAGCGCCACACGCTCGGTCTCGGTCAGAGCGCAGGTCGCGCTCCCCCACTCGGCCTTGTGCTCGGCCAGCGAGGCATGGTAATTGTCGAGCAGCCCGGAATCGATCGTGCGGCCCGCCTTGGCAAAGTCGTAAATCTCCCACTCGTCGCCGTACTGGAAGGCGTCAGAGCTGCGGTGTGCGTCGATGAACGCAGCAGCAGCATCGATGCCCGCCGAGGCGGACTCACTCGTAGCGGGGCTCGCGGCCACGCCGGCCACGGTGATGGTAAGTGTCACGGGCTCGGCGCCGGCGGTCGCGTCTACCGGCGTACCCGTCGCGATCACCGTGCCGGCCGAAAGCGCCGTCACCGTGTAGTCACTCGAGGCCACGTACAGGCCGTCATCGGGAGCGCCGTCAACGTGCTTCCAGGCACCCTTCTCGTTGCGGTCGATGCCCACGATACCCGAGGCGTCCTTGCCGTCGAGTGTCTTGAACGTCCAAGTGAGGCCGGGTTCGGTCACGCTCCAGCCGTCCGCGTCGTTCTTGCCGGTAAAGGCCAGGTCGAGCTTTTGCGCCGAGCCGGCCTTGAGGTAGAGGCTGTCCGTGCCGGCCGTCACGCTGGCAAGCGGATTTTGGTAAGCATAAGTCACGTCGCACGACGCGCTGATGACCTTGCCATCGGCGTCCGTGTCGGGCAGCGTCGCGGTAAACGTGGTGGTGCCAGCCTTGTACGCCGTGTAGCCGATCTCGCCCGCGGTGGTGTAGGCCGCCACGGCAGGATCGCTGCTCGTCACGGTAAAGTTGTCGCGGTTGGTGGCGTTGTCGGGCACCACCACCGGGCGTGCGTGATCGGTCAAAAACGCGCCGCGCTCGGAGAGTGGGCTGCGGCCCTGCAGGTAGACGGTGGCGCCGTCCTCGTTATAGCCCATCGAGATGGACGTGGCGGCCACGGCTTCTGACGTCAGCGTCACGCTCTTGGAGCCGGCGCCCGCAGATGCGGCGTCGCGCGGGGTAACGGTGATCGTGGCACTGCCGGCATGCTTGAAGTAAAAGCAGGCCGAGTAGTCGTTGCTGTAGATGGTCGTAGGATCGCTCGAGGCAAAGTGGAAGCGGCTGAACGAGACGGGCACGTACTCGCCCTTATCGGCGTCGACGTAATGCACGCGAATCTCGAGGTTGCGCACCTCGGAGCCCTGGACGGTAGCCGCACCATCGGTCACGTTGCTCACGGTGCCGTCGGAGGCACGATACCACAGCTCAAAGTCGTCGAACTGCTTGGCCTTGGCCTTGATCTTGATGGTAGCCACGGTCTGCTCGGAGCCATCGACCTTGCGCTCGGTGGCGGTCACCGTGCCGGTAGCGTTGTCGTAGACGTAGAGCTCTCCCGTGGACTCGTTGATGCCGATGTTGCCGCGGTTGGCGTCATCGGTGCCCTAGGTGATGGTGCTCGTGGCCGGGACGCCCTTAAGTGCAAAGACGCCAAGTTTGCGGTAGGCGTCCACAGCATCAGGCGAAACCTCGAGCATATGGCCGGCAACCGTCTGGCTGGTGCCGTCGTTGGCCGTGAAGCTCACGGTGTAGGCGTCGTCGGGCGCGGTGTCCTCGGGCGCCTGGTAGCTGTTGCCCGAGCCAAAGACCGGCGTGCCACTTTTATCGATACCCCAGCTGCTGCCGTTGGCGCCGCAGTTGGCGTTGATAAGATCGGCGAAGGCATCGGTGGCCATGTCGGCGGGGTCGACGGCATAGGAGTTGACGAGTGCCGAGGCGGGAGCGTCCATCTTGTTGGTGAGGAATGCGCCCCAGTAGGTGTTAACGAGCTGGCCCGCGCTATAGGTCGCGAACAGCGCGCCCGCTGTGCCCTCGGAGGTCGACACGCAGTTGGACACGATGCCGCCGTCGAGCGTACGCGCAAAGCCCGCAACGCCCTTGCCGGTCACACTCGTGGAGCAGTTGAGCACGGCACCCTGAACCTTGTTGCCCAGGGGGCCGAACGCCTTGCCGTCCGTCGCCTGCTTGAGTTCACCGGAAAACGAGATGTTCTGCACCACGCCCGTAGAGGCAACGCCGTCCATGAGCGACTTCACGCCGCCACCGTTGGCGAAGGTGATGGTGTGGCCCTGGCCGTCGAGCGTGCCCGCGAGCATGCCCATGGGGGCAAAGAACCAGCTGTCATCGATGGTGATGTCGTTGTCGAGCACGTAGTAGGCGTCGGCGTCGGCGGGCTTGAACTTGTTTTCGAGGTCGCTCTGCGAGCTCAGGCGCACTACGTTCTGCGGCCGAGCCACGGGCTCGGTGGGCTTGGGCTTCTCGAGTGCGGCAATGGCATCGGTAAGCGTCTTGGTTGCAGCGTTGACCTCGGCCTGCTTGGCGTCATCGTTTGCGTAGACGTCTTGAGCGCTCACAAGGGCCTCGGCGAGCTTCGACCAGCTCTCGGCCGTGTAGTCGTTCTCGACCTTGGCGCTGGCGTCGTCGATGGCGGCCTTGAGGGCATCTTTGTTCACGACGACCACGGCGCTGCCCGAAACCAGCACGGGCAAACCGCCCCGTGCAGACCAGCTAAAGCCGGTGGCGGGGGCGTCGGTGTTGAGTTTGTCGACCGAGGCCTGGGTCTTGAGCTCGTCGGTCGAGATTTTGGTGCCGAAGGAAGAATCATTGCCAAAACCGCAAGCCTGGTCGCCCGCGGTGAAGAGGTTGTTGACCATAGCACCGGAGCTATACCGGCAAACGAGACCATGAGCGAAAAAGCCCGACATCGATCCGGAAACATAGGAGTTGATTACAGACCCACCGTTGAGCGTTCCCACCAGGCCACCGTAATCGGCCCAAGAGCCGCCATCGCTCAAAGCGACCGTCGACCAGCACATCTGCACGGTTCCCGAGCAATTGATCGCAAGGGCGCCCTCATAATCGCCCATGGTTGCCCGGCCCGTCACGCCCAGATTCTGCACTGTACCGGTCACGCTCTTCGCCAACGCCTTGCCGTTGAGCACGATGCTATGGCCCCGGCCATCGAGCGTACCGGCCACGGTCTCGATCTGTTGGTCAGCCTCAAGGCTGATATTCGCCGCGAGCTTCACGACAGCCCCGGCCTCGATGGTGGCAGGCAACTCATCGGCAGAAGAGACCGTCACCGTCTCGCCGGCCTTGGCGACACGCACGTCACGTGCCTGCTGAACATCGGCGTCGTCATCGTCGACGTTCACCGCGGCGGCGTTCTGCCCGTCCGCACTCAGCATGGCGGCAAGCCCCTCATCGGCAGACGGAGCAACGTCGGATCTTGCCTCGTCCGCCGACGCCTCGGCGCCTTCAGCACCCGTCTGCTCGTCCGCAGTGAAACCCGACTCGTCGGCGTTCTCGGCAGTATCCGCCTGCTGCGAGGCCTGGGCCTGCGCCTGCACAGCGATCTCTGCCACGCCCTCGGCAAATGCCGACGTACCCGGCATCGACCAGACGAGTAGCACCGAGAAAGCAGCGGCTCCCAGGCGCTTGAGCATAATGTTGTTTCGCGTCACCCGTTCTCCTTCTTTCGCGAACCTGCAATAGAGCCGTGGCGAAGAAGGCGGGGCAGGCGATGCCCCGGCAGCACAAAAGCGCACGCCAGCCACCCTATCAGCAGCAAAACGCACGCTCAGCAGCACCCCTTGTAGACCGGAATCCAGCGGCAAGCAGAGAGGCCCTCGGTTTCGAGAAGAGCGCGGGCAGGTAATCTGGCTCGCGGGCGCGCCCGCACACAGTAACCGCCTTGCTCGGGATTCTCACCCGATTCCCCTTTATGCGCTCGCGCGCACCCGTGCTCCGGCTTCTATTTTTTAACGGAGGAAGTGTACGTTACCGCAGGTAAATCGGTCAATGCACTACACAAAAACCGCCATATCCGAGCCATATGGCTCCCGGATAACCGCCTATAGGCAACCTCTATCGCCACCAGGCCGCTGACGAACCAAACCCGCCCACAAGATTGAGTGGCCCGAATGCCCCCGCGGGACTTTTGACCCGCCCATTCCCGGCTGGGCGGCACGCGCTATTATGGTTGCCGTTTGCGTGAGCTATATAGATGGGAGCGTACCTATGGCAGCTTTTTCCACCGTGATCTTTGACCTTGACGGCACCATCCTCAACACGCTCGAGGACCTGGCGGCCGCCGGCAACCATACCTGCAAGATGCACGGCTGGCCCACGTTTGCCGTCGACGAGTACCGCTACAAGGTGGGAAACGGCATGCTCAAGCTGGTTGAGCGCTTTATGCCCGCCGAGTATGCGGGCGACGGCCGTATGTTTGAGCAAACGCTTGCCGAGTTTAGAGCTTATTACGGCGAGCACAAGGAGGACCACACCTCACCCTACGCCGGCACGATTGAGATGCTCGACCGTCTGCGCGCAGCGGGCGTTCAGCTTGCCGTGCTCACCAACAAGGATCATATTTCGGCAGCCCCGCTTATCGAGAAATATTTTGGCCCCGATCGCTTTGCGCTGGTACAGGGCCGTGTGGACGCATTTCCGCCCAAGCCCGAAGCACCCGTCACGTTGCATGTGATGAAAGAGCTGGGCGCCGATCCGGCAACCACGCTCTATGTGGGCGATTCGAATGTCGATGTTCTGACCGGCCACAACGCCGGCCTTAAGAGCGCGGGCGTCAGCTGGGGCTTCCGCGGCCGCGCAGAGCTGGAAGCCGCCGGCGCCGACTGCGTGGTAGACACCCAGAACGAACTCGCCGAGCTAATCTTGGGCGAGTAACGAAGCTGACGCGCTGCTCGGTCGCGGCGATGCTGCCGTGCGGAAAATGCGTCCCGTTTTGATGCCTCAAACTGGGACGCATTTTCCGGTTGAGCCCCATCGGGGAAACGGCATCCCGTTTCAGAGCAATATTCCGGGTCGCGGTTTCCGCAACCCACCCCATCCGGAAACCGCGACCCATTATTCGGCCAAAAACCGGGTCGCATTTTCCCGACCACTCGATGCAACGTCGGCACAAGGAGTGTCCCCAACTGCCGGCAGAAAAGGAACGTCCCCAACTGCCACCTTCCAGCAACGAGAACGCCGCAGGTAGAGGACGGACAGCGAAAGCCCGCCAGAGCGAGCAAGGTGCCTTGAAACAAGGCGGCATTGACCTTCTGGTCATGCCGCCGAAGTTGAAAGGCAGATTGCCGCTCTGGCGGGCTTGCAGCGTCGAGCCGTTACGCGGTTTGGCAAAACCGCGTAACAAACTAGCTCATCATCGCATTCATCATCTCGGTGGTTGCGGAATCGTCGGCAGACCACTCGTTATCCTCGTTGGCGGAATACTTAAAGGTGACCTTGGTGTCCTTGGTCTTAGCGGCCTTGGTCACGTCGACCATCACCTGGCCGGCCATCTTGTACAGGTCGTCCTCGGAAGGCATCGTATCGAGTGCGGCGACCTTCTCCTGATACTGGGTGGCGAAATCTTCGACGATCTTATTCATGGACTTGCAGGTGATGGTAACCTCGGCGGTCGCGGTGCCCTTGTCCTCATCGACCGTCACATCGCCGATCTTGTAATCAAAACCCTCGAGATAGCTCTTGGCGTACTCCTTGGGATCGATGCCCAGTTGCTCAAACTCGTCGCCCGAAGCCTCTTCCAGACCGGCAAGGAAGTCATCGCCGCCGTTCTTGATCTCGTCAAACTGGCTCGTAAGGTCGTTGGTGATGAGCTCCTCCACCGAAGGCCCTCCGCAGCCGGAAAGCAAAACCACGCACGCGACCAGGGCAGCCATCAGGGGCGCAAGCAGCAGCTTCTTTTTCATGACATTCCTCCAAACAAGCGGCGCCGCGTTCCCTGCGCAGCGCACGTCGTAACAGCAAGTCCATATTAGCAGCCCGGCCCAACCCTCTGCGTCGCAAAAGCGCAGGCGGCTCAATTTGACGAACGAATGGCCCATAAAGCAAGCCCCTCTGCAATAAAATGCGCCTGCTTGGCCCATTAAAAAAGGGTGGCCGGATAATCCGACCACCCTTGTGCATCTTCTGGATGCCGCAGACTACTTGCGGACGACCTTAACGATGGCGTCACCGGCGGCAACGGCAGACTCGGCCTCGACGGCGAGCTCGACATCGGCAAACTCGGCGGTGTTGGACACGGCCACGACGACGCAGTCCTTGTAGCCGGCAGCGGCGATCTTGGCGCGGTCAATCTTAAGTATGGGCTGGCCGGCCTTAACGACATCGTCGGCCTTGACGAAGCCCTCGAAGCCGTCGCCGTTCATGTTGACGGTATCGACGCCAACGTGCACCAGGACCTCGATGCCACTATCGGACTGCAGGCCCACGGCGTGACCCATGGTGACGGTCACCTTGCCGTCGCAGGGAGCGTAGACCAGATCGTCCTCGGGCCACACGGCGCAGCCCTTGCCCAGAACCTCGCCACCAAAGACGGGATCGGGCACGTCGGCCATCTTGATGACCTTGCCCTTGACGGGCGAGCACAGCACGTCGGCGCCGGCAGAAGCAGAGATGGAGGCAGGAGCAGCGGCAGCCGCGGGCTCAGCCTTCTTCTTGAACATATCAAACAGACCCATGCGTTTTCTCCTCTTGATTAAGCGCAACGTTATGCGCATGCCTATGGTGATTATAGTGCCAAATGGTTCAAATGCTAAGGTGGGGACTCGAATCGCGAGCCCATCCCAAGGCTATTCCCCAGCGGCACTCATATTGTCGATTACTCCAGGCCCTCGGCGCCGTTGGACTTGATGATCTTCTGGTAGGCGTAGAAGCTGTCCTTGCGGCGGCGCTCGTAGGTACCGGTGCCGTCATCGTACTTATCGACGTGGATAAAGCCGTAGCGCTTGCGCATCTCGCCGGTGCCGGCGGACACCAGGTCGATGGGGCCCCACCAGGTGTAGGCGATCAAGTCGACGCCGTCGGCAATGGCCTCGCCCATGGCTTTGATGTGGCCGCGCAGGTAGGCAATGCGGTACGGGTCGTGGATGGAGCCGTCCTCCTCGACCTCGTCGTAGGCGCCCATGCCGTTCTCGACCACCATCAGCGGAATCTCATAGCGGGCGTAAATCTCGTTGAGGGCGATGCGCAGACCCAGCGGATCGATCTGCCAGCCCCAGTCGGTGGACTCCAGATAGGGGTTCTTGCCGCCAAAGGTCATGTTGCCCTCGGTCATCTCGTGGTCCTTGTGGGTGCCCACGGTGCCGGACATGTAGTAGCTAAAGGTGTAGAAATCAACCTTGCCGTCGGCGATATCCTGCAGGTCGCCGTCCTCCATCACGAGCTCAACGTCGTTCTCGGCCCAGAAGCGCTTGGCATAGAACGGGTACTTGCCGCGCACCTGCACGTCGGAGCAGTACCAGTTCATGGTATTCATCTCCTGCTGTGTGGCGAACACGTCGGCCGGATCGCACGTGGCGGCATAGGACAGGATGAAGCAGTCCATGTTGCCCATCTTAAACTGCGGGTAGTGCTCGTGGGCGTAGCGCACGACGCGGCCGCTGGCAACAAACTGGTGATGCAGCGCCTGCATACGCTCCTGCGGCGTAGTGTGGACCGCCGAAGCCGGGCCCTCAAAGCCCTGGATCATGCTGGTCTCAAAGAGGTTGCCCATGTCCTGGGTACCGCAGTTGATCTCGTTGAAGGTGAGCCAGAACTTGACCTTGTCCTGGTAACGGTCGAAGACGGTCTGGCAGTACTTCTCAAAGAAGCCGATGAGCTCGCGGCTCGCCCAGCCGTTGTATTTCTCGACCAGGTGATAGGGCATCTCGTAGTGCGAGAGGGTCACGAGCGGCTCGATATTGTGAGCGCGCAGGCAGTCGAAAACGCGGTCGTAGAAGGCAAGGCCGGCCTCGTTGGGTTCAGCGTCATCGCCGTTGGGGAAGATACGGCTCCAAGAGATGGACATGCGGAACATGGTAAAGCCTATCTCGGCGAACAGCGCGATGTCCTCCTCGTAGTGATGGTAGAAGTCGATACCGTCATGATTGGGGTAGAAGCGGTTGGGATCGATGTCGATCGTAATCTGACGCGGCTCCTTGTAGCTGCCGCCCAAGAAATGGTCGTCGACGGAAGGACCGCGGCCGTCCACGTTCCAAGCGCCCTCAAACTGGTTGGCGGCGGTGGCGCCACCCCAATAGAAGCCCTCGGGGAACTTGATGTTTGCCATGAGCATCTCCTTTGCATCGCGGGTCGATAAGCCGAGTATCGCCCACGCACGCGACAGACAGGGGCAGGGGTGCCAAACCCGACACTTCTTTTCGCAGACGCGCGCTGCAACAGCGCTGCAGCTGAAACTTTTTGACACCGAAGGAGCGAAGACGATCCGCTCCGCGCTTACCGGCGGTATGCCGCGGGGGTGCAGCCATACTTGTCGTGAAACTTACGGTAGAAGAAGCTCATGTTTTCATAGCCCACCGCATGCGCAGCCGCCCCGGCCGTGGCGCCGCCGCACAGAAGCTCGGCCGCACGTACCAGGCGTCGCTCCTGCACAAGCTGCCTAAAGGTCTTGCCCACATGCCGCTTGAGGAGCGCCGTCGCATAATTAGGGCTCAAGCCAAACTCCGCCGCCATCCCCTCGAGGGAGCACGCGGCGAATTCGCGATCGATATAGCCGAGCATTCCCGTCACCAGGGCAGTGGGCCCCGCCGCGCCGTCCGCCGCGCCGCGCACCAGCTCGCGCTCGTAGCAATCCATGAGCTCGGCCAAAAACAGCTGAAACAGACGCAAGACGATCTCGGGACCGTTGGGGCTCGGGTCGTACAGCTCGCAGAGCATCTCCTGCATGTAGCGCCGAATCCGACGGCTCTCGCCGCAATGAAAACGGACATGGCCCCGATGGTCCGTCTCGCTGTTGAGCGCGTTGAACAAAAACCGCGAGACCGCGCTCTCGCGCGAGAGGCTCGACTCGAGACTCCGGCGCAAAAAAGAGCGTGAAACGGTCATGCTTAGCATGATGTCGTCCTCACCAAGCGCCGCCACGGCATGCGGGCAGAGGGCGTCGAGCAAAAGCACCTCGTTGCGGCCCAGCTCGAGCCTCTCCCCCGCCACCGTTTGCGGGCAGCGTCCGCGATACACATAGCTCAGCTCCACGTAATCATGCACGTGCTCGGGAACTGCATTAAAGCGCGAGTTTTTCCTTATCGTCAGGCCACGCGGCATGCCGGGCTGGGCATAGGCAAACCCTGGCTGCCCAATCTTGCGCACTGGGCATCCGTCGATTTCGACATGCTCGGTCATAATCGACCAATCAAATGCCATGCCGTCTTTATAAGCGATCTCACTGGTGCTCAGTTCGCTGAGCCTACGCTCGAGCTCGTCGATCTCCATGGCTTGCCAATCGTTGATTTGGTCATAGTTCGTCGTGATTCAGATATTAGCAGAACGCGCCGACGCGTCCATAATCTGTGCTATGCAGCAGATCGATCGAGCCAAGGAGGATCCATGACCGCGTACTATCAGCAGGTGCTCGAGGGCACATACGACAACCACGTGCTTCCGTTTTTGTGGATGAAGGGCGAGAGCCATAAGACCATTGCCGAGTATCTGGAAAAGATCGCCGGCGCCGACATCCACGAGGTCTGTCTCGAAAGCCGCCCACACCCCGATTTTTGCGGCGAGGGCTGGTGGCGCGACTTGCGCTTTGTCATTGACGAGTGCAAGCAGCTGGGCCTTAAGCTCTGGATCTTGGACGACGCGCACTTCCCCACGGGCTTTGCCAACGGCGCCGTCAAGGAGGCCGTGCCCGAGCTCCGCAAGATCGTGCTCACGCACCGCACGTTCGACATCGTGGGCTCCACGTCCGCCGCGAGCATCGCGCTCGCCAACATGCTCGACAAAACGGAGCGCTTCCACGGCGTGACATTTATGCAGGACGGCAGCCCCGTCGACGTCGCTTACCGAGTAATCGACGATGCAGACGGCAACCCCAGCCGCCTGGTCTTCGATGCACCTGCGGGCCTCACGCAGGCATGCGTGATGTTCACGAGCGGCAAGACCTCCTACAACGAGGACTACATCAATATGGTCGACCGCGCCTCGGTGGCGCAGCTCATCGATGCTGTCTACGAGCCGCATTTTGAGCATCTGGGCGATGAGTTTGGCAAGACGATCCTGGGCTTTTTCTCCGATGAGCCCGGATTTGCCAACGAGAAGGGCACCACGGGCCCCGATGGCATCTCGGACACGCTCATCGGCAAGGCCACCGCGCCCCTACCCTGGTCGGCCGAGCTTGAGCGTCGCCTACGCGCGGCACTGGGCGAGCGCTACCTGGCCGAGCTCCCGCACCTGTGGGACCGCGAGCCGGCCGGCGCGCACGTACGCCACGTCTATATGGACATCGCGAGCACCCTCTATAAGGAGTGCTTCTGCGACCAGCTCGGAGACTGGTGCCGCGCGCGCGGCGTGCAGTACATCGGCCACGTTATCGAGGACAAGGACTGCCACGCGCGCCTGGGCGTGGGCGCCGGGCACTACTTCCGCGCCGTGGGCGGTCAGGACATGGCGGGCGTCGACATCGTGATCAACCAGCTGGTACCCGGCATGGACCGCGGCCTTCACAGCTACGGACGCGGCGTGTGGGACCTCGAGTTCTATAACTACGTGCTGCCCAAGCTGGGCTCCTCGGCAGCACACCTCGATCCCAAAAAGCAGGGGCGCTGCATGGCCGAGGTCTTTGGCGCATTTGGATGGCACGAAGGCCTACGCGAGATGAAGTGGATCGCCGATCATTTTTTGGTGCGCGGCGTCAATTGGTTTGTGCCGCATGCCTTTAGCATGGCCGCCTTCCCCGACTGGGACTGCCCGCCGCATTTCTATGCGCATGGCCAAAACCCCCAGTTTGCACACTTTGGGCAGCTCATGAGCTACATGAACCGTACGGCGAGCCTGCTGAGCGGCGGGCGCGCAACGACCCCGGTGGCGCTTCTCTACCATGCGGACGCCGAGTGGGCAGGCGAGGCGAACTTTATGCAGCATGCCGCCTCCGAGCTTTTGCGCGCGCAGGTCGACTTTGACATCGTGCCGGCAGAGGCATTTGAGGACGCAGGGCGCTATGCCGTTGAAATTGCCGCAGACGGTAGCGGCTTTAGCGTGAACGGCCAGGCATACCGCTGCCTGGTGATGCCCGGAGCCGAGTTTGTCGGCGGAGCCGTGCTCGACTTTGCCGCGCGCGCCGCAGCCGCAGGTGTTGCCGTGTACGCGCTGGATGAGTTGCCGAACAAGCGCTACGACGGTGACACTGCAGGCCGCGAGGGCTTTGCCTCCCTGGATGCAGCCGCGGTCGCCGACATCAAGCTCCTGGCGACCACCGAGCTCGCAGACACACTTGCCAATACCGGCATGCAGACCGTGGTTTGCGCCGAGCCCCAGTCCTGGCTGCGCGCACTGCGCTACGAGCGGGCGGGCGAGAGCTATCTGATGCTCGTCAACGAGCATCCCAAGCAGGGTATCTCCACTCAGATTGCGCTTGCCGACGGCACACCCGTTGCAGGCGCGCGCCTCGACCTGCTCAACGGCACCGAGCCCGCCGCCTTTGACGGCACGCTCGAGCTGGCTCCCTACGAGAGCTGCATCGTGGTCCTTGGGGCTACAGGTTCCGTTGCTGTGGCAACCGCCGAAGACGAAGCCACATGCGTCGACGGGCCCTGGGCGGTTGCCTTCTCTGCCCCTGGCACCGATGCCTTTGGCGAGTCTGTTGAGCTTGCAGACCTGCGCGACCTTTCCTCGGCCGAGTTCCCCGGCAAGGCCGGCACATTCCGCTACCGGGCCTCCTTTGTCCTGGGCGAAGCGGCCACCCGCACCGTCATCGACCTTGGCGAGGTCTTTGAGACCGCAACCGTCACCCTCGACGGCAAATCCCTCGGCACACGCATCTGTCCGCCTTACCGCTTTGAGGCCGGCGCGCTTTTGGCCGGCGAGCACGCGCTTACGATCGATATCATCAACACCCTCGACCACGCCGTCCCCGACATGTTCGGCATGACAGAACCCTCCGATCCCAGCGGCCTACTCGGTCCCGTCCGCGTGCTCGGGTAGCGACCCCGCGCAACAGCCCCTTACGAGACGCCCGGCTTAGCCGGGCGTTTTATTTACCGTTATGATTGATACATCGCGATACGAATGCATGGGAGCCATATGGATATCAAGCGCAAAATCACCCAGGGCAAGGGGCTCACCCCCACCGAGCAGCAGCTCGGGCAGACGGTTCTCGCCATGGGTGAGAACGTTCGCGGGCTCTCCATCAAGGAATTTGCGCACCAGACCAATGTCTCCGTCGCGAGCATCCACCGCTTTTGCAAAAAGCTCGGCCTTGAGGGCTTTAAGGAGCTCAAGGTCGAGCTGGTACGCGCAGCCTTGCGCGCAGACTCCGCCGCCGAGGTGGATATCAACTTTCCCTTCGATGCAACCTCCACCCCTGCGCAGGTGATGGAGCGCATGGAGGGGCTCTACCAGACCACGCTGGCCGAAACGCAGGAGCTGCTCGACTCTGCACAGCTCGACCACGCCGCCAAGCTCATCATGCGCGCCGGCACCGTGGACATCTACACGGGCTCGCATAACCTGTATCCAGCGGGAATGTTCCGCGATCGCCTGCTCTCGTCCGGCAAAAGCGCGACGTGCCACGACAGTGTCGAGGCGCAGGTGCGTACGGCGCTCGCCTCGGGCCCCGACCATGTGGCAATCGTTATCTCCTACAGCGGCCTTGCCCCCAACCTCAGGGAGATCTTGCCAATCCTCAGCAGTCGACATGTCCCGGTCATCGTCATCGGCACGCCGTACTGTGCCCGCATTCACCCCGGCTTTGCCGCCTATCTCACGGTAAGCGACCACGAGAGCATGACGCACCGCATCACGCAGTTCGCCAGCCATATCGCCGTGCAATACGTACTCGATTCGCTCTATAGCAGCTACTTTGCCAAAGATTACGCCCGCTGCTCCGAGTTCCTAGAGCGCTCGTTCCCCTACACCCGCCTGCCCGGACTCAAGTAGCGACGAGCGTGGATTTTTGGACACTCAGATAACGAGCGTGGATAATCTCCCACTTTGAGCCCGCACACAGGCCAAAACCGGGAGATTATCCACGCTCATTTTGGGTCCCCTGGGAACGCATGAGGAGGGCGGAAGACAGCCGTTATTTGCGAGGCGTCAGCGACGTAAAGAGTCCGTGTTGGTTGCAGTAAAGATATATCCTGCCGCGCCCGGTAATATGGAAGCGCGGCTGCACCGATTGCTCTGGATAGAGCTTCTTAAAGCAGATGCCGTCCATAGTCGCATATGCCACAAAGCTAATGTAGTGATCCTTGGTCATGGGATGATCGAGCGTGACGTACCAATCGTCCTCGATGCGCTCGATGGAAAAGGCGTGGTCCGCGTCCGGCTCTTCGGCCTCCTGGGGAAACATCGTGGAGCCACAGCAGCTAAAGCTGCCTTCTCCGAGCGCGTGCACAACGTTTCCGCAGATAGGGCAAACGTAAAAGACGCCTTTGAGCATATTGCCTGCACGGTTGGCGTTGGCCCGAATGTCACCAGCCAAAAGCTCGGCCACGCTTATGCCGAGTCTCTGGGCCAAAGGCTCAACGAGGGAAATGTCGGGAAGGCCGCGGCCGGATTCCCACTTGCTGACGGCTTTATCGGTCACGCCAAGGCTTTCCGCCAGGGCGCGCTGGGTGAGGCCGCGCTCTTCGCGCAGCTGCTTGATGGCATGCGCTGCCAAAAAAGTATGGGAGGCATTGGTTTGCCGTGTCTGGTTCATGGGCTGTCCAATCAAATTGAAGAAATGGAGTGAACCGGTTCGACAGTCAGTATCCATTTGAAGGCCAGGCTCGACAACCTACGCTGCGTAGACATGCGCCAATCGAACGAGCGCGGATTTTTGGACGCTCATCCTGAGTAGTCATTTAAGAACGCCCCAATGACTACTCATTTATGTCTGTCCCCAATGACTACCAAGGCAACGCCGATGTTTTGGCAACGACAGCGAAAACCCGCCAGAGCGAGCAAGGTGCCTTGAAACGAGGCGGCATTGATCTTTCGATCATGCCGCCGAAGTTGAAAGGCAGATTGCCGCTCTGGCGGGTTTGCAGCGTCGAGCCGTTACGCGGGTTGGTAAACCCGCGTAACTACTCCCGAGCTCCGTACTGCTCGTAGTAGGCGTCGATAGCGGTCTTGAGCTCGTCGTCGATGACGACTTTGCCGTCGATCTCGTGGTTGTAGAGGGTCTCGACGACCTCGGCCATGGAGACGATGCTCGCGACGGGGAAACCGTACTTGGCCTCGATCTCCTTCTGCGCGGTGGTCACGCCACCCTTGCCGACCTCCATGCGGTTGAGGGACACGATGAGGCCCTTGATCTCGACATCGGCAGCAGCCTTGACCTTGGGATAGGTCTCGTCGATGGACTTACCGCTGGTAGTGACGTCCTCGACCATGACCACGCGGTCGCCGTCCTGGGGCTCGTAGCCCAGCAGGTTGCCCTTGTCGGCGCCGTGGTCCTTGGCCTCCTTGCGATCGCAGCAGTACTTGACCTCCTTGCCGTACAGCTCGTGGTAGGCAATTGCGGTCACGACGGCCAGCGGAATACCCTTGTAGGCCGGTCCAAACAGCACGTCAAAGTCGTCGCCAAAGTTATCGTGGATGGCCTGGGCGTAATACTCGCCCAGCTTCTTGAGCTGATAGCCCGTCACATAGGCGCCGGCGTTCATAAAGAACGGGGACTGACGGCCGCTCTTGAGCGTAAAGCTGCCGAATTTAAGAACGTCGGACTCAACCATGAACTTGATGAACTCTTGCTTGTAAGCCTCCATGCGGGCTCCTCTCGTAATCGCGTACGTGCCTTCCAGTTTAGCGCAGGCAGGGCGCGTTGCGGGCGCGCTTTGGGGCCTCGGCATTCTGTAAAGGCTTTGTCAGGGGCAATGGTTTTCCAAACATTGGGGTTGACACGGCAAACCCCCTCATCAAGAATACGGGCGGATTGTAACGGGTACGAGATACCCAAAGCGCGCCGCGCCCGGCCTTAAGGAGGTGTGCCATGGAAGGCAGTCATAGTCGAAAAACCTGCATGTCGCTCTCGGCACGCCGCGAGGATTCCGCGCACGCATAAGCGCCAACAGCCGATCGTCAAAACCACCACAAAGGTGCCTGTCCCTTTGTGGTGGTTCGAAAGCATGACGTGAGCGACATCTAGGTTTTTTGAAGCACATACGACACGTACGCTAACTCCCTTCAACAAGGAGGACCCTATGCTGATGCTCAAAACCGCCACGGTACTCGAAGCCATCTCCAAGCGCCGCCGCACGGCGCGCCCCGCCGCTCACACCGGCCTATCCAAGAACACCATCTTCGCCGCCGCCCATAGCGCCGAGGACGCCCTCGTGCTGCTTGACGCCACGGCCGACGGACTCACTGCCGAGCACGCCGCCGAGCGCCTGGACGCCTCCGGCCCCAACACCATCGAGGCGCCGACCAAGACGCTCGCCCGCCGCATCGCCAACGCGTTCATCGATCCCTTCGCCGGTATCCTCGCCGCGCTCGCGCTGGTCTCGCTCTACATCGACGTGCTCGCCGTGCCCGAGCCGCAACGCGATCCCTCCACGGTCATCGTCATCGGCATCATGCTGCTGGTATCGGGCGGCATGAAGTTTATCCAGGAAGCCCGCAGCGGCAATGCGGCCGAGGCCCTCAAGGACCTGGTCTCCAACACCTGCTGTGCCCTGCGCGACGGCGAGCGTATCGAGATCCCCTTTGACGAGCTCGTCCCCGGCGATGTAATCCGTCTCTCTGCCGGCGATATGGTGCCAGCCGATGCCCGCATCATCACCGCGCGCGACCTGTTTGTGATCGAGTCCGCACTCACCGGCGAGAGCGAGGCCGTCGAAAAGATCGCTGCCATCACCGTCGCCGAGGGTGCCGGCAGCTCCGCGCTGCCGCTCCCCGCCTGCAAGAACATCGTCTTTACCGGCACCTCCGTGCAAAACGGCACCGCTATGGCACTTGTCGTAGCCACCGGCTCGGACACTTACCTGGGCGGCATCGCCAAGATGCTCAACCGGCGCGGCGAGAAGAGCGCGTTTGACCGCGGTGTCTCGAGCGTCTCCATACTGCTCGTACGCCTTATGCTCGTTATGGCGCCGGCCGTCTTTGCCATCAACGCCGCCACCAAGGGCAACGTCATCGACGCGCTGCTGTTCGCCACGAGCGTAGCCGTGGGCATCACGCCGCAGATGCTTCCCGTCATCGTGACCACGAGCCTGTCGCAGGGCGCCAAGGACCTCGCCCGTCGCCAGGTTATCGTCAAGGAGCTGCCGGCGATCCAAAACCTCGGCGCGATGGACGTCCTGTGCTGCGACAAGACCGGCACCCTCACCGAAGACCGCATCGTGCTGGAGCGCTACCTCAACACCGACGGCAACGAGGACGCGCGCGTGCTGCGCCATGCGTTTTTGAACAGCTTCTTCCAGACCGGCCTCAAGAACCTTATAGACCTGGCCGTCATCGACCGTGCCGACATGACGCCCTCGACCGTCGTGCCCGATGCCATGCTGGGGCAGAGCCTGCGCGACCGCTATACCAAGGTCGACGAGGTGCCCTTCGATTTCTCGCGCCGTCGCCTAAGCGTAGTCGTCGCCGATACCCAGGGCAAAACCCAGATGGTTACCAAGGGGGCTGCCGAGGAAATGCTCGATATCTGCTCCTTTGTCGAGGTCGATGGCACTGCCCAGCCGCTTACCAAAGACAAGCTCGCCCAGATTCGCAAGCAGGTCGCCGAACTCAATGCCGAGGGCCTGCGCGTGATCGCCGTGGCGCAAAAGACCAATCCGCGCTGCGTGGGTGAGTTTGGCATCGCCGACGAGTGCGACATGGTGCTGATGGGCTTTTTGGCCTTCCTCGATCCGCCCAAAGCAAGTGCCGCCGGCGCTGTCGCCACCCTCGAGGCCAAGGGCGTGGCGGTCAAGGTCCTGACCGGCGACAACGACCGTGTCGCCGCCACCGTCTGCGAGCAAATCGGTGTCGACGCGAGCAACGTCTTGCTGGGCTCCGAGATCGATGCACTCGATGACGCCGAGCTTGCCGAGCGCGCCGAGAACACCCATCTCTTCGCCAAGCTCTCGCCGCTGCAGAAGGCGCGCCTGGTGCGCGTCATGCGCGAGCTGCTCGGTCACACCGTGGGCTTTATGGGCGACGGCATTAACGACGCCGCCGCCATGCGCGCGAGCGACTGCGGTATCTCGGTCGATTCCGCCGTCGACATCGCCAAGGAATCCGCCGATATCATCTTGCTTCAGAAGGATCTGGGCGTGCTCGAGCGCGGCGCCATCGAAGGCCGTCGCACCTACGGCAACCTGCTCAAGTACCTCAAGACCACGGTGAGCTCCAACTTTGGCAATGTGCTGTCCGTGACCGTCGCGAGCCTGTTCCTGCCGTTCTTGCCCTTGAGCGCCCTGCAGCTGGTGCTGCTGTCGCTGGTCTACGAGATCGTATGCATCGCGCTGCCGTGGGACACCGTCGACGACGCCTGGACTGCCCGCCCGCGCGCCTGGGATGCCACGTCCATTAGGGACTTTATGCTCGAGCTGGGCCCCGTGAGCTCGCTGTTTGACATTGTGACCTTTGCCGCGCTCTTCTTTGTGGTGTGCCCCGCAACCGTGGGCGCGAGCTGGGCAGAGCTTGCCGCCGCGGGCAACGTCGCAGGCATGGCGGCCTTTGCGGCGCTCTTCCAGAGCGGATGGTTTGTCGAGTCCATGTGGTCACAGACGCTCGTGATCCATATGCTGCGCTCCCCGCGCCTGCCGAGCCCGCGCGACCACGCCGCGCCCGCGCTGTGCGCCCTCACCGTGCTGGGTCTGGCACTCGTCACCTGGCTGCCGGCAAGCCCCATCGCCGATGCGCTGGGCCTCATGCCGCTGCCGCCGAGCTTCTTCGCGCTGCTCGTCGGCATCGTCACCGCCTATATCGCGCTCACCCAGCTGGTCAAGCGCCGCTACATCGCCCGCCACGGCGAGCTACTGTAGCGCCCGAATTGTGGCGCGCGACCCATCAGGCGGTCAAAAAGTCCCGTCTCAAGTTAAACCACTCATTTAAGTACGTCCCCAATGAGTGCGGCGGAATGGCTCCCCTTGACAGCTTAAAGCCGTCATGCAGGAACCATTCCGTCGCAGCCTTATGAAAGGGACTGGGTTGTAAATGTTGGAGAAGAGCCGTTAGCGCCCAGGGGTCAGGATCACCAGGGCGTCGTGCTCAAAGGGATGCTGAGCCACGCGCACGGTGCCGTCACCGTTGTCGCGAACGGGCAGCTTGGCGACGCGCTTGTCTTCCATGTCGAGAACCGTCGCCGTCCAGCCACGCGCGCCGTCGAGCTTAAACTTGAGCGCCGTGGTGCGCGGCAGGTACGTGACGACGCGATCGCCAACGCGCGCCACACGAATGGCCTCGCGCGCGTCATCGAGGAGCTCCTGCGCCGGAACCACGGCAAGTGCGTCGTCGCCAGCCGTAGCACCCAGGCCGGCAAGCACATGCTCGATCGCGCCAAAGTCCCAAACGCCCGCAAACTGCAGACACTCCTGCCAGCGGAACGGCATATCGAAGCCCTCGCCCAGCACCGAGCCCTGGCTCTTGCTAGTCTGCCAGTTCCAAACACCGTGCGCGCCATAGGTCACACCCGCGCTGGCGCCGGCAAGGATCGACGACCACACACTCGCGCGGCAGTCCTGCGCGGTGAAGCGCCAGTACACATTGCGCGACGCACCCATCTGCTCGTAACAAGGCTCAGAGTTGACCATCGGCTTTTTGGGATAGTTGGCGATAAAGTCCTGCGGCAAGTGCCAAGCCTCGGGCTGGCCCTCGTAGTTGTGGCCGGGCTGGAACATGTAGAAGTCCAAGCGGTCCAGGTACCGTGCCGGGATGGTGCGGTTGCCGCGGTTGATATGCATGGTGCGCAACGCCTCGGGCGCGCGATTGACGACTTCGTCGAGGGCATCCTCGTAATAGGCGATCGCCTCGTCGCTGGTAAAGTCGGTATCGCCCGTCACCACGTAAACGGGGTCGAACTCACCCAGGTTCTCGACGACGCGGGCAACGTGGGCACGGACCTCCTCGCGCGGCATAACCTCGGCACCGCAATGCTCGGCAATCTTGGCGCCCCAGGTACCGGGCACGTAGTTGCACCACATAAGCACGAGTGCCGGACGAATGCCGTGCTCGACGGCAGCGCGACACATGGCGGCGGCACGATCCCAGTACGCTTGGTTGGGTCGGGACCAATCAAAATGCACGCCATCCTCGCTGGCATAGGGCCAAATGCCCAGATCGGGGCAGCAGCGATCCCACTGCGGCAGCGTGTTGATCTGCAGCACGTTCATGCCCTGCTCGGCGCGACGGGTCAGATAGTAGTCCCAATCGGCCTCGGCAATGCTCGTAAACGCGCTCCAGCACGTATCGGCAAACCAAAAGAACGGTTTGCCCTCGCACAAAAAGCCATCCTGGCGACCGTTGACGGTCAGCGTTCCCAAACTCATCTGCATGTCCTTTCGTTCGATAAAGGATTTGCGAACCGCCGGAAACTTTCGCGGTAACCCCGCGCGAAAGCCCCCGCCGCTTGGCAAACCCTCGCGGGCGAATCTCACCCGCCCCCCATCAGTCTACCTTGCAAGAAGGGCCCCGCCGGGCTTGCGCCTGACGGGGCCCTGTCGTGTAGGTGAGGTCATATGCAACCGAATGGTTTGGCCTTAGGCCTCCATCTCGGCGAGTTCCTCCTTGGAGAAGCCGCAGGCAAAGACGACGGCAGCGGCGATGACAAAGGAGATTGCCATACCAACGATAGCCCAGACGGTGTTCATCTGGCCACCCTGCAGGTAGTTGGTGAAGACCAGGAAGTTGGAGGCACCGCCTGCGAGGTAGTAGGTAACACCCATGAGGCCGGAGAACACAGCGCCGATAGCACCGCCGATGAACATGCCAAACATGGTGCGACGGAAGCGCATGAGGATGCCGAAGAGCGCGGGCTCGGTGACGCCGCCGGCGATGGCGGAGATGACGTAACCGATGGCGAGAGACTTCTCGTCGGGGTTCTTCATCTTGAGGAAGGCACCGAAGGCGCAGCCCCAGACAGCGGCCATAGCGCAGTTGGTGGAAACGAAGACGAAGGGATCGTAACCGGCAGCGATGATCTGAACCTGGGCGAGCAGGATGACGGGCATGTGCATGCCGCAGACCACGAAGAGCTGCCAGAAGGCGCCGAGGATGGCCATGACGATCAGGATGCCGATGCCGCCAAGGTCAGCAAGGCCGAAGAGGGCGTTGGCGATCAGCGTACCGATCTCGTTGCCGATCGGAGCGAGGACGATGAAGGCAATGGGGATCGTGACGATCATGGTGCAGAACGGCGTGAAGACCGTGGACAGCACGTCGGGCATAACCTTCTTAAAGAACTTCTCGATGAAGTACAGGACGGGCACCGAAAGGATGATCGGCAGGACGGACTGCTGGTAGTTGGCAGCGGCGATCTGGATGCCGTAGACGGAGATGATTCCGCCGCCCTCCTGGGTGGCGACGCTCACCACGGAAGGAGCCATGAGGGCGCCACCGAGCAGCATGCCGAGCACCGGGCTGGCGCCGAGCTTCTTAGCGGCGGCATAACCCAGGTAGATGGGGATAAAGGTGAACGTGGCCTCGTACAGCGTGGTGTAGAGGAACGTATAGGTCGGGTCGTCGGCCGAGAGCACACCGAGCATGGTGGGGCCGAGGACGGCCGCGATGGTACGGAACAGACCACCGGCCATGAGCAGCGGGATGAGCTGGGTCATGGAGCCCGACAGATAGTCGAGGATGATGTTAGGCAGGTTCTTGAGCTCGAACTTCTCCTTGGGAGCGTCGAGGTTCTCGTTGACCGCCTCGCCCTGTTTGACGCCGGAGATGGCGACGAACTCGGCGAGCACCTTGGGCACGTTCTGGCCGATGATGACCTGGAGCTGGGCGCCGGCGAACTGGCAACCCAGAACACCCTTGACCTTCTTGATCTTCTCCACGTCGACCTTGTTGTTATCCTTGAGCGTCAGACGCAGGCGCGTCATGCAGTTGGTGGCAACGGAAACATTCTCCGCGCCGCCCACGAGCTCGAGGACATCGGTGGCAATCTGCTTGTTATCTACTGCCATGGGACCCCTCCCCATATCTTCGTGTGCCAGCCCCCTTGGGCTTAGGCACGCCTTTGGCCCGGCGACTATAACCCCTTACGGTTGCCGGACCCTTGGATACGCTGTCGTAAACAAAGTGTTTACTGAACGTTTACGGGCTTTAGTTTACACGGAGCGCCTCATTTGTGGCAATTTTACCGTGCAGAGTCCGGCGAACGGTAGGAAATCGGGGGTGAACGTATTCCAATGGCGGGAGATAGTCTCTTTGACTGTCTATTGATAAATGGCTCTTTACGTGGGCTTTTATTTTGATAAACACCTCTATGACCTGTTAACTCATCAACAGAAGCCCTGCTAGAAGCTAGTAAACATATGTTTAGTAGTTCATGGCGTGTTAAATTTTGCCGTTTACCGAGTTTATCAGCTTGTTCTGCAATTCTGGATTAAACTAAACATGTTTAGATTGTATTGCCGCTTTTGTTTCCCACTAGCGGCGCAAGGGAGGCAGCTCATGGAACTCAAATTGTGTACCTACGCAACCGTCACCACCTTGGGCGACTTTGGCCCCTGGATCAGCAAGGTCGTACTCGACCTGCCCTGCACCGTGCGCGCCAACGACATCGACGCGAACACCTTCCATATATATATAGAGCGTCACGAACGCTCGGGCGAAGTTCTGATGCGCAAGGAGCGCGGCGCCGACCATGCCGCGCCCTCCGTGGGTTACATCGACGTTCTCGCCGCATATCCGTGCGACGAAAACGGACGTAAGCTCGCCGTGGGCACCCATGTGGCGCTCGAGGTCGCCGAGCAGCGCCTGACCAAGACCATCGAAGGCGGCGTCATGGGCTCGCGCATGCTCGATGACCAGCTGCGCATCACGCAGCTCGCGGCTCTTCCCGGCAACGACGGCGACGATCCCACCTGCGGCCTGGTCTTCGACACCTGCCGTGGCGATATCTGCCCTGCGCTCAAAGGCTGGAGCAACGACACGCAAAAGACCGCCGTCGACGGTATCGCGCTCGAATACGGCTTCTTTGAGCCCAGCTTTAAGGCCGAGGACTCGGCATGCTTCAACCCCTTTGCGCCCGAGGCCACGGCCGTGCCCCAAAAGGCACCGCTCGTGGTGTATCTGCACGGCGCCGGCGAGGGCAAGGGCGCCACGCAGGGCGAAGGCGCCACGCGCGCCTATATCGGCAACCGCGTGACGGCCATCAGCCAGGCGCAGATCCAGCGCTACTTTGGCGGCTTTGCCTGGGTGCTCGTGCCGCAGTCGCCCACGTTTTGGATGGACAACGGCGTCGAGCAGCTTGGTCACTCCAACCAGAGCATCTACTCCCCCGTGCTCAAGGCACTTATCGATGAGTTTGTCACCGAGCATGCCGACCGCATCGACACCGACCGCATCGTGGTCGCCGGTCTTTCCAACGGCGGCTTTATGACCCTGCGCCTGTGCGCCGACTACCCCGATTTCTTCGCCGCGGGCCTTCCCTGCTGCGCCCCGTGGTACAACGCCACGGACGAGGACGTAGCCGCGCTCGCCAAGACGCCGCTGTGGTTTACGCACTCCAAGGGCGACGAGCTCGTGTGCCCGCAGCAGACCGTGCTGCCGCTGTTCGCGCGCCTGCGCGATGCCGGCGCCAACGTGCATCTCACCTACTTTAGCCATGTCGAGGACCTGACCGGCGTGTATCGCGAGGCCGACGGCTCGGCCAAGAAGACGTTCAACCACGGCGTGTGGATCCACCAATTCAACGACCTGTGTTATCAAGACTTCGACGGGGGCAACGTACTCATCGACGGCGAGCCGGTGGGCTGCTGGGAGTGGTCGGCCAGGGTCGACCGCTAAGCCCTCCCATCGCGGGGACCGGGGTTTAGTCTTGCAAACGTCCTCGGGCATGCATGGGCTGGCGCTTTGCGCTTCGCGCTGCGCCTGCCCATGCCCCCTGCGGAATGTTTGCAAGACTAAACCCCGGTCTCCGCTGCGTTGACGTTGCTGTGACCCTGGCCGGCCGCTTCTAGCGGGCCGCCGGGTCGGTGGCGATGGGGGCATGGGTCCCGTCTTGCCTTGCGCGTAACTGGCTGAATTGATTTTGATTGGAGCTGTTCCTATGTCCCAGAAGTTGACTCGGGTGATTGTTACCACTGATATGGAAGTCGATGATATGAACTCGCTTGTTCATTTGGCTCTGTATCTCAACTTGCTTGATGTTCAGGCTGTGGTGTATACGGCTTCGCAGTATCACTTTCTTGGGGATGGGGTTCATACGCTCGGCGAGGTGAATTCGCATTGGCGGACCAAAGGGCGGCGCTCTTATGAGTGGGCTGTTGTGCCTCATGAGCCCGATCCGCTAGCCGGCGAGCTTCGTGAGTATCGGCCGTTTCCCGAGCATTGGATTGAGAGTCTCTGGAGTAATGAATATGCCCAGGCTTGGCCGCAGTTGCAAGCAAATGCGGCCGCTGCCGGTGAGCCGCCGTTTCCCACGCCCGCCCAGATGATCGAGCGCACCTTTGTGGGAAATGTTGCCTTTGAGGGTGATGTGACTGAGGAAACTGAGGGGTCTCGCGTAATTGCGCAGGCGATTCTGGATGATGATCCGCGTACGTTATGGTTGCTCAGCTGGGGTGGTATGAATACGATCGTTCGCGCCCTCATGAGTATTGCCGAGCGCTATCGCGCCACGCCCGAGTGGCCCGCCGTACGGCAGCGGGTCTATCAGAAGGTGCGCGTGATGGGCGTTGCCGATGGCGTGGGGCAGGACAACTCGTGGCTCGACCATGGACGCGAGCTCTTTCCCGAGCTCATCTTTTGGCGTACGCCCTATATGTATGGCAACTATTTCGACGCCAAAACAGCTCAGCCCGATACGCTGCCGCTGTTTAAGGCTCCTTGGCCTGAGCGGAATCTCACGCAGGGCAACGGACCCCTCATGGCACGCTATATGCTCTATGGCGATGGTAAGGTCTACGAAAACGAGCCCGAGCGCTTTCAGTTTGGCAAGCATGCCCGTCTGGATTGGGGCCTAGAAGGCAGGCCCGCGGTGCAGTTTGAGCGCGGCGACTTTATGGCCGAAGGCGACAGCATGACCTATATTCCGCTGCTTCCGTTTGGCCTGCGCGGTATCGACGACCGCGACTTCGATACGCTGCTGGGCCGCATGTTTTTTGATGGGCATCCCGATGCGAACGCGCCCGCCGGTTTTGCCTCCATCGGCACGCCCGCAGACGACAATCTCAATCCCTACCTGCGTGCCTATCAGGAAGACTTTGCCGCCCGCGTGCAATGGTGTGCCCATGATCCGGCAGCCTGCTCGCATCCGGCACATGTTGTCGAGGTCACGGCCGACCGCAGCGCCACAGCCGGCGAGCGCGTCGACCTTACAGCGACCATCGTCGACCCCGACGGCAAGGGCTTCGATGTGCATTGGGATGTCGCCGTGGACCCGTCGAGCTATGCAGGCGCCCAGGATCTGTCGCTGTGGCAAGAATGCACGGTAGACACCGCTTTCATCGTGCCCGCCGACGCGCGGCCCGGCGACCGCCTTGTGCTCACCCTTACCGTGCAGACGCGCGCCGAGCGCCCCTGCACCCGCTACGGCCAGGTCGCCATCACCGTCGCGTAGCAGCGACGGCGCTCACACTCAACAAGAAGTGCCCCCAAGTGCCGGCCAAATGACGAGAGTGGATAATCTCCCACTTTGAGCCCCCAAACAGGCCAAAAACGGCAGATTATCCACTCTCACTTTGGGGCACTCATTGGGGACAGACTTAAATGAGTAGTCGTTGGGGACGTTCTTGTTTGACTGGTCATTTAAGTACGTCCCCAATGAGTGCTTTCACTTCTTTTAACAAAACGCCCGGCGGGCATTAACTGCTCGCCGGGCGTTTTGGTTAGGAAACTCTGAAGTTGAGTGTCTCGGCTTCCTTAGGACAGATCCTCACCATTCGTTTCAATGACGTGCTTGTACCAGTCAAAGCTCTTCTTCTTGGAACGCTTGAGGGTGCCGTTGCCCGCGTCGTCGCGGTCGACGTAGATAAAGCCGTAGCGCTTGGACATCTCGCCCGTGCCGGCGCTCACCAGGTCGATCGGGCCCCAGGTGGTGTAGCCCAGCAGGTCAATGCCATCCTCGGTCACTGCATCGCGCATCGCGGCGATGTGCTGGCGCAGGTAGTCGATACGGTAGTCGTCGTTGATGGAGCCATCCTCCTCGACAACATCCTTGGCGCCCAGACCGTTCTCGACCACAAACAGCGGCTTCTGATAGCGGTCGTACAGGTCGTTGAGGGTGATGCGGAAGCCCAGCGGATCGATGGCCCAGCCCCACTGGCTCTCCTGCAGGTAGGGGTTCTTGGCGCCGGCGAAGGCGTTGCCCTGGGTGCGCTCGACATCAGGGTTATCGGCACCGGCGGAACAACGGGTGCTGTAATAGCTAAAGCTGATGAAGTCGACGGTGTTGGCGGCCAGGATCTCGCGATCCTCATCGGTCATCCCGACGTCAATGCCCAGGCGCTCGAGCTTCTTGAGCGCATAGGCCGGGTAGTAGCCGCGGCTCTGGACGTCGACAAAAAAGTAGTTGCTCTGGTTATCGAGCTGCGCCTGGCGCACGTCGCCCGGACGGCAGCTGTAGGGGTAGTAGCTACCCGCGGCGAGCATGCAGCCGATCTTGACCTCGGGGTCGATCTCGTGGGCAATTTTGGTTGCCCAAGCGCTGGCGACGAGCTCGTTGTGGGCGGCCAGGTACTCGACGGCCTCTTTGTTCTCGCCCTCCTCAAAGACCAGACCGGCACCCATAAACGGCAGGTGCAGAATCATATTGATCTCGTTGAAGGTGAGCCAGTACTTCACCAGGCCCTTGTAGCGGGTGAAGATCGTGGTCGCGAGGTTCTTGTAGAAGTCGATGAGCTTGCGATTGCGCCAGCCGCCATACTCCTTGATGAGGTGAATCGGGCAGTCGAAGTGCGTAATGGTCACGAGCGGCGCGATGCCGTGCGCCTGACACTCGCGGAATACGTCCTCGTAAAAGGCCAAGCCGGCCTCGTTGGGCTCGGTCTCGTCGCCGTTGGGGAAAATGCGGGTCCACGCCAGGCTCATGCGGAAGGTCTTAAAGCCCATCTCGGCAAAGAGGGCGATATCCTCCTTGTAATGGTGATAGAAATCGATGCCGGTCTGCGCGGGATAGTAATAGCCGTCCTCGAAGTCGAGCATCTTGCGCTGACCGGAGACCACCGCATAGCGCTCGGGGCCGTGCGGAGCCACGTCCACGTTGGCAAGGCCGCGGCCGTCCACGTTGTAGGCGCCCTCGCACTGGTTGGCAGCTGTTGCGCCGCCCCACAGGAAGTCGTTACGGAAAGCCATGCATCGATCCTTTCACACGTTGTTTGTCGTAGGCTCAGTATCCCTGCAAACAGTGCGTCGCTCAACGGCAACAGCACAAGTCGATACTTCTTTTCGCGCGCAGGCGCCTGCCGGCCGCCCCCGTCTGACACTTTTTGATACCCGCCTGCCCAAACCACCACAAAGGGGACAGGTACCTTTGTGGTGGTTTGGGCCGGTTTGTCTTGATCTGTAACAGCTAGGCCGTCAAAATCGGGTTTGGTGTTACAGATTGAGATTTTTCGGGCGGCCCTCTACGGTTTGTCTCGATCTGTAACAGGTAGAGGCGATTTAGCCCGCTAGATGTTACAGATCGAGACAGAAGATTCTAGTCGCAGGTGATGTCGAGGTTTTTGCCGATGAGGCCTACGTAGCCGCCTTCGGCTGCCTTGGGGCTGTCGGCGTGGCAGAGAACCCACTTGTCGGCCTTCCAGTAGCAGTAGCTGTCGCCGACCGCAGGCATGTCGGCCGCGGCCTCGGGGCGCGGCCCGTTGGTGCCGGCGGGCAGCGCCACCATCACCTGGAAGCCGCCGCCGTCGACCATGCACGGCGTGTAGTGAAGCGTGGTGTTGAAGACCTCGATGACCGTACCCGCCGGCACGCGGAACGCCTTGACGCACGCGGTGTCGAGCTTGCCGTCCTCGATCTCCCAGCGATGCGCCACAAGCAGGATAAAGTCGCGAGCGCCCAGGTTGAATTCGCTGGCGCGGTGATACTCCAGACAGTTGAGTTTCGTGTTGTGGCCATTGCACCAGCCGAGCTGGAAGGGACGACCGCCAAACATGAGAAAACCCAGTTTGTCGGCATCCTTGACGCCCTCGAGCTCCGGCGCACTCGCTACGTACTTGCTGCCCTCAGGAATGGGCGTGGCAGAGAGCGCCTCGAGCACGGGCGACGTGAGCTCGGACGGAACGTCATCCCAAACGTTGCCATAGGATTTGAACTCGGGATCGTTAACAGAGTAGATATGCATGTTCGCTCCTGTTCGTAAATATGACTATACGAACATTCTAGAACAAACATGAGCGATTTTGAACGCTCGTCCCGACCACTCAACAAAAAGGCGCCCCCGTATAAGCGAAGGCGCCCAATGCGCGCGTTTTAGGCGATATAGCCCTTAGGCCTGCTGATAGTGCAGGTGCTTCTCGTCGATATCGGCCAAGTCGCGGTCGAGGTAGCGGCGCGCGAGCCAGTTTGCCATGGGGAGGTTCTGGTCCAGGTAGTTACCGCACTCCTCGGGAGCGGCACCGGGGACATCGCCCTCAAAGTCGGCGACAAACTCGAACAGCTCACGCACGAGCGGCAGGATCTCCTCGCTCGTCACTTCGCCAAATACGACGAGGTAAAAGCCCGTGCGGCAGCCCATGGGGCCAAAGTAGACAATTCGGCGCGACCACTCGGCATGGTTGCGAAGGAACGTCGCACCCAAGTGCTCGATGGTGTGGCACTCGGCGGTGTTCATGACCGGCTCCTTGTTGGGCGTGGTCAGGCGCAGGTCAAACGTGGTGACGGCGGCGCCGGTCGCCGGATCGCGGTCGATGCGGCTCACATAAACGCCGGGCTCAAGCAGCAGATGGTCAACGGAAAAGCTGGCGATGCGCTCCATGGCAGATCCTCTCGATAGTCAATTTGGGACGGGCTCTTTTAGCTGGTTCGAATGGTCGCACCAATCATACCAGTCAAAAAAGCCCCGTCCCAAATGAGCTGCCTAGGACGAGGATCAATGAGTTTTTAATCCCCGTCCCAGAAAAATCATTTTAGGCCGTGTACGCGATGGTCGCATCGACGGCATGCCGCCAGCCGACGATCTTTTTGGCTCGCTCGTCTGCGGGCATGGCAGGCTCCACGATGCCGCGGGCGCCATAGACGTCGACGACATCGCGCGCGTACATGCCCAGCGCAATGCCGCAGGCCCAAGCTGCGCCCAGACCGCTCATCTCGTCATTGCTCGCAATGCGGATGGGCGAGCCGACCAAGTCGCTCTCAAACTGCATCAGGTACGCATCGCGCGTGGGGCCGCCGTCAACACGAAGCTCGGCAAGCGCCGCGCCCGAATCCTCGACCATCGCATCAATGACGTCGAAGATCTGATAGGCGATCGACTCATCGGCGGCCTTTACGAACTCCGCACGACCCGTGGTGCGCGTCATGCCAAAGACGCAGCCCTCGGCATCACTCGCCCAGTGCGGCGCGCCCAGGCCGGTAAACGCCGGCACAAAGTAGACGCGGCTCGACGGATTGGCGGCGTAGCACAGGTCGGTGACCTCCTCGGGGTTGTTGATGAGCTCCAAATCGTCGCGCAGCCAGGTCTTGACGGCGCCGGCGTAGCTCACGTTGCCCTCGAGCACGTACTCGGTCACGCCGTTCATACGCCACGCAAGCGAGCTCGAAAGCCCGTGCGAGCTGGCGACAAACTCGTTGCCGACATTCATCATGACCGAGCTGCCGGTGCCATACGTTGCCTTGGCCATACCGCGGCTGTGGCAACCCTGCGCAAACAGGGCCGCATGGCTGTCGCCCAGCACGCCGTGCACCGGCACGGGCGCGGGCAAAAAGCCGTCCAGGTCCGTCGTGCCAAAGAGACCGTCGGAGTCGGTCACCTGCGGCAGGCAAGCCGGATCGATGCCAAAGGCCTCGCACACCGGCTCGCTCCAGCAGCCATGGCGCAGGTCAAAGAGCTGCGTGCGGCTAGCATTGGACCAGTCGCAGCGGAACTCCGCGCCGCCCGTGAGCGTCCAGACAACCCAGGCATCGATGGTGCCCAGGCACAGCTCGCCCGCCGCCGCTGCCTCGGCAGCCGCCGGAACGTTCGCGAGGATCCAGGCCATCTTGCCCGCCGGATAGTAGGGCGAAAGCACCAGGCCTGTCGTGTCGCGCACCAGCTCGGCCACGCCTTCGCGCGCAGCAAGCTCGTCGCACAGCTCGCGGGCGCGGGCGCACTGCCACACCACGGCGTCGCACAGCGGCTCGCCCGTCGTGCGGCTCCAGGCAACGGTGGTCTCGCGCTGGTTGGAGATGCCAATGCCGGCGATATCGGCCGGATCGACCCCGGTCTCCTCCACCACGGCACGTGCCACGGCCAACACGTTGGCGGCAATCTCGGCCGGATCATGGCTCACCCAGCCGGCCCCGTTAACGATCTGGCGATGCGAGCGATCGGCACGATGAATCAGGTGGCCGCCCTCGTCCACCAGCAGCGCCTTCGTGCCCTGCGTGGACTGATCGATTCCGATGATGTATTTGCTCATGTACTCTCCCATTCCTTCCGTCAAATCGAATGTGACAAAGGGGCTGTCCCTTTGTCACATTCCAATTACTCTGCGGGCAGGAACTCGGTAACCGTCTTGGCAATGCCTTCGCCGGTGAGACCGTAGTGCGCAAAGACCTCGGGACTCGTGCCGGTGATGACCGGCGCGTCGGGCAGGCTTAGGCACTTAACCGGACGCGGGCAATGCTCGCCCACGACCTGCGCGACCATGGAGCCCAGGCCGCCAAAGGGGCTGTGCTCCTCGACGGTCACGACGGCGCGCGTGGCACCGGCGGCCTCAATCACGGCCTCGGCGTCGAGCGGCTTGACGCAGTACATGTCGAGCACGGTAGCGGAGATACCCTGCTCGGCCAGCAGATCGGCGGCGTCAACGGCATGGCGGACCATCTCGCCGGTGGCGACAATCGTCACATCGGTGCCGCGACGTACCCAGGTGGCACGGTCCATCTGGAACGGGCACTCGTCCTCGGTGTACACGTCCTCGACCGGGTTGCGGCCCACGCGGATATAGGCCGGCTTGTTGTCGGCAACCAGGGCGCGTACGAGCTCGGCAGTCTGGAAACGATCGCTCGGCAGATATACGCGCATGTTGGGAATCGCGCTCATGGCAGCGATATCCTGCGCGGAGTGATGGCTCATGCCCAAGGCGCCGTAGGACACGCCGCCCGAGATGCCAATGAGCTTGACGTTGGTGTTGGAGTACGAGACATCAACCTTGCACTGCTCATACGAGCGCGTGGTCACAAAGGACGCCGGCGAGGCGGCCCAGGCCTTCTTGCCGCACGAAGCCATACCGGCGGCGATGCTCACCAGGTCCTGCTCGGCAATGCCGACCTCGACGGACTGCTGGGGATACTGATCGAAGAACGGCGTGAGCGATGCGGAACCGCGGGAGTCGGAGCACAGGACGACGATGTCCTTATCGGTCTCGGCGGCCTCGAGCAGCGTGTCGCAGATAACCTTACGGTTGGCGATCTTGTTAGCCATTGATGGCCTCCTTATGGGCAGCGAAATCGGCGATGATCTGGGCGTATTCCTCATCGTTGGGCAGGTGATGATGCCAGGCGGCCTTGTCCTCCATAATGGGCGAGCCATAGCCCTTCACCGTGTTGAGAATGATGACCGTGGGCTTTCCCTTGGTCTCGGCCGCAAGCGTCAGCGCGGCGTCAATGGCCTGGATGTCGTTGCCCGGAATGGAAAGCACGTTCCAGCCGAAGGCAGCCCAGCGCTCCTCCTGCGAATCCTGCTTCATGACGTCCTCGGTGCTGCCGCTGATCTGCAGGCGGTTGCGGTCCACGAGCGCGCACAGGTTATCGAGCTGGTAGTTGCCACCGCTCATGGCGCCTTCCCAGACCGAGCCCTCGGCAAGCTCGCCGTCGCCCATGATGGTGTAGACGCGGTAGTCGCGGCCGTCCATCTTGCCGGCAAGCGCCATGCCGACGGCCACGGGCAGGCCATGGCCCAGCGAGCCGGAGTTCATCTCGATGCCCTTGAGCTTGTTGTTGGGGTGACCGATGTAGGGGCTGCCGAACTTGGAGAAGCGGGCCTTGACGTCGTCGAGGTCCAGATAGCCCTCGTGGCAGAGCACCGCGTAGTAGGCCTCCATGGCGTGGCCCTTGGAGAGCACGAAGCGATCGCGGCTGGGATCGTCGACGGTCTCGGGCGAAATGTTGAGGTGATTGGCGTAGAGGGTCATCAGCGCATCGATGACCGACATGTCGCCGCCGATGTGCCCGCCGGCGCCAGCCATGATGATATCGACGCAATCGCGGCGAAGGTCCCAACGCAGGGATTCAAGCTCTTCGATAGTTGCCATTTCTACTCTCCTCGCAGGTAAGCTTTGACGTCTTCTTCGATGGGGTCGTACAGGTCGGGGACAATGCCGATGTACTTGCACGCCTCGTAGAGCACCGGCACCACGTTGGCGTGAATGGCGACGCAGTGGTGGATGTAGGGACCCTCGACGATCTTGGCCTCGAGGCGCTTGAGGTTGTCGACCTCGACCCACAGGTAGGTGCCCATGCCGGCCGGGCCGTCGATGCCGCGGGCGTTGCCCAGCAGCAGCGAGTACTCGCCGTTGTCGCCGTCAAAGCGGGCAAGGGTGAGGTCGCCGTGCTTGGCCTCGGCCGTCAGCGCGCCGGGGTGATCGAAAGCCAGCGGGTAGGTGAGCTTGGGCTTGACGGCCGCGCAGCTGCAGGGCCAGGGGCCGCAATGCTGCAGCAGCTCGCCGTTCTCGTTATCGGGATGGCGCACGGTCCAGTCGGCGAACATGCCGCGGTGACGGCCCAGGTCGGCGGCCTCGACCATCAGCGCGGTGATGGCGCCGTGGATATCGGTCTCGCATACGATAGGAATGCCCATCTCGTTGAGGATGGCGTTGGCGGCGCAGGGCATAATGCCCAGCTCGTCCTGCAGAGCGTTCCAGCACTGAATGGCACCGGCGTTGCAGCCATACTTCTCGACCAAGCGCTTCATGGCGATGGCAAGACCGGCGACCGCGGGGACCTTGTCCTCGGGGATGCAGATCTCAAAGCTGTCGTTGATGTGGGCAAGCATGGCGGCCATGGCCTGCTCGTCGGCCTGGGCGTCGCGCACAGCCTGGACAAGTTCGGTCATGGGGATAGGCGAAAGCTGGATGTTGAACTTCTCGAGCAGCTCGCCCTCGTTGCACATGGTCGACCAGAAGTCGAACGGACGGGTGGCCATCTGCAGGATGCGGGTGTGCTTGAAGGTCTTGACCACGTTGCAAACGGCCAAAAAGTCCCAAACGCCGCGCTCGAACTCGGGGTCGGTCAGGCGGCAGTTGGTCATGTAGGTGAAGGGAACCTGGAAGCGGCGCAGGACCTTGCCGGTGGCGAACAGGCCGCACTGGCTATCGCGCAGGCGTGTGCCGTCGGGCTCGGGGCGCTCGTCGCGCGGACCCCACAGCAGTACGGGTAGACCGAGCTCGCGGGCAAGGCGAGCGCAAACGTACTCGGTGCCAAAGTTGGCGTGGCACAGCATAATGCCATCGACGCCCTCGGCGCGGAATTTCTTGACGATGGGCTCGATATGGCTGTCGTCGAACAGCAGGCCCTCTTCATTGATGTCGTCGATATCCACGATGTCGACGCCGATCTCGCGCAGGCGATCAGCCGTCAGGCCGCGATACTTGATTGCGTCCGGCGCGCTAAAGATACTGCGGCGCGTGGGCACAAAGCCGAGCTTGATCTTGTCCATGTACGTCCTCCCCTAATCACATGTTCAGTAAACAGACGCATGTTTCGTTTTGTTCTGTTTACTAAATGTTTTACTCTACTGTTTAGAAGTTTAACGCGAAATACCCGTAGACGGTAGAGAAATCAGCCTAAACGGTATGTAAACAAACTGAACATACAAGGGCATCAAAAAGAGGGCCCAAAGGACCCTCTCTTAGTAGCGTTATGTATGGCTGCCTTAGCGAGCTTTGCCTCCCTACGGCCCAGCGTTGCCTTTGCCTAGATCTCACGCACGCTTTGGCGCTCGACAAAATAGGTCGACACGGCCGTCTTGCAGGTATAGCTCTTGGGATTGCGGATGTTGCCCACCAGGCGGCGCACCGCGATCTCGCCCACCTCGTGCTTGGGAACGTGCACCGTGGTGAGCGGCGGATTGGAGAAGGCGCCCAAAGACAGATCGTCAAAGCCGATGATTGAGACATCCTCGGGGACACGTATGCCGTGCTCGTTCAGCGCGCGCATGGCGCCTACGGCGAGCACGTCGTTTTCGGCAAAGAAAGCCGTCGGCAGGTCGTCGCGCGAGACGCTGTCGAGCCATGCGCCCATGTCGCGATAAGCACCTTCGAGCGTGGTGCCCAATGTGACGCGCCATGTCGGGTTGGCCTCAAGGTCCGCATCCTCAAGCGCTTGGCGATAGCCGCGCTCGCGATCCTTAAAGTTGCGGATGCGAAGGTCGCCTGCCAGATAGCCGATTTGCTTGTGACCCTTCTCGATAAGGTAGTCCACGGCGCGCAGCACCGAGTCGGTGTTGGCAATGACTACGGCATCGAAGTACTGACGATCGCTCCAGCCATCGAGCACGATCAAGTGGGCGGCAGCGTTGGCGAACAAGGCATAGTCTTCCTCACCCAGCTCGGTACCCATCAGCACGATGGCGGCCGACGGGTCGGCGATCAGGCCCTCGACCTGCGGGCGCACGGCGTCCAGGTCGCTAAAGTCGAGCGAGACAAAGCTCGTGCTCATGCCGTGGCGACGCGCCTGGCGCTCCACGCCCTCGATGACCGCGGGGTGGAAGGTGCTCTCGTCCAGGATGGCGCCCGTCTTGCGCGCGAGCACAAACTGGATGCTCTCGAGCTGCGTCGACTGCTGATAGCCGAGCGACCGCGCGCACTCCAGGATGACCTTGGCGGTCTCCTCGCTCACGCTGCGCTTGCGGTTAAGCGCGTTGGACACGGTCGCAGGCGAAAAACCGGTGATGCGGCTGATTTCGCGAACACTTGCTTTGGCCATTGTTCCCCCTAGTAGCGGTCGCGGTCGAGCATCGTGGCCTGACCGCCCCGTGACTCGACAACTAAACGACCGCAAATTCAATCTAAACAGAATAGTAAATGTTTAATAGCTAGTTTAGCCTGTTGTCAAGCGAAGCGACGCGACTATTCCCCCAACGGGCACATTTGCTCGGTAGCTAAAAAAGCCCCGTCCCAAATTGACTACTTGGGGCGGGGCGTGAAAAACATTTAGCCCAGGACGCGGGCCATACGCGCCTTGAACTCGGACAGGAAGCGTGGGGCGTCCACGGTGAGCGCCACGAGCGCGCTCTTATCTGGATCGGACAGACGGTGCTCGTCGCAGATGGTGCGGCCGCGATACTCGCCCAGCAGGTCGACACGCAGGTTACAGCCGAGCGCACCCACGAGCGTGGGATCAATCGCCACGGCAACCGCCAGCGGATCGTGCAGCGCGCAGCCGCCCAGGTAGGGCGCGTTCATTTCGTACGAACCGATATAGTGCTCGACCATGCTCGCAAACGCGCAGCCAGCCATAGTGCCCGAGCCCGTCCAGCCGGCAACGTCGCGACGTGTGAGCACCACGCGGTGCGTCACATCCAGGCCCACCATGGTGAGCTTGCGGCCCGAGCGCAACACAGCGTCGGCAGCCTCGGGGTCGCCCGCCATGTTGGCCTCGGCGCCCGCGCTCACGTTGCCGGGCACGGTAAGGGCGCCGCCCATCACGACCACGCGGCCGATAGACATCATCGCCGCCGCATCGCGCTCCAGGGCAAGCGCCAGATTGGTGAGCGGGCCGGTCGCAACGTAGACCAGATCGGGACCATAGGTACGCGCGGCATCAATCAGGTAATCGACCGCCGCATTGCCGTCGGCCGACGTCGCGCCCACCGGCTCGTACGGCGAGGCGGGCACGCTTGCGCCGCCGATGCCGTTCTTGCCGTGGATAAGCGTGGTGGACGCCGGCGGCGTGTAGGGTTCGGTCGCCTTCATGGGACGATCGGCGCCCAGGTACACCGGCACCTCGGGACGACCCAACAGGTCGAGCACCGCCAAGCAGTTGTGCGCCGACTGCTCGACGCGCACGTTGCCAAAGCACGTGGTGATGCCGACGAGCTCCACCTCGGGGCTCGCGATGGCGTAGGCAAGCGCCATCGCATCATCCACACCCATATCCAGATCAAGGATCAGCTTCTTGGTTGCCATTGTTCTACTCCGCTTCTCCGTCTACATCCAAACCGTCTAAACCAAACTTGTGCTCGACTTCCGCACGCGTGGGAATTGATTGCTGAGCGCCCAGGCGCGACACCGTCACCGCCGAGGCGCGAGCACCCGCCGCCATGCACTCAAAGAGCGGCAGGCCCTCCAGACGAGCCGCCGCCAACGCGCCGATAAACGTATCGCCCGCGGCCGTCGTATCGACCACCGCGCTCGAAAGCGCCGGCATGCGCAGCGGCTCACCGCCATCGCCGAGCGTAACCGAGCCGGCGCCGCCCAACGTGATGACCGCAGCCCCGGCGCCCTTGTCGAGCAGCGCATTGAGCGCGGCGACGCAACTCGCATCATCCGTGGGCAGAATGCCCGTCAGTACCTGGCACTCGGTCTCGTTGGGGCAGACCAGGTCGACCGCTGGCCACGCTCCTGCCGGCAGGTCGCAGGCGGGCGCCGGGTTAAAGATCGTATAGAACCCCAGCTCGTGAGCGCAAGCAAGCGCCCCGGCCGTCGCCGCAAGGTCACATTCGCCCTGGGCGATAAAGACGCCGCCAGCAGCCGGGGCAATCTCGCTGGCATCGCCGTCGAGCTCGTCGGCCACCAAACGCCTCAGTGCGCGGGCAACGTCCTCGCCCGCAAGCGCATGGTTGGCGCCCGGCGACAGCACGATGCGGTTGTCGCTCTCACAGCGAATGATAGTCGCAGTACCGGTCTCCACGTCGTCGAGACGTGTCACGGACTCAACGCCCACGCCGGCATCTTGGAGCCCTGCCACAAGCGCATCGCCAAAGGTATCGCGCCCAACAGCGCCGATCATGCACGTGCGCGCACCCATGCGCGCAGCGGCAACGGCCTGATTGGCTCCCTTACCGCCGGCGTTGGTGATAAAACCGCTGCCATCGACCGTCTCGCCCGCGCGCGGCATGCGCTCGCACGCCACCGAAAGGTCCATGTTCATGCTGCCGAACACCGCAACGATGCTGTGATCCGCCATGGAAACCTCCTCGTCTTCAGGCTTTGCGCCCACCATCGACCAACGATTGTGCACTCTCGCACCCCCTATAACTTTAGTCCACTTTGATGTGGACGCGCGCTTGAGCTTGCGCCAGCAGCAAGCATTCACAGGGGCAGGCAGCTACAATGAATACGTGCTGATTATTCTCGTCATTGGATGATGTTTTATGGAACAATTCTCGCAATCGGGCTCGCGCGGTCGACGCCGCACGGGCAACGAGCCGGCGCCGCACGAACGCGTGAAGGGCGAGCGCCGTGCCAACGAGCCGCGACGCACCGCGAGCCCCCATCGCGCTTCTGCCAACAACGCGGGCCGCGCCAACACTCCCGCCGCGGAGCAGACGCCTGCTCGCCCCAAGTCCCGCTACATCCCTGCGCTCGACGGCCTGCGCACGCTTGCCGTCGTCGCGGTGGTGCTCTATCACCTCAACCTCACGTGGGCTCAGGGCGGCCTGCTTGGCGTCACGATCTTCTTTGTGCTTTCGGGCTATCTGATCACACGCCTGCTACTCAACGAAGTCGCTAAGACCGGCCGCATCGACCTCAAGAGCTTCTGGATCCGCCGCATCCGTCGCCTGGTCCCCGCCGTGGTGACCGTTGTGGTTGTAACCTGTGCGCTGTGCACCGTCTTCAACCACGTGATGCTCACCAAGATGCGTCCCGACATTCTGCCGTCGCTGCTGTTCTTTAACAACTGGTGGCAGATTATGCAGGACGTTTCGTACTTCAACGCCCTGGGCGACCCCTCGCCGCTTACGCACTTTTGGTCGCTCGCCATCGAGGAACAATTCTACCTGGTTTGGCCACCGCTGCTGTTTGCCATGGTGTCCATGCATGTGAGCAAACCCAACACGCGCCGTATGGTCCTGGGACTCGCAGCGGTATCCGCCCTTGCCATGATGGTGCTCTACAACCCTGCCGCCGACCCCAGCCGCGTGTACTACGGCACCGACACCCGCGTCTTCTCGCTGCTGCTGGGCGCCTGGATGGCCTTTATCCCCGATCGCGACCTGGCGCCGGTGTGTCTCGCTCATCGTTTGGGGCTCAATCGCCTGGCTGGCGCCGCCAAGCACGGCAAGAACGCCGAGGGCAAGCCTGGCGAGAAGGCCGACAACGCAGCCGAGACCGTCCCGGCACAGCCGAGCGCCCTCGTGCGCTTTTGGTCCTCGCCCGCATCCATCGATGTGTTGGGCGTCGTGGGTCTGGTTGGCCTTGCCGCCATGGTCGCGCTCACCAACGGCTACACCGCGTTCCAGTATCGCGGCGGCACGCTGCTATGCTCCATCCTCACGCTCATGGTCATCGCGGCCTGCGTGCAGCCCCAGGGAATGGTTGCCCGCGCACTGTCCGCCGAGCCGCTCGTGTGGGTTGGCAAGCGCTCGTACAGCATCTACCTGTGGCACTATCCGCTACTGTTGCTCATGAACCCGGTCGCCAACATCAACGATACGCCGTGGTGGCAGTACATTTTGCAGGTGTTGTTGGTGGTCGCCGTAGCCGAATGTTCATATCGCTTTATCGAGACGCCGTTTAGAAAGGGCGCCTTTGGGCGCACCGTATCCGAGTTCCGCGACGGCATCACCGCGCCCGCCAACTGGGTGCGCGCGCACGTCCCTGTCTGCGCAGCCTGCGCTGTCGTGTTGGTCGTTGCACTGGGCGGCCTGATCTTTGTGCCGGAGACCTCCGCACTGAGCGGTGAGGGCGCCGAAGTCCTCAACAAGGAAGCCAAAAACACCGCGCCCACAGACCAACAGGCGGCCGACGACACCGACAAGGACAACGACGGCTTCCCCGATGGCTCCTACGACCTGTTGATGATCGGTGACTCCGTGTCGCTGCGCGCCGTTGATTCCTTTGACGGCGTGTTCCCGCACAGCCATATCGATGCCGAAAAGGGCCGCCAGTTTGATGCGGGCCGCGCGACATTTGAGGGCTATCTCCAACAGAACCTTGCCGGCAAGATCGTGGTCTTTGCACTGGGCACCAACGGCTTGGTAACCGACGACCAGATCGACGCCATCATGACCGATGCAGGAGATAAGCGTATTGTGGTGTTTGTGAACACGCGCAGCCCGCAGCCGTGGGTTGGCTCTACCAACCAGGCCATCGCCAACGCTGCTACGCGCTACAAGAACGTGCGCGTTATCGACTGGTACGGATACAGTGCCAATCGCAACGACCTGTTCGATGGCGATGGCACGCACCTGTCGACCACTGGCGTGACTGAGTACCTCAACTTGATCCACGATGCAGTCAAGAAGGACCTGCCCGTGCATCCCGAGGATCACGTCAACGATCTGCAGCCGGCGGCCGTCAAGTCTGCCACCGACGCGCTCGTCAATGCGCTCGCTCTCAAGCCGCACAAGCTGGGCACCGACAAGTAACCTGCAGCGCAAACTTCCCACATCCGGAGGGGTGCGCCACGGCAGGCACCCCCTCCGACAGTTAGGGACGTTCCTTATGTGCCGGCACCCAGGGACACTCCTGACACAGCCGAGGAACGCCCTCCTTGCGACCAAATTCTGGGCGCCTCGCCACCCCGAACGTTGTTTCCAAGCCCACACCCGCAGCAAACAACCCAAAATCACTCTTTTCGAGCCGGCTCCAAGGGGTCGTGGACAAAAAGGGGCAAATATGAGTACTGTTACCATTTTAGTAGCAGGCAAAACCACCCAAAATGACGTCCGAGCGACCCCTACAACCCCCTAAAGCAGCCAACCTGACTGGTTTAAGACATATTGGAGCCAATTTTAATGAACATACTATCGGCTATGTCCATTATCTTCTTGGATGTAAATGCTATTCACTTAGCAACAGTACTCATATTTGGCATTTTTTGTCCACTGCCATATAACTAATGCCCTATAGCGGGCAAAAAACAGGCCGCAGTCCATCGCTGCGGCCTGTTCGGAAGCAAAAGTGGGCGTTAAGCGCTGTAGCCCATCGCCTGCAGGACAAACATGACGACCGTGAGCACCGTAATCACGCCGATAGTCGCCCACGTGAGCACGTTCCATACGCGGCCGTTGCGGTTGGCGCCCATAATGTGACGGTCGGCGGCGATAACCACCTGGAACACCAGAACCACGGGCAGTAGCACGCCATTGATGACCTGCGAGGTCATCATAATCTGGAACAGATCGACGCCGGGCATAAGCACCAGCACGGCAGAGATACCGATGATGGCCGTAATGATGCCGCGATAGACCGGGGCCTCGTCCCAGCTGCGGTCGGCACCGCGCTCCCAGCCAAATGCCTCGCAGATAGCGCTCGACGTAACGCCCGGCAGCACGCAGGCAGCCAAGAAACTCGCCGCGACCAGGCCCGAGGCAAACAGTACCGTAGACCACTGACCCGCAATAGGCTCCAGCGCGCGGGCAGCATCGGCAGCATCGCTAATCTGAATACCCGCCGGGAACAACACCGTGCCGGTCGTGATGATAATAAAGCCGGCAATAACATCGGCGGCAAGCGAGCCGCTCACGGTATCAATACGCTGCAGCACGATGTCGTCCTCGCCCGCGTTCTTATCGACCACGTTGTTCTGCGCCAAGAAAATCATCCACGGCGCGATGGTGGTACCGATCGTTGCGACCACGAGCGACACGTAGCTGGGGTCATTTTGAATGTTAGGCACGACCAGGTCGACCGCGACCTCACCCCAGTTGGGGCCAGCCATAAACGCGGCGACGATGTAGGTCACGAACACGCAGCTCACCAGCAGCAGAATCTTCTCGATGCGCTGGAAACTCCCCGACATGGTAAGCATCCACACCAGCAGCGCCACCAACGGCACCGAGATGCTCGCCGGCACGCCAAAGAGGGCAAGGCCGCTCGCAATACCCGCAAACTCCGAAATGGTCACAGCCGTGTTGGCGATCAACAGCGCCGCCATAGCAAGTACACTCTTGCGCACGCCAAAGCGCTCGCGAATGAGCGATGCCAGGCCCTTGCCCGTGACGCAGCCGCAGCGCGCCGCGGTCTCCTGCGTCACGATGAGCAGCACAGTCATGACAGGAAGCATCCACAGCATCTTGTAGCCATAGCTGGCGCCCGCGCTGGAATACGTTGCAATGCCGCCGGCGTCATTGCCCGAAAGCGCCGCCAGCAGACCGGGACCCATAGCGCCAAAGATGGCCGCGATGGTCAACTTTTGCTTGGTGCCCGACTTTTGCTTGGTATTTTGCACGCGACCACCTAACCCATGACTGATATGGCGAGCAGCACCGCGGCGATGCAATACGCCACACACGAAATCATGACGGCAATGACGTTCATGGCGGTGCCCGACGTGTTGAGGTCATGCTCGTCACGCCAGAACAGCACCATCAGGTAAATCACGGCGCTCATGTTGCCAACCAGGCAAATAATGGCAGCGATATTAAAGCACCCGGTAAAGAGCTGCTCCTCAAACATGGGCGCATCGAGGAACGCAGCGGTGCGCACCAGCTGGGCGCACAGGTAGGTCACGAGCGACAGAATCAGGCCCATGCCCGTGCTCTGGAAGAAGAACCCCAGATACGGCTTGGGCTCGTCGTCGTGACCGTCATACTCCAGGAAGTAGTTCTTGACGAACGACACCATGCGCGAGGCCGCCAGCAGCACGAGCGGCATGGCGCACATGGGGAACACCACCAGATGCGCGGAGCCGAGCGCCGTTCCCAGCACGGTCGCCATGATGCACGACGCGATGCCCCATACAACAACCCAGTACTGGCGATGCACGAACCAGCTGAGCACGTTCGTCGAGTCGTCCGACGCGCTGTCGCCCGAGCCGACACCGGCGATCTGCAGGTCCTCCTGATGCTCCTCGGCGATAACGTCCATGGCGTCGTCGAAGGTTACGATACCCAGGATATGACGGTTCTCGTCGCAGACGGGGATAGCGACCAGGTCGTACTTGGTCATCTCGTCCGTCACGTCTTCCTGGTCCTCGTCGGGCGACACGTAGACCAGGTCGCGATAGGCCAGCTGACCCAGCGTGGCGTCGCGGTCGGCTACGATCAGCGTGCGCAGCGAAAGCACACCGGTCAGCATGCCGCTCGGATCCTCGGTATAGACGTAGTAGACGCTCTCGAAGTCCTCGTCGAGCTCGCGAATCGCCTCGATGGCGTCACCGACCGTTGCCGTGGCGGGCAGGGAGACAAACTCCGAGGTCATGATGCGGCCGGCGGTGTTGTCCTCATACCCCAGCAGGTTACGAATCGCCTTCTCCTCCTTGACGCCCATCAGGCGCAGGAGCTTCTCGGCCTTCTCGTAATCAAGCTCGTCGATCAGGTCGGCAGCGTCGTCCGGGTCCATCATGGCCAGCATCGACGATGCGTCCGTGTCGGACAGGCCCTCGAGCATCTCGGTCATAAGCTCGTCGTCATCGAACTCCGAGATAGCTTCGGCTGCCTGGGCGGTATCGAGCTGCGCAAACACCTGCGCACGTAGGCGCGGGTCGAGCTGCTCGATAATGTCGGCGATGTCGGCAGGGTGCAGCTCGCCGAGCGTCTTGTGCGACACCGAGAGTTGGATGTTTTTAGTCGAGCGGTCGAGCAGGTCCATGTAGGACCAAGCGATGATGTCCTCGCTGAGCGGCTTGCCCAGGTGCTTCATAAAGCCCTCGACGACGTGCTCGAGTGCGGGGCTGATCGCGCGCAGCAGACCGCGGGCACCGACCTCGGCACCCAACAGGCGCAGCTGGTTTTCGCCCGACATGGAAAACTTGATGTCGTTGACGCGCACGACCTTCATGCCCTGCGTGTCGACGATCTGCTTATTGAGCACGTCGCGCGCCAGCAGGAGCTCGGTCGGCTGCAGGTACGAGAAGCGAATATTGGTGGCAGACGTGTTGAGATACACGCCCGTCTCGTCGATACGGTCGACCCATTTGCGCCAGCTGATCATAAACGGCGTCTTGCCGGGGCCGCGGAACGCGAGCGACGTCACGTGCGGAAAAACTTCGCCGGTAGCAATGCCAAAATCGTTGACCACGCCGAGCTTTTCGCCGTCGACGTCCAAGACCGGCAATTTGAGCATCTCACTCAGATAATTCAATGGTGCTCCCCATCATTATTCCTCCGGACGCGGCCGCGCGTGCGGCGTCCGGGGGCTTCTGGATATGTATACGCATGCGCGGGCGGCACGCCGCTCGACGCTTACACCCCGTGCATGCGCAAAAAGCACCTGCATGGGGTCATCGACTGTATGGTCGAGGTTTGGATTTCACCTGTAACCTTTCTCTTGACCCTCATTAACCGCAGTAACTATAGCATCAGCATCGCCCTGCGGCATCGAATTTATGCGCTGCACATTGCAGGCATACCAAACGCTGACGTATCCGTGACATAGCCCTTGGGGACGTTCTTAAACGACTACCCAATGACTACTCTGTGGTGTCATCGTCCTCGGCAAGTTGGGGGAACACGGCGTCCTTGGGCATGGTGACCTTCGTCAGCGAGGTGAGCTTTTTGCTGAGCGATGTGTCCGTCTTGACCAGGTCGCTGAGCGTCACGATCTTGTATCCGTCGGCGACAAGACCGTCGATAATCTGCGGCAGCGCCTCGAGCGTCTGCTCGGCGCATTCGTCTCTATCGGTGAGCAGCACGATATTGCCCGGCGTCACCGAATCGAGCACCGTTGAGACCTGCTCGTCGGCACCGTTGAGCAGCCAGTCGCCCGAGTCAATATTCCACGAGACCACGGCGGAGACCAGGTCCATCGCATCAATCCAGTTTTGCTCGTCAAAGGCAGCGTAGGGAGCACGCAGCAGCATCGTCTTCACGCCGGTCGCCGACTTAATCGCATCGGTGCCTTTCGTGATCTGTTCGCGTACCGTCTCACGGTCCTGACCCTTGAGCGAATCGTCGCTGTAGCTGTTGGATCCGATCTCGCACCCGGCATCGACAATCGCCTTGGCCGTGGCAGGCGAGGCCTCGGCCGCATCGCCCGAAAGGAAGAACGTCGCGGTAACGCCCTTTTCCTTGAGCACCTGCAAGATCTGTTTGGTGGCGCCGCTCGGACCCTCGTCAAACGTCAGCGCCACGTACTTTTTGTTGCCCTTGGGCGCCACGCTGGCGCACGCAACGACGCAATCGGTGGCGGGCACAACCTCGCCGCGGTCCTGCGTCTTGCCCGACTGCTCACCAACCCACACCTCGGAGCGGCCCTGGACACCCCATGTCTGCACATACTCGATAGCGCCCGTGCCCTCGACCTTGAGCTTGGGCTCGATAACCGTAGCCTGAACCTCGTGCTTCTCGTAGGTGTTACGGCCATCCTTGACCGTCACCTTCTCGCCGCCCTCAAGTTCGCGGCTATCCCATTTGCCCTGTTTTATGCGCTTGCCGTCCACCTTAACCGACAGCTTTTCGCCGCCATGGCGCTTGAGCACGCTGTCATCGACGGCCAGCAGGTCGCCTGCGTCGTAGGTATCGGTCAACTCCTGGTCGTCGATGAGATTCTGCAGCGTAGAGCCCACGCGCACCGCGGTCTTTTGCCCGTTGAGTTCCACGTCCACGCTGCGGTTGACGTAGCCCACGACGGCAGCGATAAACAGCACGAGCGCACAGCCCACGGCAATGAGCGCATAGGGCAGACGGGACGGTCGGCGCGGCGAGCGCCCGTTGCCGATGCGCGCGCTGCGGTCGCTAAACCCGCGGCTATGGTTGAGGTACATCGCGCCGGGCTTACGGCGGCGACGGCGCTGACCGCTGGGCAGCTGCCCCAGGTCGCGGCGCGCCGTCGGACGCGCACCCGAACGCCCGTTTAAGTTGGATCCGTTTTGGCGCATGTGCCCTCCCCCATAAACACAGCAAGCCGGAGCAACAGGTCTCCGGCTTGCCTCCCATCATTTGGTACGTCGCTATTTTGTAGCTTTTGACGAGCCTCCGCTCGCCTTTTGGTATTCGTCCTTAAAGGCCTTGAACATGCCGCGCGTCTTGCCGAGCTGCTTGCCCAGTGCACGACTGCCTTTGTCCACGGCGACCGATCCCTTGTCGTCGAGCACCTTGGCGCCCTTTTTGACCTTGTCGCCCACCACGACGCTGGCCTCGGCGGCCTTGGCGGCCGCACCGCCCGAATACCCAAGCGACTTGACCTCGTCCGAGACGACCATCGCACCGTTCTCGTAGCCGCGTAGCATCGTCGGCGGCACCTGCGTGTCACCAACCAAAACACTCGAAGCAGCACCGGCGGTCACATAGAATGCCTGCACGATGCCCGAACGTGGCTTGAACTCAACGTCCGAGCAATAGCCCACGACGTCGCCCGATTCCGTGCGCACGTCCATACCGACCCAGATGATGCAATCGTCCAGGTTGATGTCGAGGCGCTTGGCGGCGGCGGCATCGTACGTGTCCTTGACGTCATCGACCGCAATGGCGCCCTCGTAGACACCAATGGCGTCGAGCGCTACGAATCGATCGGGACGCTCGATCATGCCCGCGATATCGGACTGGCGGACCATAAAGCCGACCACGCGCGTACCGCCCGGGGTAAAGACCGGAAAGTGAATCTTTCCGAGCTTTTTAGGGCTGCGCGGCGTGCCGTCCTTTTTGGTGCGCTTGTCCTCGGTAGGCTTGCGATAGATCTTGGCGCCGACAAAATCCCCGGCGCGCATTATGCCTCGGTCGAGGGCTCCGCAGCCTCGGTATCAGCCTCGACGGCGTTTTCGACCACGACGTCGGCGGCAGGCGTCACGTTGCCGCCCGAAATGGCGTCGTTGAGTTGCTCGCGCAGCTGGTCCATGCGCTCGCGGGCCAGGTCGACCTTGGCGCGCAGGTCGTCGGTCTTGGCGTCGACCATCGGGCCAAAGTCATTCACCGCAGCACGGGCCTCCTCGGCGCTGTGCTCGTAGGTGTCGCGCATATTGTCCCAGGCGTCGTTGGCGATATCGGCAGCCATGGCGCGGGTCTCGGCGCCCGAGCGCGGGGCCAGAGCAACACCGATAATAGCGCCGGCAGCGGCACCAAAAAGTGCGCCGGAGACAAAGCTGAAAGTCTTACCCATGATCATTCCTCTCCTGCGGGCACGTCGGTGCCCACCGTTTGAATGCTGTCCATTATACCCGCAGCGCATCACTTGCCGCTCCGCTCATCTGCGTACGGCAAAGGCGCAGGTACGTGATGGCGATAAACGCGTAGGCCTACTCCTGAGGCATAGCCGGCATGGCCACCGTGGCACCCGGGTCCTCGCCGGCGCCGTCCACGAGCGGCAGGCCGCCCTCATGCGCAGGTCCTACCGGAACCGTCGCAGCACCGCCAAAGACGGCAGCGGAGGCCTCGTGGTTCTCGGCAACCGCGCCCTCGGTATCAATCGCCACCTGGGGCTCGTCGTCAAAGTTGGGGGCGCCCTGGGGCTCGGTGGGAACGGGCTCGGCGGTCGCATCGGCAACGGGCTCGGCGTCGACCGGCACATCGCCCTCGTCAGCACCCTCGTCCTCGGCAGCATCTTCGCCGTTCGCAGCAGCGACGGCCTCGTGAGGATCCTTGCCCTCGGCCTCGGCGCGCATGCCCAGCACCAGGTTGCGCAGGCCCGCGACCGTGCCTTCCACGTCGGGGGCAGGCTGGTCGGCGTGCAGGTACGCCCAGTCCATCATAAAGGTGGCCGACGACAGCGCACCGATGGCCAGTGCGTCGTCGGGGCACGAAAGCTCGACCTCAAAGACACGCTCGTCATGCTCGCTTACGCGCGTGCGGCCGCACGAGATGCTACCGGCAAGACCGGTCTCGTTCATAAGCTCGACCGTCACGTGCTCCAGCAGGTGGCAGAGCTCGGTCTGACCCATGCAGTCCTGGAACTCGCGGCCGGAATCGCCCAGGCACAGGTGCTTGGCAATCGCGGGCACCAGGTAGTACACGCGCGCCGTGGCCTCGATGTCCTCCGAGGTCATGAGCGGCATGCCGGGGTTCACCAGCACATGCGCGCAGATCTTGTCCTCACTGACGGTGACCTTAAGGATGTTGAACAGGCCTGCCATAACTCTCCCCTACTCTTCCTTGTCCTACTCGTCGCCGTCGTGCGGATTCGCGGAACCCGCACCCGACGTCGTCGGCTCGTCTACCGAAGACTCGGAATCCTTCTTATCGGTTTCGGCCGGAGCGATCACGCGAATGAGCGAGATGCGCTGGCCACGCATCGACTGCACTTTAAACTTGTACCCCGCGACCTCAAACACCTCTCCGATGTCGGGCACCGAGTCGCAAAGCTCCAAAATCCAGCCGGCGATGGTCTCATAATCATCGCTTTCCTCGAGCGGCCAACCAAGCTCAATCGCGTCATCGCACGAAAAACGCCCATCGACGAGCCACTCGCGGCGCGAAAGGCGCGTGAGGTACTTGTTGTCGGGGTCGAACTCGTCCTCGATCTCGCCCACGATCTCCTCGACGATGTCCTCGATGGTGATGATGCCGGCCGTGCCGCCGTACTCATCCACGACGACCACGATCTGGTCGTGCGAGGTCTGCATCTCGGACAGCAGCGGCAGGATGTCCTTGGTGTCGGGCACAAAGGTGGCGTCGCGCAAAAAGCCGGCGATGGGCTGGTCGCCCTTGCCGTCGAGCGCGGGCTGGATCAGGTCCTTGATGTGCGCAATGCCCGCGACGTTGTCGGGATCCTCGTGATAGACGGGGATGCGGCTAAAGCCGGTCTGGCGCATGGTGGACAGCACGTCGGCGACCGTCTCGTCGTCCTCGCACATGGTGGTGTCCACGCGCGGCACCATGACCTCGCGGGCAACGGTGTCGCCCAGATCGAAGATCTCGTGGATCATGCGCTTTTCCTCGTCGAGCAGGTCGTCCTGCTCCGAGACCATGTACTTGATCTCTTCTTCCGAGACGTTCTGACGGTCGTCGGCGCTCTTGATGCGCAGGATGCGGGCCAGGCCGTCGGAGCAAGCGCCAGTCAGCCACACGAGCGGACGGGCGATCTTTTGGAAAAACGACAACGGTCCCACGACCTGCTTGGACACGCCCTCGGCATTGGCCAGGCCGATGCGCTTGGGGACGAGCTCGCCGATCACGATGGACACAAAGGCGACGGCGACGGTGATGATGACCGGCGCCAGGCCGCGTGCGATGGCGGAAAGCGGCGCGATGCCAAAGCTCATGAGCCACGTGGCGAGCGGGTCGGACAGGCTCGTCGAGGCGACGGCGGACGAGGCGAAGCCCACGAGCGTGATGGCGACCTGGATGGTAGCCAACAGCTGATCGGAGTCGGCGGCGAGCTGGACGGCGCGCTCGGCGCGCTTATCGCCCTCCTCGGCATCGTGCTCCAGCACGGCGCGTTTAGCCGTGGTGAGAGCCATCTCGGACATGGAGAAGTAGCCGTTGATAAGCGTTAAAACGAGCGTGGTAATAAGGGAGATGGTTATGTCCATCGGGAGTTTCTCGAACCTCCAAGATTCGGGACGTTGGGTAGTAAGCGTAGGTGACGGATAGGGCAATTGCGCCGGTCGCCCGTGCGAGCGGGGCCGTGGGCGCGGTCGCTAGATTACGAAGAGGATCACCGCCATGAACTGGAAGATGCTGCCGGCGAGCACCCACAAGTGGAAAACACTGTGCAGATAGCGCACGTTTTTGGCGATATAGAACGGCACGCCCGCGGTGTAGCACACGCCGCCGACGGCGAGTAGGGCAAGTGCCACGGGGTTGAGCAGCGCCACAAGTTCGGGCAGCTTAAAGACAACGAGCCAGCCCATCAGCAGGTAGACCAGGCCGCTTACCCAGTGCGGTTGACGCTCGCGCATAAAGCACTCGAGGGCGATGCCGATAATGGCGATGGCCCATACGGCAAAGAACAGCACAGCGCCGCCGTCGTTTGCGAGCGTGATGAGGCAAAACGGCGTATAGCTGCCGGCTATGAGCAGGTAGATGCAGCTGTGGTCGATGATGCGGAACACGCGCTTGGCGCGCGCGGGTTGAATCGCATGGTAGAGCGTGGAGGCTAGGTACTCGAGGATGATGCTGACGCCATAGACAATTGCCGCGGCCATGTGGGCCGGGCCACCGCCGCGCAGTGCAGCGAATACGATCAGGAGCACCAGACCCGCGATACCCAGCAAGCAGCCGACACCATGGGTGACGGAGTTCATGATCTCCTCGCCCACCGTGTAGTGCGGAACGGCCGCGATCTTGGGTCGCGGCTTGGAACTGTCGCTCGAATCGGACATGCCGGTTACATCCTCCAATGTAAAGAGTTCTCAACACTATATCAAAGCGTCTGGGTACGTGCGAAATTTGCACCATACGTGACCCTTTGTTTACCCATTCTTTGCTTGTTGACGCATCAACGGCGAACATCCATAATGCGCTTGTTTTAAATGTTGATGTATTAACATCTTATAGGAGAATACCGCATGGCTCAAAACGAACATTCCCATCGAAAGCTCAAGATAGCCGGCATCGTTGCACTGGTGGTTGTCATTGTGCTGCTCGGATTTGCCGGCAACTTTCTGTTTGACTTCGCGCTGAATCCCCGCGCGCCATACACCATGAAGATGATGCAGGACGGCAAGGACGACAAAGAAAGTGAGCAGCCGGATGCCGAGGGAACCGAGGCGCGGGCATGGTTTAAAGAGAACCGCGAGAGCAGCAGCCTCACCGCAGATGACGGAACCGAGCTCTCCGCTTGGTATTTTGCCGCCCCAGAGAGCACGCACAATTACGCTATCTGCCTACACGGATACACCGATGAGCCCATCGGTATGGCCCGATACGCCAAACGATTCCATGACCGCGGCATGAACGTGCTCGCGCCTGCCGCCCGTGCCCACGAGCGCTCCGGCGGCGACTATATCGGCATGGGCTGGCCCGAGCGGCTCGATGTCGTTGCATGGATTGGGCGGATCGTTCAGGCTGACCCCGAGGCGCGCATCCTGGTCTTTGGCGAGTCGATGGGTGCGGCAACCGCCATGGACGTCGCGGGGGAATCTTTGCCGTCCAACGTGAAATGCATTATCGAGGACTGTGGTTATACGAGTGTTTGGGACGAGTTTTCTCTGCAGCTCAAGGACGTGTTCGGCCTGCCCAGCTTTCCCTTGCTCGATGTAGCAAACTTGGTGTGCAACGTGCGCGCGGGCTACGACTTTCATAAGGCGAGCAGTGTGGAGCAACTCAAACACGCGACGGTTCCCATGCTATTTATCCACGGCGACCAAGACACCTTTGTACCGTACAGCATGCTCGACCAAAACTACGAGGCGTGCGCCAGCAAGGTCAAGCAAAAGCTCACTATCCACGGCGCCACCCATGCCAAGAGCGCGCAAGTCGACCCCGAACTCTACTGGAACACGGTCGACAGCTTCCTCGACGAGAATTTTTAGGCAAATAGTACGGTTTACTTGTCTATCTGACCCCCTGTTTTCGGAAGTGCGGGGAAATCGCACGAAGCCCGACCAGACCACAGTTTTACCAACAATTTATCAGGGGTTTTGTTGTCAAAAAACGGTTTGTGGTCGGCGGTATTCGATTTTTCACCGCACTTCCGAAAAGCCGCCCGTGGGCACTGTGCTCGCGGGCGGCTTTTACTAACGTTGCACTACAAAAGCGCTTGATATGTCCAATAGTTAGGTGCTACTTGACCTCGATGAGCTCGTACTTGCTCGTGCCCAGGCCGATCTTCTCGGCATGCGCGATGCACGCGCGCCAGTCGGTGTCGGGATGCGTGATGCAGAAGGGATCCTTGGCCTGCTCGCCCTCCAGATGCTCGTGATTATGCTCCATCTTGGCCGCGCTGTCGGTAAGCTCGGTGTTAGGCAGCGGCTCGGATGCCAGGACGGCGTCGGCGCAGGCCTGGTCGATGGCGACCGGGTCGAAGCTCGCGAACATGCCGATGTCGTTGACGATGGGCGTGTCATTCTCGGGATGGCAGTCGCAGTTGGGGCTGATGTCCATGGCGAGCGAGATGTGGAAGCTCGGGCGGCCGTCGACGATGGCCTTGGTGTACTCGGCGATCTTGTAGTTGAGTACGTCGGCCGCGGCATCATAGTCGGGCTTGATGCAGTCCTGGTTGCACGCCGCAATGCAGCGTCCGCAGCCCACGCAGCGATCGTGGTCGATGGCAGCCACGCGAACCGTGCGGGTGCTGCCGTTGGCAAGCTCGCGCTCGCGCGTGTCGTCAAACGTGATGGCGTTGTGCGCACAGATCTTTTCGCAGGCACGGCAACCTACGCAGTTGGTGGTATCGACGCTCGGCTTGCCGGCGGCATGTTGTTCCATCTTGCCAGCACGACTGCCGCCGCCCATGCCCAGGTTCTTCATGGCGCCGCCAAAGCCGGCCTGCTCATGGCCCTTAAAGTGGGTGAGGCTAATCACGATGTCGGCGTCCATGAGCGCCTGACCGATCTTTGCCTCGCGCACGTACTCACCGCCCTCGACCGGGACGAGCGCCTCGTCGGTACCCTTGAGGCCGTCGGCGATGATGATCTGGCAGCCCGTGGCATACGGGGTAAAGCCGTTCTGGTAGGCGGTATCGATGTGCTCGAGCGCGTTTTTGCGGCTGCCCACATAGAGCGTGTTGCAGTCGGTGAGGAAGGGCTTGCCGCCCAGCTCCTTCACGACGTCTGCGACGGCGCGGGCGTAGTTGGGGCGCAAAAAGCTCAGGTTGCCCAGCTCGCCAAAGTGAATCTTGATGGCGACAAACTTGTTCTCGAAGTCGATCTGCTCAATGCCGGCGCGGCGAATGAGGCGCTTGAGTTTGTCGAGCTGGCTCTCGCGAGCATGCGTGCGCAGGTTGGTGAAGTACACCTTTGCCGGTGCTGCGGGTGCGGTTGCGGTCATAGATATATCCCCTCGGTCTATATGGCGTTACAGACATAGAGGATGGTACCCGGTGAAGTGGGGTTGAAGTCAAGCACGGCCACTCATTGGGGACAGACTTTAATGGGTGCCGTCAGGGACAGTCCTTGCCAGCCCGGCCGGCGAGCCGGCGAATCGGCAAAGACCGTCCCCGATGACTAGTCGTTCAAGAACGTCCCCGATGACTACTCTTGCACCTTGAGGGCCTCGGCTAGGCTGACGTGCTTGATAGAGCGCGTGTGTAGCAGCGCCACGACCAGGTAAGTTGCAAAGCCGATGCCCACGCACGCCGCCATGGACCAAGTGGGCACGTAAATCTCGATATTGCCGTTGTAGGCGAGCAGCATCGAGCGGAAGATGGCCGTGAGCGAGCCAATAATGACCGGCAGGCTCAGCACGAGCGACGCCGCCACGCACAGCGTGATCGAGCGGATGTACAGATGCGAGATCTCACTATCGCGATAGCCAAAGACTTTCATGTAGCTGATCGAACGGGCGCTGTGGTCGATCACCGCTTTGGTCAGCAGGTACATAAACAGCAGGAAGATAAACACCGCGAGCCCGACCATCATGCCGATCATTTTGCTCATCATGCCGATGAACTGGTCACCCACGGCGCGCATGTCGTCGGGCGTGGTGTCGCCGGCAAAGTAGCGCGCGTCGAGGTCGAGCTTCTCGTCGCTCACATAGCCGTTAAAGTAGGCGGCGTCGTTGTCGAACAGCTCGTTAAAGTCGTCGATACTCATATAGATGTTCATGTCCGACTTGGAGCCCCAGGCACAGTCCTTGCCCGCGTACTCAAAGGAATAATGCTCACCCTCGTACTTGTCGCTGAGCGTGACCTTCTGGCCCTCGCTCCAGCCAAACTTATCGAGCAGACCGCCGCCAAAGACGACGCGGCCATCGCCGATGTTGAGGCCCTTCCAGTAGCGCGAATCGGACGAGATGCCGTAGACAGAAATCGTCTCCTCGCCATTGCCGTCGCCACGGTCGTACTGCAGCTGGTGAACGGCATATTTCTCGGCCTGCGCGATTGCGCCCGCGCCGTTGTCGGTCGTATTGACCGGGTGGATATCGTCGTTGTCAGTGTCGATCTTAGAGGCCTTGTCGATCAGATCGATGGCCTCATCGCGGTTGCAGCCGAGGGCATCGGCAAGATCGTCAAGGCGCGCGTAGAGCGCATCCTTCTTGTCCTGGACCTTGGCAAGCGCATCCTGCGCTGCGGTCAGGCTCTCGGCAGACGGAGATGCGGTCGCGGCATCGGCTGCCGTCTGCGCCGCATCGGCCGCGCCGTCAAGCTCGTCATCGGCATCCTGGGCGGCAGAAAGCAGCGCGCCGTCAACCGACTGCAAGCGCTCGAGTGCCGACCACTGCTCGCGCTCCTCGGTAGTGCCCTCGAGCTCCAGCGGCGCCTTGAGTGTGTACTGATGCTCGGCGACCAGGCTCGTCTCGAGGTTGTCGGCGTAGTGCGTCATCGTGGGCAAAATCGCCAGGCCAAAGAGCAGTAGCAGCGACGCAAACGCAATGCCCACGAAGAGCGTGGCGAAGTTGCCCAGGTTGCGCAGGAAGATGCGCAGGCGAAAGCGCGAGACAAAGCCCATGCGCTCCGGCAGCTGCAGGCCGCGCTTGGTGCCCGATTTGCCGCTCGCCTCGTGACGAAGGAACTGCAACGGCGTCTTGCCCATCTTGCGGAGCAGGCCCACCAGCGTAATGAGGATGAGCGCGGCGGCGGGAACCACGGCGCACTTCACGAAGATCTCCCAGCTCCAGTACACCTGGAAGGGAGGCAGGCTATACGAACCGTAATAGAGGCCGCGCATGGGCTCGGTAAAGAACGCGACGCCGAGCGCGGTGCCCAAAAGCGCCGCGAGCACGCCCACGATGGCGGGAAGCGCGAGGTAGTGCAGAACGATCTCGCGGCGGCGATAGCCGCTGGCGAGCAGCGTGCCGATGATGGCGCTCTCCTCCTCGATGGTGGCGTCGGTGAGCACCACAAAGACAAACGCCATGATCACGATGATGATGTCGAGCAACGTCATCCACATCATGGAGTCGCCGTCCACGTCGTCGCGCGCATAGCCAATGCCCTGATTGGAATCGGCATCGATCAGATCGTCCACGCGCGCATCGGCATCGGTCAGCGCCTCGACCATATCCTGCTCCGCATCGATGCGATCCGCGGTGGGGAGGTCGCGATCGGTAAAGGTAAAGGAGTAGGTGTAGGCAGGCGCGCCGCCGGCGTCCTCAAGCGCGGCAAAGCCGGCGTCGGTGACCTCGGCCACGCCGTACGTGATGGTGTTCACCGTAAAGTCCGAATTGTCGAGGAACAGCGCCTGGCTATCGGGCTGGGTCATGATGCCGCAGATGGTGTAGGTGCGGCCCTCAAGCTCGACCTTATCACCCACGGCGAGGTCGTTGTTGGTGGCGAAAACACGGTCGATTGCCACCTCATCGTCCGTCTTGGGCTGCCTGCCTTCGCAGTAGGACGCAATGTCAACCTTGGTGCGATGCGCGTAGGTGCGCAGGGTGCGCTTGGTGCCGTCGTCGCCAGCCGCCTTTTTGATGATGGCGTCGATGGAGAAATTCTTGTAGAACGTAACGCCGCCGACGTCCTCAGCCGCGTCTTCGGCAGCCTTGAGCTGATCTTTGGTGGCCTCGAAGGAGGTAGTCACGCGGCCGTCCTCAATCGTGTAGTCGTCGCGCATGTCGTCAATGAGGCAGCCGATGGAATGCGCCGCGAGCAAAAAGCCCGACGTGAGGGCGATGCTTCCGCACATAAGCAAAAAGATGCCCAGGTACTTGCCGATATTGCGGCGCAGCTCGCGCGGGAGACGTTTTGCGAGAGGTGTCATGGCGCCGCCTACCAATCGAGCTCGGCGGCCGCGACGGGCGACTCGTTGAGCTCGTCCTCGACGATGCGCCCGTCGCGCAGGCGCAGCACGCGATTTGCCATGTGCGCGATGGCCGCATTGTGGGTGACAATGATGATGGTGCAGCCGTAGGTGCGGTTGACATCCTCCATGAGCCGCAAGATTTCCTTGGATGTCTTGTAGTCGAGCGCGCCCGTGGGCTCATCGCACAGCAGCAGGCCCGGATTTTTGACGAGCGCACGGCCGATGGCGCAGCGCTGCTGCTGGCCGCCCGAGACCTGGCGCGGAAACTTGTTGCGGTGCTCGTAGAGGCCCAGCGAGCGCAGCAGATCGTCGACATTGAGCGGGTTTTTGGACAGGTGCGCCATGACCTCGATGTTTTCCTTGATGGTAAGGTCGGGCACCAGGTTGTAGAACTGGAAGACAAAGCCCAGCTCGCGGCGTCGGTACTCGCCCAGATCGGCGGGCTTGAGCGCCGTGAGATCGCAGCCGTCCACCATGATGGAGCCGCCGTCGGCATCCTCCAGGCCGCCGATCAGGTTGAGAAAGGTCGACTTGCCCGAGCCCGAGGGCCCCAGCATGACGCAGATCTCGCCGCGGTTGATGGACGTGTCGATGCCGTCGAGCACCGTCAGGCGTGCATCACCGTCGCCATAGTGTTTCTTGAGTCCGTTGACCTGGACGTAGGCACGCTTTGTCGCCATGCTATCCCCCGTTGTTAGCCTTCTGCTACTTTTCTAAGGTAATAGTAAACCCAGGTGAACTATTTTTAAGCGACAGGCGCAATTTTTTCCAACCTACTCATTGGGGACAGACTTAAATGAGTGAAATCGCTCATTTAAGTCTGTCCCCAATGAGTGCCGGCAGGAAAGGAACGTCCCCAAGTGCCGACATATTGGGACAGTCCTTGCCAGCCCGGCCGGCGAGCCGGCGAATCGGCAAAGACTGTCCCCAGCGACCAGTCGTTTAAGAACGTCCCCAATGACTAGGTGGCTAGGCGTGGGATTTGTTGTGCGCGAGGGCTAGGCCTACGGCGGCGATGGCCGCGGCAAAGAGCACCGTGACGCCCAGATCGCAGGCGATGTCGCCCAGCACGGTGGACGTCAGGTCCGCGGCGAGCGCCTTGCCGATCGCGTCGTTCACCCAATACGTCGGCACAAAGTGCGCCACCGTCTGCACGGCCGAGCCCATGAGCGACAGCGGCATCCAGGCGCCGCCCAAAAACGTCATGAGCATGCCGAGCAGGTTGCCCACACCGTTGAGCAGCTCCTCGCGCGCGCCCAGGCTCGACAGCGTAAAGCCAACGGCCAGCGGCGTGCACGCCAGGGCAAACGTTGCCGCCAGCGCCAGGCACACGCGACCCACGCCGACCTCGGCAACCGCGCTGGCAAAGCCCACGACGCCCATCATGCTCGACACGAGCCAGATGCAGACGGTGAGCACGGCGGCGGCCGCGAACACAGCGAGCGAACGCTGGCGCTCGGGGATTGGGCCGGCATCCATACGACGCACGCGCTCGGGCTCATTCATGCCCGAGAACACCAATCCCACCGACACGATGACCGACGAGATGATCGCGTACGCGCCAAAATTGAAGTACGATTCGAGCGTGGCGGCGGCAGTCGAGTCGACCTTGACCTGTTCGATCTGGACCTCCGCGCGCTTTGCAGCGGCATGCTCGGCAGCTTTGGCGACATCGCTGTCGGAAGCAGCTGGCTCAAGTGCCGCCGCAGCACCCGCAAGCGAGATCCAGCGCGAGGCCTCGGCAGACGAAAGCGCTGCCGCCATGGTGCCGGAGCCGTACGTCACGTCGAGTTTGGGCAGGGCCTCCCCCGCGCGGGCGGCTGCAACAAGATCGTCCTCAAACCCCTCCGGGATAAAGAACACGCAATCGGCGCTGCCCTTGGCGCTGTTGCTCTTGGCGAGCGCATCCGCAAGGTCGTACGTGTCGTCGCCGACGCCCGTGACCAGGTCAAAGCGTGAGCCCAGGTGCTTGGTAAGTGCCCGCGAAAGGTCGCTATTGTCGCGGTCGACCACGATCACGTTGGTGTCGTAGGGCTTGTACTCGGTAAGCTGCGACGAGTTCCAGCTCACCGAAGCCGCGATGAATACGCCCATGAGCGAGATGAACACCGTATAGATGAGCAGGTAAAACGGGTGCGCCAGCGCCATGCGAAGCGCGGTCTTAAAGGTGCTCATAGCGGCTCCTTCCAAAGATCAGCGTAGCGGCGGCGACAAACACCAGGGCCATCAGGACGAGCGCGCCGGCGCGAACAGCGAAGGGCCCCAGGTCCTCAAAGAAATACAGGCGATTGAACATGTCGCAGATGAGCTTGACGGGGTTGAGCCAGCACTCGACCGGACAAGCGCGGGCGACGTCGTCGGCAAGCGCCATCGCCGGCTCGCCGTAGAGGCCGGCGAACAGGGCGCACGTGGTGGCAAAGCCCGTGAGGATGCCCGACTTGGATGCCTTGCCGCCCTTAACGGGAAGCGTGCCCACAAAAAGCCCCAGGCCCGTGGCGGCAAGCGCGGATGCAGCCCCGCCCAGCAGGCACAACCCCTCGCGCCCGCCAAAGTCGACGCCCACGACCAGGCGCACGTAGCCGATCGCAACCGCCATCGATGCAAAGGAAACCAGCCACGAGCCGACAAAAATGCCGGCCAGCGACGCCGTCTTGGAAAGACCGCCCACGCAGCGGCGCGCGCCAAGGCCCGACAGATTAGGCTGCAAATCGACGACGCTCAAGGCGGCAAACTCGGCAGACATCATCGCGACCAGGCCAAAGAGCGCGTAGTAGTAGATGACCGTGCCATCGGGCGTGGCACGAGTCAGGCTCACGCGGCGGGTTCCGCCCTCGAGCGACAGGGCGTGCGCAACCGCCGCCGGATCGGCGAGCGTCGCCGGGTTGTCCTGGGCAATCTGGCGCATGAGCTCGACATTTTGCGTATACGAGCTTGCCGCCGTTTCAAGGATGCTGCGGTCGGTGAGCACCGACGAGGCGCGCGAGCTGTCGTAACTCGACAGCAGCGTGAGCCTGGGCGTGCCCGCGGCATCAACCGTATAGATGCCCGCGACCTCGCCGGCCTTGAGTGCTTTGCGCGCGACAGCCAAGTCTTCGTACTCGCTCACATCGAGCAGCTGATCGTCGCTTGCCTTGGCAAGCGAAGCTGCCACGTCCTTAAAGGTCGAGGCATCCCAGGCCTCGTCCGCCACGACGGCAACCGGCACCGGGTCGACCGTGCCGTCGGAGCTGAGGTTCGCAAACATAAACATGAACATCGTGGAAAGCGCAATAGGAAAGAGAGCGCCCCAGACCCACGTGCTCGGCCGGCGCAGCAGCGTCTTGACCGTGGTGATGATGGTGTTGAACATGGCCGCCCCCTAGTCGCGCAGCTCGCGGCCGGTGATCTCGAGGAACACGTCGTTGAGGGTCGGCGGTTCGGAATAGATGCGGCCGAGCGGCACGTCATGCGAGCGCAGCGCATCGAGAATGTCCGTCAGGTTGTGCGGGCTCGCTTCGCACGAAAACGTGAGCTGTCCCGCCGTTGCCGAAAGGTCCAGAACGTGCGGCAGGCTTGCGACGGCACCGAGCGCCGCACTCGGAACCTCGCCGACCTCGATTACAATCTTCTCGCCCATCTGAATCATGCGCTTGAGCTCGTCGTTAGTGCCCTGCGCCAGCACGCGGCCGCCGTCCATGATCATGATGCGGCTGCAGATCTGCTCGACTTCCTCCATGTAATGGCTGGTATACACCACCGTGGCGCCCTCGTCGCGCAGGCGGCAGATGCCCTCCAGGATGGCGTTGCGGCTTTGCGGGTCGACCGCCACCGTGGGTTCGTCAAAAAAGATGAGCTCGGGCTTGTGCGCGATGCCGCAGGCAATGTTGAGACGACGCGCCAGGCCGCCCGAGAGCTTGCCGGGGCGGAACTTGGTAAAGTCGCCCAGGCCGACAAAGTCGATCGCCTCGTCCACCAGCGCGCGGCGGCGCTTGCGGTCGTTGACGTAGAGACTGCAGAAATAGTCGATGTTCTCGCGCACGGTGAGCTCGTCGAACACCGCCACCTGCTGCGGCACCACACCGATGCGGCGCTTGAGGTCGTAGCGGGCGGGCGTCATGCGCTCGCCGAATAGCTCGATGGTGCCCTTGTCGTAGGCGAGCAGCTGCAGGATGCAGTTGATGGACGTGGTCTTGCCCGAGCCGTTGGGGCCCAGCAGGCCAAAGATCTCGCCAGGGGCGATGCACAGGTTAAAGTGGTCGAGCGCGATAAGATCGTCGTAGCGCTTGACGAGATTTTCGACGTGGACGATGTCTGTCATGAGGCGGCCCTTCTGTTGATTGCGGCCCGGTACGATTGCATCATCGCAGGAACCGCCGGCGCGCACCAGTGAGCTTTGTCACGAGTGCGGGGCTTGGTCGCGTGGCCTGCTGACGCGACCGCCCCGCCGCGTGGGAGGAATGTCACGCTTGCTCTGAGTGGCGCCTCCCCCGTGCGCGGCATCGCGTACAATACCCGTATGAACAGGCTATTCGACAAATCGATCGTGCTGGCGTGCTGCATCGCAGCCGCCACGGGCCTTGCTGTGGATGCTCGCCTGGTCGCGGCGTTTTGCCTTGGCGTTATTGCCACCTCGCTGGCTGAGCTCGCGCAGGGGAAAAGCGCCCGGCGCGCGAGCGAGACCGCGAGCTGCGCTTACGTCATCGCGGCCGTTTTCGTGCCGCCGTTTGTGCCGTTTGCGCCTCTCGCCCTCTATGACATCGCGCGGCGGGCGCGCCGTGAGCACGCCTGGGCCGCGCTGGGCATTGGCGCCACCTTTGTCTTTGCGCTCGTCGCGGACCTTCGCACCGACGCGCTCACCGCCCGAACGCTCCTGCTGACCGCCATCCTTTCGGTCGCCGCCACGTTGCTGTCGCTGCGCACCGCGCAGCTGGAGCGCGAACAGGAACGCATGCGTCGCACCCGCGACAAGCTGCAAGAACGCGCCCTGGCACTCGAGGCACGCAACCGCGACCTCGCCGACCGCCAGGACTACGAAGTCGAGCTCGCGACGCTCGCCGAACGCGCCCGCATCGCGCGCGAAATCCACGATAACGTGGGCCACCAGCTCACGCGCGCTTCGCTTCAAACCGAAGCCCTGCGCGTGGTCCATGCCAACGAGCCCGGCGTTGCCGCCGATTTCGCCGACGTCAAATACACCGTTGACGAGGCGCTCCAGCTCGTGCGCGCCAGCGTCCACGCGCTCAACGACAATGCAACCAACCTCTCCGTGCAGCTCGAACGCATCGTTGAAGGCGCACGCTCGGACAGCGGTCCGCAGATTGAGCTTGAGGTTTTGACCGAGCATGCGCCCGCCAACGTCGCCAACTGCTTTGCGGCGGTGCTGCGCGAGGCGCTTTCCAACGCCATGCGCCACGCCCATGCCAAAACCATTACCGTGCGGTGCATGGAGCATCCGTCGTTTTACCAGCTCATCGTTACCGATGATGGCGCAGACGCGACCCCGGCGAGCAGCAGCAACGTCGCAGAAGGCATGGGGCTCGTCTCCATGCGCGAGCGCGTCGAGGCGCTTGGCGGAACCTTCACCGCCGGCCTGCGCGCCGGCGCCCCCGGCTGGCGCGTGTTTGCCACCGTCCCCAAACAGCAAGGAGATGACGCCCGATGAGGCTCATAGTTGTCGACGACGACCGCTTGGTAGTCGATTCGCTCAAGATTATCCTGGGCGCCCAGCCGCAGATCGAAGTGGTGGGCACCGGAGCCGACGGCAACGACGCGGTGGCGCTCTACGCCGAGCACGCGCCCGATATCGCGCTGCTCGACATTCAGATGCCGGGGCGCGACGGCCTTTCGGCGGCGCGCGAAATCCTTGAGCGCGACCCTTCGGCGCGCGTGGTGTTTCTGACGACATTCTCGGATGACGAGTACATTGTGTCGGCGCTCAAACTGGGCGCCCGCGGCTACCTGATTAAAACCGATGTCGCCGTCATTCCTCCGGCGTTGGCGCAAGTCATGGACGGCAAACGCGTGCTCGAGGGTAAGGCGATCGAAGATATCAACTTTGATGGGACGGGCGTCGATGCCGGCACGACCCGCCGGCCCGCGGCCTTCGCCAGCCTAACCGACCGCGAGTTCGAAGTCGCCGAGCTCATCGCCCGCGGCCTCGACAACAAGGAGATTGCCGCCACCGCCTATATGGGCGAAGGCACCGTACGCAACCACATCAGCTCGATCCTGGCAAAGATGGGCCTGCGCAACCGCACGCAGATCGCCATCGCCTACCTGCGAGGGTAGTTGCCCGACGATCAACCGCTCCGGCATAGCAAAATGGCTGCCACCGATTTAATGCCATTTCAAAACTATGCCGGTTTCCGGGGCTGAGTCACGAGTCCCCAACCATGCCGATATTCGTGAAAATAAAACCGCAGGTAGACGAGCCGTCATTTTGCAGAAAACGCGGGTATGGATGGGAGTCCTGAGTTTAGCCCCGAAAACGGCATAGTTTTGTTTGAACGGTCCTGCGCGAACGCACCCACCAGCCGCGTGGGGCCAAAAATGATCCGTTTTCCTCCGTCCCCGGGGGATCATTTGGCGGCGCCAACCACGAAATCGGCCCATCTACTACGTTTGACTCGATACCCCCGACCATACCCCTGTTTTCCAGAAAACCGCAGGCGTTCTACCTGCGGTTTTGTTTTCGCGTTTTTTGGCATGGTTGGGGGTAAGGGGATAAACGTAGTAGATGGGCCGATTTCGTGGCGGCCCTTCCTCCCCTGCGCACAAAAGTGCCGCCACGGAGAAGGGAGACGTCTCCGTGGCGGCTGGGGGTGGGGGTGGGGCTATGTTCTGGCTCCCCGCCGGCCGCCCGGGGCCTTTTGGCCCCGGGCGCTGCCAGCGTGCCTAGCGCTTACGGATACCCCAGACCAGGGCTCCGACGCCGGCCATGGCAATAACAAATGCCATGAGCAGTGCGGCGGCCTGCTGGTCACCCGTGGTGGGCAGGAAACCCTTGACCGTCTTGACGATGTTCGTCACGGTCTTGGGCGTGCCGGGATCGGGCGTCGGCACGGGCGTCTCGGGCTTCTTGTACGTGTTGTTGAACACGATACCCTCGACGCTCTTGTCGCCCTTGGTAAAGGTGACGTTCGCCTTGAGGTTGCCCTCGCCGTCGTCGACCACGTTGACGGTCGCGGTAAAGACGGACTTGTCGTAGGTCATACCGGCCTCGTCGCCCTTGACCTCGCTGATGGTGTAGACGTACGTACCAGGCTCGTCGTACTCGAACTTGTCGAAGTTAATCTTGCCGTCGGCATCGTTGGTGACGGTGGACTCGATGTCCTCGCCAACGAGCTTAAAGCTAAACTCGTCCTTCTTGAGCTCGCGTCCCTCGAGCACCTTGATGGCGCCGATGGAAACCTGCGTGGGCATGGCGTGATACTTGTTGGTAAAGCCAGCCGACTCGGTGGTTCCCTCGAGCTTGTGCGTCGCGGTCAGCGTGCCGTCACCATTGTCGGAGACGGTGGTCACGACGGTGTAGGTCGTACCGTCATAGGTGACGCCCTTGTACAGGCCGAGCGCGTTGGGGCAAGCCTCGCGCAGCGTGTACATGTGCGTGCCGGGTGCCTCGTAGCGGATCGGGCTCAGCGTAACGGTGCCGTTAGCGTCGTTGGTGCCGCTAGCGACAGTCACGCCGTCCTCGAGCAGCTCAAACGTGAACTCGCCAGCTGCAAGATCACGTCCGGTCAGACGCTTGACGGTCGTGACCTGATCGGTCACGGAAGAATCGGTAGGCGTCACGCTGTACGTGTTGGTGAACGTAAAGTCCGCACCGTCGCCGCCGTCGCGCTTGACGCTCAGGTGCCCAGCGCCGTCGTCAGTCACGGTGTAGGAAACCTTGCGCGCGGTATTGGCGTCGTTAGTCACGCCAGGGGCGGTGCCGGACTCGGTCACCGTGTAGGTAAAGGTGTGCGAGCGCGGGGCAGCGGGACCTGCGGGCTCGGACTCGTCGCTGGGCTCGTCGGCGTTGGCATCAGCGTCGGCGTTGGCCTCTTCAGCCTCTGCCTCGTCGGCCTCGTCTGCCTCGGCCTTATCGGTCGCATCGTCCGTCACGCCCAGGGCGCGGTTGAGGTCCTCGAGCGTAAAGTGGATCTTGCCAAAGTCCACGTTGCCGGCCGCGTCGTTGGTTGCGGTCGTGCGCTCGGGCATCGGGGCACCCGCCTCATCGGCGGCCACGGTAAAGGTAAACTTACCCGTGATGTCGGCCGGGGTCAGGCCCTCGGCAGCCTGGAGCTTCTTGGTGCCGGCAAGCGCGGCGTCAACGGCATCGGCGCCGTAGACGTTCTCGAACAAGGGCTCGATGCCACCGTAGTCGACCGTTGCCGTCAGGGTACCGTCACCGTTATCGACGACGATAACCTTAAAGCCAAAGTACCACGTTGTAGCAGAAACGCCGTTCGGCAGCCCGTGTATAGCTTCGTAGGCCGTGTAGTTAATGGTCCAAGCAAGCTTACCGTCCTTGTCGGTACGATGGGCAAGCCCGGCAGACTCAAGATCGGCAAGCATCTTGGTGTCGTAGTGCAGCGCATCAAAGCTCACGTGCCCACCGATATTGGGCTTGAGATTTTCATAACCCACAAGCTCACCCTGATAGGCGATACCGAACCAGAACTCGCCGTCAACCATCGGGCGACCGGTCAGGGTCTTGGCGGCAACGACCTGAGCAGCGGTGCCACCAGGCGTGTTGGTCGTAGCGCTATAGCTGTTGACGAACGGGACCACGGCGCTCTCGACCGCGGCCGCGCCGGTCTTGTACTCGGTCACCAGCGTGCCCTCGGAACCGCCGGAGACGGTCGTCGTGGCGGTGAGCGTGCCGGCGGTGTCGTCGGCGATGGCGATCGTCACGGTGCGGACAGCGTCGTCGTAGGTGTAACCCGGCTGGCCGTCATTCTTCTCGGCAACGGTGTATGTAAAGGTCTTGCCGGCATCAGCCTGCGTAAATTTGACCTCATGGCCCGCCAGAATGTCAATCTGGCCGACTGTTCCCTCTATCGTTGCGGGGGACTCATAGTTGTTGGCCCCGGGCAGCAGGCCAAGTGCGCTAGCCGAACCATCGTCGGCGGGCGTCACGGTAAAGGTGAACTGGCCCTCGGTCATGGGGCGTCCGTAGAGGGTCTTGCTGAGCTTGAGGCCGCCGGCCGCGGCGTAATCGAGCTCAGTGCGGTACGTGTTGGTAAAGCGTCCGTTTTCCTTCTTAGTGACGTTGGCGGTCAGGGTGCCATCGCTGTCCTCGGTCACGGTCACTTCGGCGGTTGCGACATGCGCGTCATACGTCATGCCGACCGTGCTGCCCGCGTTCTCGCGAATCTCGTACTTATAGGTTCCGGCAGCGGCGTAGTGGATCTTACCGAACTTGATGGCGGCGATGCCGTCCTTCGCGTCCCTCTTGCTCACGGTTACGGTTGCGGGATCGGGCAGCGGGGTGCCTTCGGGGGCGGTGATGGTAAAGCTGAACTCGTCCCCATCCGTCCAGTCGCGACCGTCAATGGCCTTGCTCAGGCCAAAGTCGAGCTCAGTGTCGAGCGGGGTCACGCTGTAGGTGTTCTTGAAGATTGCAGCCTCGGCGTTCTTCAGAACATGCTGGGCGCTGAGCGTGCCGTCGCCGTTATCGGTGATGGTCGTCTCGATGGTGAACTTGGCGTCACTGTAGGTAATGCCCTTGCTAGTGGTTCCACCGTTGACCTCGCGCAGCGTGTAGGTGTGCGTTCCGGCCTTTTCGTACTTCACGGGGCTCATCGTAATCGTGCCGTCGGCGGCGTTCTTGCCGGTGGCGACGACCTTGGCGTCCTTGTCCCCGCCCTCGACGAGCTCGAAGGAGAACTCGCCCTCAGCCATGTCGCGGCCGGTCAGGAACTTGGTCGCGGTAATCTGTTCGGTGACGCTCGTCTCGACAGACTTCACGTTATAGGTATTGGTGAACGCAAATGCCGCATCGCCGTCCGGCTTGTGGGATACGCTCAGATTACCCTTGCCGTCATCGGTCACGGTGTAGGAAACCTTGCGCGTGGCGTTAGCGTCGTTGGTCACGCCAGCGACCTCGCCAGACTCGGTCACGGTGTAGGTAAAGGTGTGCTCGCGCTTCTCGGGCTTCTCGCCCAGGGCCTTGTTAAGGTCGTCGAGCGTAAAGGTGATCTTGCCAAAGTCGACCTTGCCCTTGGCATCATTGGTCACGCTCGCGTTCGCGGGCATGGGTGCGCCCTCTTCACCGGTCACGGTAAAGGTGAACTTGCCGGCAATATCGGCCGGGGTCAAGCCATCAGGAACCTGCAGGTTCTTCTTACCCACGAGCGATGCCGCGACGGGCGTGGCGGTGTAGGAGTTCTCGAACTTAATGCTCTTAACGTCCTCGGCGGCGCCCTGCAGCTCGTGCGTAGCCACCAGCTGGCCCTTGTTGTTATCGCTGATGGTCGTCACGATGGTGTAGGTCGTGCCATCGTAGGTGATGCCGCCGGCATTGCCCTTGACCTCGTGCAGCGTGTAGATGTGCTGACCGATCTCGGTGTACTTGATAGCCTTGAACGTAACGTTGCCGTTGGCGTCATTCTTGACGGTCTCGATAACCTTCGCGTCTTCGCCGAGACCCTCGCGCAGCTCAAAGCTGAACTCGCCGGCCTTGAGGTCGCGTCCGGTCAGGACCTTGGTCACCTTGATCTTGTCGGTGACGCTTGAATCGACGGAATTTGCAGCGTAGGTGTTCTTGAACTCAGTCTCGCCCGAAGTCACCTGTACGTCAGCGCTGAGCTCACCCTTCTTGTTGGGCGTTACCGTCACGGTAATCTCCGCGACATTCCCACTGTAAGTGATGCCATCGATAGTTTGGCCGGCGTTCTTCTCGCTGACCTTATAAACGTACGTGCCGGGCTCGGTGTAGGTAATCTCGCCGAAATCGATGGCTTTGTTGCCCTGGGTCGCGACCGCGGTCGTGGACTTCGGCATCGGGGCACCGTTCTCGGACGTCAGACCAAACTCAAACTTGTCCTCTTTCGTCCACTCGCGACCCTCGAGCACCTTGGTCAGGCCAAAGCTAGCCTTGGTGTCAACCTTTGCCGGCGTCATGTCGTACTTATAGCTGATCTTGCCGTTGTTGCCCAAGTAGGAATTGACATGCGTAGCACCCGCCTTGGCGGACACGTTGTTCCACCTGGGGTTGAGCACGTCGAGCGCGGTCTCGGTCAAGTTGCCGCCCACACCCTCCTTGGTGGTGTGGAGCTCGTCGATAAAGGCCAGGCGCGCGGTTCCCACGCTAAACGAAAGGTTATCGTCCTTGTCGCGAACTATGGCGCCGTCAAACTTCGCAGCGTCGCCGCCGATAAACTCGATGACGGCAGTGGCGGACTTGGCCTCGTTGTTCTCGCCCTGCTCCTCAAACTCATCCTTGTAGTAATAGGTGCCTTTTTCTGCCAGTGAAATCTTTGCAGGCTGCGTGCATTCCTTATCGGTGTAAATGGGAGTCTGCTTCTGGAAGTAGTAGTAGCGGTTGGTATCGGCCGGCTCAAAGGTCGCAACCGTATCACCCAACGCACCGGTCTTCCACTTGTTTGCGTAGAAGCTCACGGTCTTGCTGTCATCGTCGGCAACGGTCGTATTCTTTTCGATGTAAGTCTTGAGCCCCGTGACCTTCTCAGGCGTAAATAGGTTGTCGAGCGCAACACTCTTCACGCTCGAAGCATACTTCACCTGGATGGGCTTAACGCTGTCGACCGAAAGCTTGCCGTCTACGGTCTTAAAGTGGCTCAGCGGAATCAACGATGCAGGAATGTTAACCGTTACGATATCGCCCTTCTGGGGATTGTCATCGCCGGCACGCTGCACGGTAATGAGCAGGTCTTTTGCCTTGCCGGTGAACTCATATGTGTCGGTATTGGTTTCTTCATTGAACGTCTTGCTCGCCTCGGTAAACGGCGTGCCGTTGATGACGACTTCGGTAAATCCATCGACCTGCATAAAGTCGCCCAGCTCGTCGGTAAACGTGATGTAGCCAGACTTGGTCTTGTCATATCCCTTATGGATTTCGGTCGGATAAGGCGCCTCCGATGTGATGGCCTGCGAGATGTCGTCGAAGACCTTCTTGAGCTCTTCGGCATTGGTCGCCGACTTGTAGTAGTCGGAGTTTTCCGCGCGTGCACCATGAGTATCCCATGCCGTGGCATTGGGGTAGTTGCTCGAAACGGCGTGCATGAACTTGTTCTCTTTTTGGCTTTTTCCCGAATCCTGGATACCAGCGCTGGGGTCCGCGCCATCAAAGATGCCGATAGTATAAACGGTGGCCTTGCTGTCCTTCATGTTCTTAGCAGCTGTCACGGCAGCGTTGGCGACACCCGCATCGAATTTATTTTGCTTTGTTGGCGTACCGTCGGTAAAGAACACAATAATCTTCTTGGCGTCTTTGCGGCCAGAAGTGATAGTGATTCCCTCGGCCAGCTCTAGGCCATAGTCGGCGCGCGTGGCGCCGGCAGGCTGAATTTGATTAATTGTATTCTTCTTGAGATCATCCGCATTGCTGCCGGAACAGTAGGTCAATTCTTTCATAACCTGGGTGTAATTGTAGGAGTACCCTCCGTCGCGATACATATTGTTGCCGATATCGTTGGACTTCTTGCCCGCAAACTTAACAATGGCAACCCTATGCTGCCTATTGACGCCCTCGATGCCCTCGTTTTGCTTGGCAATGGTATCGATAAAGCTATTCGCAGCGTTCTTCAACGCATCGATACGCTTAGGTGAGTCTATACCGCCCATATGATCATCCATCGAGCCAGAGGCGTCCAGCACCATCACGATGTCGAGTGGCGTGGTAACCGTTACGGTTGAATTAGACGTCGAGGACATCGCCGAAAGCGTAGTCACAAAATCTGACGCTTCGTTTTCTCCGGCTTTCTTGACCGTCTTGTCGGTCCAGATTCGGCCGACGTTTTGAGTCGTTACTTTGTTACCGTTGTGACCGGCCGCCCAGATTTCCCAGCGTCCGCTGGTGTCGGGGTCGACGACCGTTCCGCTTACTGTCGGCCCGTCCATTCCGGTGCTGGACCTGGCGTTGGCCTCGGGCAGCATGGCAAATGCTGCAGCCGGCAACACAAGCACTACGGCAAGTATCACCGCCAAGAGACCCCTCGTGTACTTACTCATCACGTCTCCCTTCTCGCGGTCTCAGACCTTGCATCAGCCTAAAGTTACGGAATGAGACACAATTAGGGCAGGTGACACATGTTCCAGATTGTGTTTTGGGCGTGAGACAAATGTCTCACCAAAGTTGAGACACGGCGTTTTCGCAGGAAAACGGGTGCGACTCGAGCCATCAGGCAAAAATGACCCGTTTTCCTCCGTCCCCGGGGGATCAATTGGTGGTGCTCGCCTCAAAACTGGCCCATCTACTACGTTTGACCCGATACCCCTGACCATAGCCGCATTTCATGAAAAACCGCAGGCATTTTACCTGCGGTTTTGTTTTTGCGTTGTTCGTTATGGTTGAGGGTAGCGGCCTAAACGTAGTAGATGGGCCCATTTCGTGGCAGACGGGTCACGCGGCAGCCCTCGCAAGGCCAAAATGATCCGTTTCCCTCTGTCCACGGGAGATCAAGGGATGCTACGGATATGGTGGTATTTCAAAACTATGCCGGATTACGGGGCTAATGTCGGGGCCCTTATCCATACCACCATTTTTTGAAAAACGGCAGGCTAATTACCTGAGGTTTTGTTTTTGCGATTTTCTGTATGGTCGGAGGTTCGCTATCCAGCCCCGTAATCCGGCATAGTTTTGTTCGCGGCGGCTCCACCGCTCGTTTAAGCGCGGGGCCGGTGGGGCATTTGCCCCATCGGCCCCTATCCCAGCCCTATTCCGGTTTGGTTTCCACCGTGGGAGTCTTGTCCGCTGCGACTGGAGTGCGGGCGGTGTCCATAGTCAGGCAGTGCTTGGGGCAGCTCTCGATGCACTCACCGCACACCACGCAGGCATACGGGTCAATCGACCACATTCCGCCCTTGCGATCGACCGCAAGTGCACCCGCCGGGCAACGGCGCGCGCACATGCCGCAGCAGATGCACACGTCCATATCGTTGACGATATGCCCGCGCAGGCGCTCGGGTGCCGCGAGCTTCTCCTGCGGATAGCACACCGTTACCGGCTGCTTGACCATAGAACCCAAGGCCGTCTTGGCAAATGTCAGCAAACTCATGCCGCGCCTACCTTTCCGTGCAGCTAATACAGGGGTCGATGGTCAGGATAATCATGGGCACGTTGGCAATGAGCACGCCCTGCAGCGCATGCGTCAGACCCGCCAGATTTTGCGACGTCGGCGTGCGCACGCGAAAACGGTCCAAGTTCTTGGTGCCGTTGCCGCGCACATAGTAATACGCCTCGCCGCGCGGCTGCTCAATCACAACCTCGCCGCGTGCGCCGTCGGCCGGCGTAAGCTTGGCGCGCCCGCCGATCCCGTCGTGCGGAATCTTGCCCACAAGCTCCTTGATGATGTCCATGGCCTGCGTGACCTCGGCGCAACGCACCTGGCAGCGGGCATAGCAATCGCCATCGGTAGCAACGATGGGCTCAAACGCAGCCAGGTCCGCATAGGCACCGTCGCCGAACATGCGCACGTCGTAGTCCACGCCCGAGGCGCGCCCAAACGGGCCGACCATCGAAAGCTCCAGCGCGTCCTTCTTGCTGATCACGCCCACGCCATGCAGGCGCTCGCCGCAGCTATTGTCGTCCAAAAACGTATGCACCAGGGCCTCGTAGTCGGGGCGCATGGCATCGAGCGCCTGGACAATGCCCGCCAGCTCAGAGTCCTCAATGTCGTGTTTAAGGCCGCCGATTTCGTTGATCGACAAAATCACGCGGCCGCCGCAAGTGCTCTCAAAGATCTTGAGAATCTGCTCGCGCAGGGTCCACGAACGATAGAACAGCGCCTCAAAACCAAAGGCATCGGCAAGCAGACCCAACCACAGCAGATGCGAATGAATGCGCGAAAGCTCATGCAGAATGGTGCGGATATACTGCACGCGACCAGGCACCTCGATGCCGAGCATACGCTCGCAGGCGCTGGCGTAGCCGCAGCTATGGCCCACGGCGCAGATGCCGCAGATGCGCTCGGCGATGTAGCCAAACTGATGCATGTCGCGCTTTTCGGTGAGCTTCTCGAGTCCGCGGTGCACAAAGCCGATCTGCGGAATTGCCTCGATGACGCGGTCGTCTTCGATCACCAGGTCCAGATGAAGCGGCTCGGGCAGCACCGGGTGCTGCGGGCCAAACGGAATAACGGAGCGATGTGCCATGGACCTTACGCCTCCTTTTTCTGCTTGTCGCGGGCGGCCTTGGCGGCAAGCGCCGCGCGGACCTTGGCCGCTTTCTCGGGATCCATGGCGGCGAGCTTTGCCTCCATCTCGGCGGCCTTGAGCGCCGCCTTCGCAGCAGCCCCATCGTGCTGAGCATCGGAGCCGGCAGCCGCAGCGGGCTGAGCAGCGGCGCCCGCGGCATCGCCGGCGCTGGCAGCGCCCTCCCCTGCAGCAGCCGCAGCAGCGGCGGCCTTCTCGGCCGCGGCCTTGCGCGCCTTGGCCTCGGCAGCGGCACGGACCTTCATGGCTTTCTCTCGCGCAGCCTTCACCTCGGGCGTGATAACGCTCATGGGCTCGGCAGTCGAGACCTGGTAGAAAAAGCCCTTAAAGTCGATCTGCATATCGGTGATGGCAAGACCGAATAGGTCGTGCGCTTCGTTTTCAAACGGGAATACCGCCGGACAGTACGAGCTGATGGACGGAATCTCCTGGTGCCGATCAATTCCCTCAACCACCAGGTTCTCGATCGCATAGCTACCGTCCTGCGCAATATGCTCCTGAGCAGCATGAACGTTGATAAACGTATAGACCAAGCGATACGTGCCGTCGTCCACACAGCGCTCGGCATGCATCTGCACAAAGCGCGCGCCGGTGCCCTTGAGCGCCTGTACATGCGCCAGGAGCTCGTCGATCCCGACGGTGGTATAGATTGCCTTTTGCATTACTCGGCCTCCTTCGCAGCGGCGGGCGCGGCGGGCTTCCCGACAGGCGCGTCACCGGCGCCATCAGTCCCGGCCCCCGCGGCCACAAACCCGTCCTCGCCCAGCTCAACGCCACCGTCCCAGGTAGCGGCACCGCCCACGGTGAGCGGGTCGCCGCCGGCGCGCATCACGGCCTCCTTCTGGTCCAAGATGCCGCACGCCTCCACGATGGCATCGATCACCGTCTCGGGGCGAATGGCGCACCCGGGCGCGTACACGTCCACGGGAATCGCGCGGTCCACGCCGCCGATCACGTTATAGGCATCGCGGAACACGCCGCCCGAGCACGCGCAGATGCCGCACGCCACCACGCACTTGGGCTCGAGCATCTGGTTGTAGATCTGGCGCACGACGGGCAGGTTCTGGGCATTGACCGAGCCCGTCACCAAAAAGATGTCCGCATGTTTGGGGTTGCCGGTGTTGACCACGCCAAAGCGCTCCGCATCGAACAGCGGCGTGAGCGAGGCCAGCACCTCGATATCGCATCCGTTGCAGCTCGAGCCGTCGTAATGAATAACCCACGGCGAGCGCGACATTTTATGATCCATGGATGCCGCCTCCTAAATAAACACGTCGACGAGGATGGGCATAAGGTTGAGCAGGCCAAACACCAGCGCCACGCCCCAGCCGAGCTTAAAGCAGCTGCGCCAGGTGCTGCGGGCGAAGGTGTTGTCGATCAGTACCTCGACAAAATACGTCGCGACCATCACGACCAGGGCGACCACCCAGCTCACCGGGTTGTCCCAGACAAAGAACATGCCCACCCACATCAAAAACAGCACGGTCTCGCACCAGTGCATAAGGGTCATCTTGGCCAGCGTGCTGCCGCTCATCTCGGTGGCGACGCCCTGGACAATCTCCTGATGCGCGTGATGCGAGTACGAAAGGTCAAACGGCGACTTACGCAGCTTGATGGTGAGCACCGCGAGCAGCGCAAGGAAAATGGGCGCGCTGTACACGATGATGGGGGCCGACTGCCCCGTCACGGCGATGGAATCGAAGCTGTCGGTGGCAAGGTACAGGCCCACGCTCATCAGCAGAACGGCGGGCTCGTAACTCATGACCTGCAGCAACTCACGATCGGCACCAACCTGGGCAAACGGGCTTTGCGTCGAGGCGGACGCCAGCACCACAAAGATCGCGGCGAGCGTAACCATAAAAGCGCACAGCAGCGTGTTGGAACCCGACACAAAGATGCCGCCGCCCACGACGGTAAAGATGAGCGCGCATGCCATATAGGTATCGTCCATGGTGTTTACGCTGGCAGGAGCCTTGCGCAGCAGCTTGGCAACGTCGTAGAACGGTTGCAGCAGGCGCGGGCCCACACGGCCCTGCATGCGGGCCGAAAGCTTGCGGTCAAGGCCGTCGATCAGGCCACCCACAAGCGGCGCAATCAAGGCAAACGCCACGGTACCAATAAATATGCCCACGACACCCGAACCTTCAAAATACTTACCGCGCAGCACCGAGGGCGCACTCATGGCAAGTCTCTCGGGCCCAATCCACGCGCAACACAGCAGCGCAAACAAGATAATGCTGCAGCACACGACGCTACCCGCGGGGCCAATACGCTTCTCGCCAAGGGCGTCCTCCGAGTACCAATTGCGCTTTTCGGCCTTCACCTCGTGTCCCATCGAGCCGCGGAAATGGCGGTAATTGTCGGTTCCCACGCCCGAAAGATATACGTTTACGTGCGGTTTGTTGCTCACGCGGAATGAAGTCAGCAGCACCACGGCGATAAACGCCACGATAACCACCATCAGATACATGGAGTCCTTGCCAATAACGTACGGCACGCGGCCAAACACCATGGCCAAGTAAGGCGACACCAGGCCGCTCGAGATGAGCGGGAACGCCACGCAGCAAAGAATCAGCAGCGCGGCGATGGTGTTGAGGGCCATCCATTCGGTCTTATGGACATTGACCTCAACGTTTTGAGCCGTGGGGTCGACGCCCGAAAGCTTGGCAAGCCACTTGCCCCAGAAGAAGAACGTCGCGGCCGAGCCAAAGGCAAGCACCATGATCATGAGCACGTTGCCGGTCTGCGCGAACGCCACCAGGGCGCCCCACTTGGACACGAGCATGCCAAACGGTGCCACGAACATGCCCATGATGCCCAGCATCATCAGACGCGTAAGGTGCGGCATGCGGCTGAACATACCGTCCATGTCCTCGATATTGCGGCTGCCGATATGATGCTCGGCCGTGCCCACGCACAGGAACAGCAGCGACTTGGCCACCGTGTGGAACAGGATCAGGAAGATGGCGGCCCATACGGCCTCGGGCGCGCCGACACCCAAGCAAGCACTGATGAGGCCCAAGTTGGAAATGGTGGAGTACGCGAGGACGCGTTTGGCGTTGCTCTGCGAGATGGCCATGAGGGCAGCGAGCAAAAACGTGATGGCACCCACGCTCGTGACCATAAAGCCGGTCACGGGATAGATGGCATAGAGCGGGCTGAGCTTGACCATCAGGAACACGCCGGCTTTGACCATGGTTGACGAGTGCAGCAGGGCACTCGTGGGCGTGGGGGCAACCATGGCACCCAATAGCCAAGTGTGGAACGGCATCTGTGCGGCCTTGGTGAGCGCGGCAAGCGACAGCAACAGGACCGGCATCACCAGCAGCGCGGATTGCGCGGTTCCGGCGCTGGAAAGCTCGATCATGCCCGAGATGGTCAGCGGCATGCCGTTAACGTGCAGGTACATGAGTCCGGCCAAAAACGCGATGCCGCCCAGCATGTTGAGGATGATCTGGGTGAAAGCGTTTTTTATGGCCTCGGGCGTGCGCGTGTAGCCAATCATGAGGAACGAGCACACGGTGGTGATTTCCCAGCCACAGAACAGCCACTCAAGGTTGTCGCTTGTCACGATGACGAACATGGCCGAGAGGAACAGGAACATAAGCGCCAGGAACTGCGGGCGTCGGTCGGGCGCCGCCTGCCCGCGCAGCGCTGCCTCGTGCTCGTCGTGGGCCTGGAAGTCCTTCATGTAGCCCAGGGCGTACACGCAGATAAGGCTGCCGACAATGCCGACGGCAAGCACCATGATCACACTCATGTAATCCAGGTAGAGCGGCGTGGCGGTGACAACCTCGGCCGCGGGCAGCGTCATGGCAGCGAAGGCAACCGAACCCACCAGCTGCACCACGCCGAGCACCGTGGTGAGCGTGCTCTTATATTTACGCGCGTTGTACAGGATGACGGCGCACAGGATCACGTCGATGACGGAGCTGATGATCGAGAGCACATGCGAGGTGCCGGGGGCAACCTCGAAGCTCTGCGGGCCCGTGCCAAAAAACATGACGGCGACTACAACCGTCACCGCCATAATGATGCCAGAGCCTACAAGCCCTAGCGCATCGCGGGCGCGGTCACCGCGCGCGAGCAGCATGCCCAGCGCCGGTACCAGCGGAAACAGGGTAAGGAAATACAGTAGCGTCATACCATCACTCCCCCATGCAAAAACGCTGCAATTGTTTAACGTTATAGCTCAGTTGAGGAGTAGCGGCGGCGGGTTTTCGGTCAACTGGGGAGTTTTAGGCGTACGGGGTAACGAGTCTGTCCGCTTTGGAGCAGAGAGGCGACGCTCCCCCTATCGCGGCGGCGGGCGCACGGGCCACTGCGCGCGGTTTATTAACCACTTTGGAGGATGTTCCAGTAGGCTCACGACGGTCCAAAAAGTTGGCGCGGCAAGAAAAATGCGCCCCTGTGGGCGCACCATCCCGTTCGCTATTCCGCCTTTTTAACGCGCGGCTTGCGACCGCGCGGCTTATCAACCAGCGCGGACTCACCGCTCTCGCGATACTGGCGGCACCAAGCCTTGACCGAAGACTCGCTGGGAATCTTGTGCTTGATCATGGCCTCGCGAACCGTTAAGCCGTTTTCCAAGCGGTCCTTGACCACGGCGAGCTTAACTTCGTACGAATAGGTGTGATGATGCGAACCGGCGTTGAGAACGGCGTCGGCACCGCCTACGGCATACGCGCGGGCCCACTGACGAGCCGTGGCCTGGGGAATGCCAAGCTCCGCGGCGAGGGCGCGATGACCGACCCCCTCTTGGAGGATCTCGACGGCGCGCTGCCTAACCTCGGGCGCATGCGTGCGAGTCCTAGTTGCTTCCGACATACCTGCCACTTCTTAGCCTTAACCGTTAATCTGCTTTCTTACGTGCAAGTTAGATAGTAGCATTTTACTGTTTGCTCAAAGCAGTTAATTAAAATAGACGCGGCGTTATCTGGGCATTTGGCACCAATTTACGACATTTCTTTATCGATTATTTACGCTGGTAGCTGACTCGCAGCCAATCGTCATTCGCCTGTCAACAAAATTGACACCTCTTTATGTCCTTTGGCATAGAGGATATAGTTATTAACCCCTCCCCCAATAATTTTGAGTAATCGGCAAGGCAGTAGACGTCCTTACTCCTCATGATTACCGCGCATTGCCATCCACCGAAGCAAAACAAAAAGGGCGGGGCCTGCTGCGCTTGCAGGCCCCGCACCGGTTGACACCCGACGGGACACAGCCGGGCGAGGCGGATCCGTGCTACCGCCCCGCCTGGCCGCGATGTTCAACTACAGCTCGTTGGCCGCGTGATACGCCGTGCGAATGGCGCTCGCAATGTCGGCGGTGCGCTCGCCCGAGCAGTCGCCCACGCAGGTCACGGGCACCGTCACGCCATCCAGGTCAAACGCGTTGGCCTTGGAGCCCACGGCCATCACCACGTAATCGCAGGCGATCTTCACCGGCTCCTCGGGGCCGTCCTCGGTGGTGTGCACGGCCTCCACGCCCTCGTCGGTAACGGCGGTCAGGCGGGTCTTAACGTGCTGTTCCACGTTGTGGGCGGCGAAGTCGCTCATGATCAGCGGCAGAATGGTCTCGGACTCGCCCGCGGCAATCTTGTCGAGCATCTCGACGATCGCCACCTCGCAGCCGTGCTGCAGCAGGTACTCGGCAGTCTCGGTGCCCACCAGGCCACCGCCAATGACGGCGACGCGCCCGCTGAGCTCCACCTTGCCGGCCAGCACGTCCCAGCTCGAGACGACCTTGTCCGAGTCGGCACCCGGAACGGGGATGACCACGTCGTGTGCGCCCACGGCCACAATCGCGGCGTCGGCGGCGTTGAGATCCTCGGCCGTAGCGGCATGGTTGAGCTCGACCTTCACGCCCAGGCCGGGCAGAATCTTCTCGTAATACTCGACCGAGCGCATAATCTCATCCTTGCGCGGAGGCGCGGCCGCCAGCACAATCTGGCCGCCCAAGTGATCGCTCGCCTCATAGACGGTCACGTCGTAGCCGCGCTTGGCCGCCACGCGTGCGGCCTCCAGGCCGGCAATACCGCCGCCCACCACGGCGATCTTCTTGTCGCCCTCGCCCGGCTTAATGGCGATGGTCGCCTCGTCGCCGTTCTCGGCGTTGAGCACGCACGAGATGTACTTGCGGTTTTGAATCGCATCGACGCAGCCCTTGTTGCAGTTGAGGCACTCGCGGATGGGCTCGCCGGTCGCGGCCTTCAGCGCAATGTCGGGGTCGCACATGAGCGAGCGGCCATAGGCGATAATGTCGGCCGCGCCGTCCTCAAGAATCTTCTCGCCGGCCTCGACCGAAACAACACGGCCGACGGTGGCCACCGGCACGGAGACCAGGGCCTTGACGCGCTCGGCCACCGGCAGCGTCCAGTTGTAGGGCATGGCACCCATGGGCGGAATGGTGTCGCCCATGTTGCCGGTGTGGTTGGCCTGCGCGACCTGGATCATGTCGATGCCCGCGCCCTCGAGCAGCTTGGCGAACTCGCAGGCCTCGTCGGGCTGCAGGCCACCCTTGCCGCGCGGCGTGCCGTCGGGGTTCTCCATGATCACGGGCAGTTTGTACTCCACCATCAGCTGCGGCGCGGCCTCCTTAATGGCGGCGACGACCTCGAGCGCATAGCGAACGCGGTTCTCGAACGAACCGCCGTACTCGTCGGTACGCTTGTTGAGGATGGCCGAACATAGCGAACCCACCAAGCGGTCGCCGTGGACCTCGATGGCGTCAATGCCGGCCTGCTGCGCGCGAGCGGCCGAGGCGGCGATGGCCTCCTTGATCTGGGTGAGCTGCTCTACGCTCGCCTCGTTCACAAAGTGCTGCATATCGTGGTGCAACTTGGCGTAGGCCTGCTTGCGGATCTCGTTGGACTCGGCCATCTTGGCGGCAAAGGTCTCCTCGTCGCCGGCGGCCTTAGCCTCCTGCGCAGCCTTGGCGGCGGCCATGGAACCCATGACCATGCGGCCGACACCGGGCACGTCGTACTCGGGGTGGAACAGCTGCAGCGCGACCTTGGCGCCGTGCTTGTGAACGGCGTCGGCCAGCGCCTTAAACGTGGGGATCTGGGCGTCGGTCGCCAACTTGGGCGTGGGGCTCGCGGTCATAACGGGAGCGACGTCGCCGATGACGATGTAGCTCACGCCGCCACGGGCTAGGCGCTCGTAAAAAGCCAGGCTGCGCTCGCCGATGGAACCGTCGCGCTCCTCGTAGCCGGTGGTCAGCGGCGGGAACATAATGCGGTTTTTGAGCTCAAGGGGGCCAACCGTAATGGGCTGGAGCAGCTTGGATGCAGGTGCGGTCATGGACATTCCTCTCTTATAGGCGCGGCGGCGATGGTGCCGCGTAGTTGTCTAGAGGATATGGCATGGGAGCACAGTGGCGCAACGGAAATCGGCAGACAGCAGGTAGCGGCAGGTGGATGGGGCGGGGCGGCCCGTCGGTTTGTCTCGATCTGTAACAGTAAGACCCTATTTTGCCGAGCAACTGTTACAGATTGAGACAAACCAATCTAGCCTGCCGAAAGATCTAGATCTGTAACAGTTACTCAGTAAAAACCGTCCCTCGTGTTACAGATTTAGACAAACGAAGACCGTCCTGCCGAAACATCTCAATCTGTAACAACTACAGACCAAAACCGGACCCACCTGTTACAGATCGAGACAAACCCCAATAACAACGACACCGTCCCCGTTCGAGGAAACGACCGCCACACTCACCGTTTTAAACAACCTGGCACCGCTCAGCCTGCGATAATAATTTGGTCACGCGTCGACTACGGCGAAGACGCGGCAGAAGGGACACCCATGCAACCGAGTACCACCGATACGTCTACCGCAAAGCAAGCGCTGCTCGAGGCGCTCTTGAGCGACGCGGGGCTCAAGAGCCTCACGCAAACGGCCTCTGCCGCTATGGACAACCCGGTGCTCGTCGTCGATCCCGTGTACCGCTATGCCGCCCGCGGCGGCTTTGAGCTCGACGATGACGACGACTCCCCCTTTGCAGCCATCACCCGCGCCGAGCTCTCCGAAGGTGACATGCTGCAGGACGAAGCCGTGCGATACATCATCAAATGCGGCTTAGACGAGGAGATTGCCCGCTCGACAGGCCCGCTTACACGCTATAACGACATGTTCCGCCTCAACACCATGACCGATGCGATCAAGGTGCACGGCACGTGTCTGGGCCGGGCGATGATGATCGAACGCAATCACGCCTTTGGCGATAGCGATCGCGAGGTCTTTGAGTTCTTTGTCCGACTGCTCGCGCAAGAACTGCAGAAAGGCGGCTTTCTTTCGTTGGGCGGCCCGCAACAGGGGCCATATTTTCTCTCGCGCCTCCTGGACGACGAAATCCCCAACCCCATCACCTGCACACGCAAAATGCAGCTCGTCGGCTTTGCGCCGCTTCCCGCCCTCTACGTTGTATGCCTGCTCAAAAAAGATTCCCAGCTCGAGGCGCGCGAGGCGGAGAGCATCCGAGGACAATTGCAGCCGCTACTGCACCATAGCCTTATCACCATGTACGGAGGTGAGCTCGTGGCGCTGGTAAGCCGTCCGCCCTCCACGCAGCTACCCGCCAACGATGAGGCGATCCTTGCCCGCGTTGCTGCCACGAACAATTTGTTCATTGGCATCAGCAACGAGTTTTCCCAGGCAACCGATGTGCGTTCGCACCTCAATCAGGCACGCGCCGCCATTCGATACGGCTCGACCTTTACCAAAATCCTCGAAGACACCCATGTGTATCGCTATTGCGAATACACCTACATGGAAATGCTCGACATCTGCAACGACCACATCAACCTTATAAACTACTGCCATCCGGCAATCTGGGCACTTTGGAAGCATGACCAGTCGCACGATTCCGAGCTGGTCGAGACGCTCTTTGCCTTTATGCAGCACAGCTGTAACACGGTGCGCACCGCCGCGATCTTGTCGCTTCACAAAAACACGCTGCTCTATCGCATTAACCGCATAAAGGAAATCACCGGTAACGACTTGGCATCGGGAGAGGACCTCTTTTTGTTCCACCTCTCGATTCGCACCCTAATCTACCTTGGCTTTCTTGAGCCGAGGATTAAGCCCCGCACCAGCGCCGACCTGCACTGCCGCAAGTAGGCCGGGCGGGGCTTGGGCAAAACTAGTCGCGCTTAATCTCCAGCGTGGGGAACGTCATCTTGGCGTACTTTTCCATGAGCGGCTTTACTTCGTCCATATGGGCGAAGAACTCGTCGCGGGTCTTGTTGATCTCGTTGAGGTGCTCGGCGCGCGCGTGGTCGTCGTTGCGGTCGCGAATCAGGCCGTTCTCGGCAATCTTGAGCTTGGGGCGACCGGTGCGCTCGTCGGTTACGATATCGCCGCCCGCGCCGCAGACCGCACACTCCCAGGGAAACTCGACCCCATCCCAATGCTTGTCGCCGGGGTACACCAGGGAGCTGTGGCAGTTGGGACACACGCCGTCATCCGGATCGCCCAGCCAGCAGCGCTCGTCAACAGGCGTGCGAATGGCCTTGACGATGTTCTCGCCCATCTTGTGGGCGCGGGCGATCTGTCCGCCCCACTCCACGTCGTCTCCCCACACAAAAGCATTGCCCGGGCGGCCGTCGCGCTGCGCCATATAGCGATCGACGACAGTCATCGACATGGTAAACATAGTCGCCTGCAGGCTCTCCAGTGCCAGGGACTGCCAATCGTGCATGGAGCCGCCGACGGAGATGAGGCCGGCAACGGTATGCGGATTCTCCTTTACGGCACCGATGGCAAGCAAGAACGAAAGCTCGTATGCCAAGAAGCGCTGGGCAAAGCGGGTGTACACCGAGCTGGGCGTAAGGTCGTAGGTCGGAACCGAGAAGATCACGCCCTGGCAGGTCTGCAGTTCGCGAATAATCGCATCTACATCGTCTTTGTTTTTAAGAACGCAGCCGTGATATTCCTTTTGCAGGCCGGCGCCCATCTTTCCCATCTGCATGGTGCAGCCCTCGCAACCGGTGCAGGGCAAGATGTTATAGTCGAACAAATTGATCAGCTCGACCTCGCCGCCAGCCTCGCGCACCGCGCAAAGGGCCTCTTTGGCCAAAGCCTCGCCGTTGCCACCGTGCCTGCCGGCACAAATCGCCATCACTTTAAACGACATGGTCGCTCCTCTCCAGAGCATTTTGGACACGGATTCTGCCCGTGTGTACTTCGCAAAAAGCGTACGGCAGACGCAAAACATGCGCACCGTCCAGGCAACCAAGGCTCATGCGATAGTCTGCAGGGCATCTCGTGCAGATAAACAAAGTCCCCTCCCGCCCTGCTCAATGTGGGCAAAACGAGAGGGGGAATCGCGCTATTTGCGCTTAAAGGGAATGGGTTTGGGCGGGCACTTGGGCTTGACGGCCCCAGCCGTAACAATCGCGCCGTTGTCGCAGATATCCAGGCAGGCACCGCACTGGGTGCAAGCCTTTTGGTCGATCACGTGGATGAACCGCGGCCTTCCCAGAATCGCGTCCTCCTCGCAAACGCCCGAATCGACACACTTGTTGCATGCCTGGCATTTGGAGGCGAGGATATGGAAGGTCAAGAATGCCTGGCATTCCCCGGCGGCACAGACCTTCTTGGTGGTGTGCTGCACAATCTCGTCCTCGAACAGGTCGAGGAACGACTGCACCGCGCGCGCCAGCACGCGACCCTGCTCGCACAGGCACTGCGTCTGCATCACGGGGCAAAGGTCGCGAAAGAGCGCCAAGTCACCCGGCTTGCCCTTCTTGCGGCAGATATCGGCAAGAATCGTCGCAATCTGATGCGAGCCCTCGTAGCCAAAGACACAGCGTCCGCAGCTCTCGTGACGATACAGCGTGCAAATGTCCAAAAGCGCCTTTGCCATGCAGTTTTTGGAGGTATAGACGCACACGTAGTCGCTGCATAGCTCAATCTTTGAGGTGTCGTCGGGCCTCAGCAGCAGACCGCTGGGATAGCCAATCCCCACCGCTTTGGCGTCGTCGACGCCCGCCGCGGCAACCAAGGATTCCGCACTCACGACGCGGTCGACCTCAACGGGCTCATCGGCCCCGTCAAACCACACCCAGCGTTTTCCTTCGGCGGCAAGTAACTCCGATCCGCTCAGGCAGTGGTCATCGCCTTCACCTTCACAGCAAGATGGGAGAGGCTTTTCGCCGTCGAGCATCTTGGCCGCGGCCGAACCGTTGGCATGGACAAAGCCCAGGCTCGGGTCGCACTCGATCACGCGGCAGGACTCGCCCAACGCATCCGCGAGCGCGGCAGAGACCTCATCGCCTGCCGGCACCAAAACCGCCTGGGCACCGGCCCCTGCAATTTTTTCCGCGGCGGCCGCCACGTCCTTCTTAAGAAGCCAGAGCGCGACGGGGGCCTGCTTATGCGCAGGCATAAAGTTGATGATCGTCATGAGTTATCGCTCCTTTCCTAGTACTCGTTCCACAGGCGCGGCGTGCTGATCGTTAGGCGCAAATCGCACTGCAAGCAGCGGCTCGCCTCGCACGTTGCCTCATGGTCGGTATAGGGGCACTCAAACGTATCGAAGTTGTCCTTACGCGTCTGGGCATCGACAAACTCGGGCTGCACGGCATCGTCGTAGAAGCCCTCGGGGACACGCCCAATCCACTGCTCGGGAGCATCATGCTCGGTCAGCTCCTCGTCGATGTTGCCATCGCCACCCAAAGCGCGGTCGATGGCCGAGGCGCACGTGCGACCTGCAGCGATTGCCGCGATCACCGATTTGGTACCCGTCACGCAGTCGCCCGCCGACCAGATGCCTTCAACGCTCGTCTTGCCTTCGGTATCGGCCACGATATACGGGCCGTGCGTAAGCTCAAGGCCCATCTGGGCCGTGCCCTCGGGCTTTTGACCCACGGCAAAGATCACGCAGTCGGCATCGATGGTCTTCTCGCCGCCGTCGAGCAGTTCGGTGACGGCGCGGTGGTTCTCGTCAAAGTAGAACCGCTCGATCTTGTGGATCGTCATGGAACCGACCTTGCCCGAACCGTCCTCGGTCTCGTTAATGCTGGTAAAGGCATAGGCATCGTGCAGGACCACGCCTTCCTCGGCAGCCTCGGCGCGCTCCTCGGGCGTCGAGGTCATCGCGTCTTGGGCCTCAAGGCAGGCGACATCGACCGAGGCGGCACCCAGACGCACGGCAGTGCGGGCGCAGTCGTACGCCACGTTGCCGCCGCCAAGCACCACGACGCGCTTGCCCGTCAGGTCCGGGGCGCTGCCCATACGGGCGGCCTTCAGAAAATCGGTGTTACGCAGCACGCCTTCGAGGTCGTGGCCGGGCATGGGAAGCACCGTTCCGTCATGCGTGCCCACCGCAACCAGCACGGCATCGAAGCCCTGCTCCAAAAGCGCCTGGGGCTCGGCGATTCGCTCGCCACAGCGCAGCTCAATGCGCGGCTCGGCGTCATCACCCTGGGCAATCTCTAAAATCGTCGCAACCTCGGCATCGACCGTGGCATCAGGCAGGCGATACGCCGGAATGCCGTAGCGCATCTGGCCGCCGACCTTCTCGTTGGCCTCGAACACCACGACCTTGTGGCCCTTCTCGGCGCAATAGAGTGCGGCGGTCAAACCGGCGGGACCGGCACCCACAACGGCGACGCTCTTGCCGCTCAACGGCTCATGGCGCACGTTGGCCTTCCAGTCGCCCGTATCGCGCACGGCCGCGGCGCGCTTAAGACGGCAAACCGAAACCGGCGTGCCGTTGAGCTCGTTGCGCTTGCAGGCATCCTGGCAGCTATGGACGCAAATGTCGCCCAGGCTCTCGGGGAACGGGACCTTCTCGCGCACCACCGCGGCGGCTCGGGTGTACTCGCCGTTGCGGATGTGACGCAGGTAGCGCGGGATATCCACGTGGGCGGGACAGCCCGAGCGACAGGGAACCACGTTATCGGCATAGGACTTGTTCTCGTCAAACATATTGAGCGTGTCGACGATCGAGCCCGTGGGACACACTTCGATACAGGCGCCGCAAAAACGGCATCCGGCCTCCTGCAGGCTCACGCTGCCGTCGGTACCAATGCGAATGCCGTCCTCGGTACGCTGATAGTCCAAGACGCCGGCGCCGCGCAGCTCGCGGCACGCGCGCACGCAGCGGCCGCAGCGAATGCAGCGGGTGAACATATGGGTGATCAGCGGGTTCGATTCGTCCGTTGCGACCGGACGGCTCTTGGCGCGCCAGTGCGCAGGCGAAACTCCCAGGTACTGATACATAGACTGCAGTTCGCACTTGCCATACTTGGGGCAGCCGGTGCAATCGGCGGGATGCGTGGCCAAGATAAGCTCCATTGCCAGCTTGCGCACGCGCTCGGCCTGCTCGCCTGTCGTGTTGACGACCATTCCCTCGGCAACCTGCGTCTTGCAGGCACACACCGGCTCATCTTGGCCTTCGATCTCGACCATGCACAGACGGCATCCGCCGACGGCCTCAAGATCGGGATGTTTACACAGATGCGGAATATAGATACCGGCATCGAGCGCGGCTTCCAGGACATTTTGCCCTTCGCGTGCCTCGACCTCGGCTCCATTAATCGTTAGCTTCATTCGTTCCCCTCAAAACGTCGCTCTTGTCCAGAAAGGCGCCCGGGACCAAAGCGATCCCGAGCGCCTCGCTTGTAGGGCAAATCCCCGCCCGCACCCAACGCGTGGGTGTCTGCAGGCGCGAATAGCTGCGGTGTTACGACCACTCCTCGTCGCCCGCGTCCTCAAAGAGGGCTGCGGCGGCGTTTTCACCGGCGATGCGACCCGAGTTAAGGCAGAAGCCCATGGTGTTACCCGGAATGCAGTAGTTATAGGAGTCGCCATAGATGGTGCAGGCATCGGTGCCAACGCAGTACAGGCCAGGGATGACCTCATAGTCGTCGGTCATGACCTCCATCTTGTGGTTAATGAGCACGCCGCCCAGGGTGCCGTAGGCGCCACAGTACTGCTTGCAGCAATAGAAGGGGCCCTTCTCGAGCGGCTTCATAAACTCGCGCTCTTTCTCAAAGATGTCGTCCCAGCCGTTGTCGCACATCTCGTTGTACTCGTCGACGTTAGCGAGCAGACCCTCCACGTCGATACCCGCCTTCTCGGCAAGCTCCTCCAGCGTATCGGCCTGGCAGATCGCCGGATAGCCGGCCTCCAGGTCGCGGTTCCACTGCTCCTCAAAGCCGTCGTACAGGTCGTGCGGATGAACGTGGCTGACGATATCCGGACCATCCTTCTTCCAGTGCTTGAGCATACGGGAATCAAAGATGGCATAGGCGACCTTGCCGGGGAGATGGTTGATGGCGTTGCCGACAAAGGTGGTGTTGAAGATCTCGTCCTCCGGCATAAAGCGCTCCCCCAGGCGGTTGCACCAGTAGCACGGCTGACGGAATGCGCCCTCGACATAGAAGTGGTTCATGTTGTCGGGGATCTGGTACATGAGCTCCATGGTCACCGGGGTGTGGCCGCCGCCGACCTCGTGGCACATGTTGATGCCGTCGCCGTCCATGCCCGGAATGGCAAACGAGAACAGGTCTTTACCCCACTCAAAGTCGAGCTTCTCCTTGATGAGCTTGGCGTTGTGGCCAAAACCGCCCGTAGCGACAATCGCAGACTTGCACGAGATTTGGTACTCCTCGCCGTCCTTGTCCTTGGCGGTCACGCCGCAGATGGCGCCGTCCTCGCCCTTGATAAGGCCGGTGCCCGGGCACTCGAACATAAACTCGACGCCCAGGTCCTGGGCACGCTCGGTCATGCGTTTGGTCATCGTGGTCGCCGCGCGAGGACCGGGCTCCGAGCCGTCCTCGGGCTGCACGACATGCCAGGTGTACTCGCCGTCGGAATAGGCACGCGTGCGCTCGCGGGCGCGGAACGCCGGACGCACGGAGTTAAACACCACGCCCATGTCCTGCAGCCATGCGATGGTGTCGCCCGACTTAAAGTAGTAGTCGCGCACCAGGCGAGCATCGACCTGGTAATGGGTGTAGAACATATGGCGACGGAAGAGCTCGCCAGGCGTGACCTCGATCATCGAAGCCTTCTGAAGCGGAGAGCCAGCGGCGGCAGGCCCCATGCCCATGTTGGCGGCGCCACCGGTAATGGGGGCCTTCTCTAGGGCAATGACGCGAGCGCCTGCCTCGGCTGCAGCGACCGCTGCGGCAAGGCCACTCAGACCCGCGGCAACGACAACGACGTCGGTCTCTAACTGTTTCATGCGAATCCTCCTTTATAGGGCTCTTGGACGAACCCGGACTTCATGCGAATTGCATGCGTATCGACAGCCATACTTTCGCTCGAAAACAGACTCAAAGCCATGTGCAGGCGCACCGATGTTTGCCCATAGCGACCATGGGCTTTGTGCGGATGAACCATGCGTTTGGGCGACGCTTTCGAGCGCATGGCCCTGACGCCACACGTACAGGGGGGCGGTGTGCTTCACGGCGTCCGCCCCTGATAATCGAGTTTTCTTATTTATGGTTCCGCTGTGCCTCGAGCACATCGAGCGGCGTAAGCGCCTGAATAGCGCGCTCTTTTCCAAAGATTGCCGAGCACACGAGCGTTCCCGACATAACCAGGCAAACCGCGAGCGCGATTCCAAAGGCCCAGAATGCGAAGAGGTGGCCAAAGTTGATCGGCTGCTGCAGCATAAACGTGAAGAACGACGTGGCAAGACCCATAAAGACGCAGGGCACATTGGAGCAGATCGAGACAAACCAAAACCGTCCCGGCAGAAAATCTCAATCTGTAACAGTTACTCGGCAAAATCCGTCCCTCGTGTTACAGATTTAGACAAACGGGACCCAACCCACCGGTATATCTCGATCTGTAACACCTGGCCGCCCAAATCGGGTCTAGATGTTACAGATCGAGATTTTGTTTGAGATGTTGGGAATTGGGCTGAGAGAACAGTCCCGGAATAACAAAAAAGCTCGCCGGCTAGGCCGACGAGCTGCAAGTTCTTGGTCGCGGGGGCAGGATTTGAACCTACGACCTCCGGGTTATGAGCCCGGCGAGCTACCAGACTGCTCCACCCCGCAATGTCTGGGCGCCTCATGTGCGCAAGAAAGAATATTACGCGGGAGTTCGGTAAACGGCAAGGAAAATCTCGTAGAGCATAATTCCTTCATATTTAAACCCCTCAGCCCCTATCACCGTAAACGAATTGCAGCCGAGCGCCGTCGACGGCACGTATACAATGGTGCGCGTCCTTTTATGCCAACACCGGGAGTAGACATGCTGCTCGCTATCGATATGGGAAATACGCAGACGGCCATGGGCCTGTTTGACGGAGACGAGCTGGTGCAGTCGTGGCGTATGCCCACCGACCGCTCCTATACCGCCGACGAGATCCACGTGCGCCTGATGGGTTTCTTTAAGATGTACGGCCTCTCGCTCGATACGGTTGACGCGATCGCCTTTGTGGGCGTGGTGCCGCAGCTCTCGCGCGAGTGGCACGCCGTGGCCGACCGCATTGCCGCAGACGCCATCGTCATCGGGCCGCAGACGGCCGCCGTGACCAAGCTGCGCGCGGCGCGCCCCCAGGCCGTGGGCGCCGACCGCGTCGCCAACGCCGTTGCGGCCGAGACTTTCTACGGCGCGCCGGCGATCGTGGTGGACTTTGGCACCGCGACCAATATCGACGTCATCGATGAGGACGGTTATTACATTGGCGGGGCGATTGCGCCGGGCATCCGCATCTCCATGGACGCGCTTGCCGCCCGTGCCGCCAAGCTCGCCAGCGTGCCGCTCGAGGCGCCCGAGCACGCCATCGGTCGCGACACCGAAGAGTGCATCAAGGTCGGCGCCGTGGTGGGCGCTGCCGCCATGGCCGAGGGCCTGGTCGCGCGCATGAAGCGCGAGCTGGGCCGCGAGGACGCCACCGTTATCGCCACGGGCGGCCTCGCCAGCATCGTCGCCGATTCGACCGACGCCTTCGACATAGTCGACGGGCAGCTCACCATCAAGGGCATCTGCGAAATCTACCGCCGCATGCAGAAGCTGGGGGTAAAACAGGGACATAAGTCGAGCACGCCCGATGTCACAGCCCCGCAAACGTTCGCCAAGCCTATTCCTCAAAACTGAAAAATTTTCAATTTTGAGGAATAGGGCGCTGGCAACCCATTCACCAGATAGGCGAAACCCTCCCCGGCACAGGCCGAAGAGGGCTTCGTTGTCATCGTTATCTTTGAGCGCGGGCGCCTCGCGTTACAGTCCGCGAATCCGTACGGCCTCGGGCGGAAACTCCTGCTCGCCGGCATCGGTCTTGATGGTCGCGCGGCCCCAGATGTCCAGGCCCGCAAACACACCGACTGCGAGCGGCAAGCCGTTGGGCGACACCGCCGCGACCTGACGACCCAGCAGTGGCACCATGTCAAAGTACTCGCCCAGCACCGGAGCCAGCGGGCCGGCAGCGCCCTGCGGCGTGTTGGCGGCAACCGCCCAGGCGTCAACGCGGGTCAGCACAGCGGCGGCCAATGCCTCGATCAGCGCCTCATCTGCCATATCCACGCCAAGCTCACCCAGCGCCGCACGCTCAATATCAACCGTCACCGCGGCAAACATGCCCGCAGCACCGGCACCGCCGTTCACGGCAACACGCGCGAGCGACGCCTCAAACGCAGGCGCACCGCACACGATATCGCTCGGCCACTGGATACCCACCTTACCGGCAAGGCCCAACCCCGGCGTCGAAGCCGTGCCCACGAGCGCGTCCATCATGCCCATCGCGGCCACAAACGGCAGGCCGTGGAAGGCATGCATGTTCACATCGGGGCGCACAACCAGCGAAAACGTCAGCGAAGCATCGCCCACGCTCCACGCGCACCAGCCCGCGGACACGCCCTCGCGGCCCGCGTCACGCGCCGCGTCGAGCTCGGTACCGGCGACAACAGCATTCATCTCGATCATCTACATACGCCCCAATTCGCCCACGATATGGCCCACGCGATCCTCGGGTTCCTTGACCTCGACACCGTTATAGCGGAAGAACCGCGCCGGGTCGTGCATCAGGTCCTCGAGCGGCACCAGCACAAAGTCACGCTCGCCGATCAGCGGATGCGGCAGGCGCAGCTTTTTGCCGCCGTGGGTCTCGCCGTCCATCCACAGCAGGTCCAAGTCGATGGTGCGCGGACCGTTGGCCTTGGCCTTTTTGGAGCGGTCGCGGCCCAGCTCGGCCTCGATCTTCATGAGCTCGTCGAGCAGCACCAGCGGCGCCAACTCGGTCTTGATCTCGATGACGGCGTTGGCAAACGCGTCCTGGCGCGTCTCGTAGGCCGGCTCGCTCTCGTAGATCTTGGAGGAGTTGGACACGCAGGTAAGTGGAATCTCGGCGATCATGTCGCGTGCGGCGCGGATGTTGGCGCAGCGATGCCCCAGGTTGGAACCCACGGCCACAAACGCGCGGCGCGGCTGCGGCTTGGCGACAGCCCAGTACCCGTTCAGGAACTGCGCAAAGCCCGCAACGTCATGCACGCGCACGATGTTGGCGCCGGCCTGGATGGCGCCCAGGCACACACCAAACGTGGCGGCATCGCGCGCGGCGGCATCGGTCACGCCCGAGACGGCGCCCACAAAGCGCTTGCGCGACACGGCGCACATGAGCGGATAGCCCAGCGACGCCATCTTAGCGGTCTCGCGCTGGATGACGATATCCTCGTTGGCCGTCTTGCCAAAGCCCGGACCGGGATCGATGCAGATGCGGTCGCGCGACACGCCGGCATGGATGAGCGCGCGGGCCTGGTCGGACAGAAAGCCCATGACGCGGCGCATGATGGGCGCCGAATCGGGCAGGGTAAAGCGGCGGAGCTGCGAGGTGGGCACATAGGCTTCCTCACGGCGGGCACTGCGGCGCATCATGGCGGCCAGGTGGTCGCTGGGCTCTGGTGCGACTTCGGTAGCTGCGGGCACGGCCTCGGGCGCAACGGCAGCAGGGGCAGCCTGCTCGGTAGCCGGCGTCTCTGACTCGGCAACAGGCTCGGGCGTGGGCTCTGATTCGCCAAACGGCAGCGAGGGCTGTACCACACCGCCCGGAAGCTTGGTCTCAACCTTGGACTCGCCCAGCAACTTGCCGCGACGGCGACGGGCTGGCTTCTCGGCCTCGCGCGCGGCCTCGGCGGCCGCTTCGCGTGCCTTCTCGGCAACAAACGCCGCAGCCGAGGTATCAAGCTGCACCGTCGCGTGCGTACGAGCAGGGGCGGCGACCTCGCCGGCGTGCATCACGATAACGCCGCAGGCGCTCGTCTTAACAAACTCGACCATCTTGGGGTCGGTGAAGCCCGTCACGTCGTTGACAATAGAGGCGCCGCAGCGCACGGCCGCCTTGGCAACCGCCACGTGGCGCGTGTCAATCGAGACGATGGCACCCTCTTTGGCCAGCGCGCGCACCACGGGCAGCACGCGGCGAGCCTCCTCGTCGGGGTTGACCGGGGTAAAACCAGGGCGCGTGGACTCGCCGCCCACGTCGATGATGTCGGCGCCGGCGTCGAGTATCGCCAGGCCGTACTCGATTGCGGCATCCGGGTCGAAGTGCTCCCCGCCGTCGCTAAACGAATCGGGCGTCACGTTGAGGACGCCCATGATGCGCGGACGGTCAAAGCTGAGCTCGTACTTTCCGCACCGCCATGTCTTGCTATCGTTCGCCATGAACATCCTCCTCAAATGCCCGCGCCGCCGCGCTCGGGCGCAGGCGGCGGGGTCGCTTTGCAATCAGTCTTTCTATTGTATCCGCGCACACGGGCTAGAACGCAAACGCGGCCGCGATGTCGCAAGAAATCAGCAGGTCGGCATTTGCATCTTGATCGGTGGGAGCAAGATTGCAAATGGCCAGCGTATCGCCGGTAAAGTAGCGCGTAAGGCCCGCCGCCGGATACACCACGAGCGAGGTCCCGCCCACAATGAGGGCATCGGCCGCGGCGATGGCGGCAACGGCGCCGGTCAGCACATGCTCGTCGAGCGGCTCTTCGTATAGCACCACATCGGGCTTGATGCGACCACCGCACGCGGGGCACACGGGCACGCCCGCGGCGTCCTCGTGCTCGCGCGAGCAAATCCACTCGGCGCTATAGACCGCTCCGCACGACTGGCAAATGTTGCGATGGACCGATCCGTGCAACTCAAACACGCGCTGCGAGCCCGCCATCTGATGCAAGCCGTCGATGTTTTGCGTCACCACGGCATCAAGCTTGCCGACGCGCTCCAGCTCGGCCAGCTTGGTGTGGCAGCGGTTGGGCTTAGCGTTAAGCGCGATCATCTTGGTTCGGTAAAAGTCGAAGAACTCCGCCGGATGTGTCTCGTAAAAGCTGTGCGACAGCATGGTCTCGGGCGGATAGGCAAACTGCTGGTGATACAGGCCGTCCACGCTGCGAAAATCGGGAATGCCGCTTGCCGTGGAAACACCCGCGCCGCCAAAGAAGACCACGCGCTTGTGGGTATCAAAAAGCTCCGCCAGCGCGGCGGAGGCCTGCTTGGGATCCGATATTGCCTGCGTCATATGAGCCCTCCGTCCGTGTCTCCGGGACGGCGGCGTTCGCACTATCACTCGCGGACTCCGCCCCGCTCTAGTTGCGTTAATCTTAAGCCTGCCAACCCCGTCGAAAGGACACCATGCCTCAGACTTACACTTTCGCCTCGTGGAACGTTAACGGCCTGCGCGCCGTGCTCAAAAAGGACCCGAGCTTTACCCAGATCGCACAGGAACTCGATGTCGATATCCTAGCGCTGCAGGAAACCAAGCTGCAGGAGGGCCAGGTCGATATCGACCTGGCCGGCTATCACCAAACCTGGAGCTACGCCGAGCGCAAGGGCTACTCGGGCACCGCGGTCTTTAGCCGCCAGGAACCGCTGCGCGTGCTGCGCGCCGATGCACTGCTGCCCTACGCCGGCGAGGGCGAGGCGGCCGAGCTCGTCGCCCAAGCCGCAACCGAGGGCCGCGTCTGCGCGCTCGAGTTCGACAAGTTTTGGTTCGTGGACGTCTATACGCCCAACGCCCAAAACGAGCTCGCGCGCATCGACGTGCGCATGGCCTGGGACGATGCCTATCGCGGCTTTTTGAGCGCGCTTGAGCGCGAAACCGGCAAGCCCGTCGTAACCTGCGGCGACTTTAACGTGGCACACGAGGAGATCGACCTTAAGAACCCCAAGTCCAACCGCGGCAACGCAGGCTTTTCGGACGAGGAGCGTGGCAAGTTTACCGAGCTGCTCAACGCCGGTTTTACCGACACTTGGCGCGCAGCCAATCCGGACGTCGAGGGCGTCTACAGCTGGTGGAGCTACCGCTTTAATGCCCGCAAGAACAACGCAGGTTGGCGCATTGATTACTTCCTGGTGAGCGACGCAATCGCCGGCAACGTACGCGACACCGGCATCCGCGGCGACATCTTTGGCAGCGACCACTGCCCCGTCACGCTCGCCCTGGAGCTCTAGCCCAACTGATCTCCCAAAGGCGGAGAAAGGCGGGTCGTTTTCGTCTTGCGAGCGTGTTCGCGCACCCCGCCCGCCACGAAACCTGCCCATCTACTACGTTTAGGCCGCCATCCTCAACCACAGCGAACAACGCAAAAAGAAAACCGCAGGTAGAAAGCCTGCGGTTTTTCATAAAACGCGGTTGTGCTTGGGGGTGTCGGGCTAAACGTAGTAGATGGGCCAGTTTCGTGGCGAGCGCCGTCAACTGATTCCCTGGGGACGTCTGGGGACGGAAGAAAACGGATCAATTGACCCTCTGAGGGCTATGATGCCCGTCATATCAACCGGCCATTTCAAAACTACGCCGGTTTACGGGGCTAAATCGCAAACCCCCAACCATACGCAATTCCGAAATAATAAAACCGCAGGTAAACGGCTTGCTCTATTTCGAAAAAAGCCGGTATGGTCTGCCTGTGCCAATCTAGCCCCGTAAACCGGCATAGTTTTGAAATGGCACTTCGGCAGCATTGATTCCCGCCCCGGCGCAACCAGCCCTACAGCCCGTATTTCACGACGACGCGGTTGATGCGGCGACACCAGGGCTTGTACAGAGCGGCCAAGAACACGCAGGTCGCGAGGCCATGCGTGATGTCGAACGGCACCGCCGTAGCAAGACGCGCTATGGCGCCCGCCCACGTGAGCGGTTGAACAAAACCGATGATGTCATACGCGTTTATCACAACGCCGTAGAGCAAGCCCGAGGCAAAGCCGTACGCCATCAGCGCCGGCATGCGCACGGTTCCATCCGCACGGTCGAACGCGCCCGCATGCGCCAGCGCGCCGCCAACATAGCCAACCAGACCCCAGGCATACATCTGCCACGGCGTCCACATGCCCTGTCCAAAAAAGAAATTGCTGGTCAGCGCCGCCAGCGCGCCAACCATAAAACCATTGCGGCGACCAAGCGTCGCCCCCGCGATAATGGCGATGGCGCTCACCGGTTTAAAGTCGGGAATGGGGCCAAACAAGATACGCCCCGCCGCGGCCAACGCCGCCAGCACCAGCGTGGGCATGATCTGGCGCAGGCCCGGACGTGATGTCTCATAGCCCGCAAAGAACAGTGCGAGCACGAGCGCCACTACAACCAGCATGGCAAGCGCCGCCTGCTCAATGCCCACCAGCAACGCCGCAGTCATCACTGCCGGCACCGCCAGCAGCAGCGGGATCTCCAGTTTTGCAAGCAAGCGCGAGAAACGACAGTCCGTCATCCCATCACGCCCTATAGAACACGTTGTCGGCAAAGAAGTCGGCCGGGGGCTCCATGCAGGCAATCTCGCCGTCAAACATCATGGCGACGTCGTCGGACACCTGCTCGGCAAAGTCTAAGTCGTGCGTGGCAATGACGACGGTGCCACCGGCCTTCGCATGGTCACGCAGGGCGCGGGCGATGATGCGGCGGCTCTCCAGGTCCAAGCCCTTCGTGGGCTCGTCAAGCAGCAGCAGCTCGGGGCCAATCAGCAGCAGCTTTGCCAGCGCGAGCAGCTGGCGCTGTCCGCCCGAGAGGTCGTAGGGGTGGCGCGTCTCCAGGCCGTCCAATCCCAGTTGCGCCGCACGCTCCCGCGCCAAGTTCTCGTCATATCCGCAGGTCGAGGCCCATTCCATCAGCTCATCGCGAACCGTCTCGGCGACCAGCAGGGCCTTGGGATTCTGTGGCAGCAGCGCCGCCGAAGTCGTCCCACGCACTATGCGGCCACGCTGCAGCTTAGCCGTCTTGGCCAGCACCGAGAGCATCGTCGACTTGCCGCATCCGTTGCCGCCCACGATCGCATGCACCGCACCGGCCGAAAACGTCACGTCGAGCCCGCGCAGCACCCAACCGCCAACGCGATCGTAGCGAAACCAGCCTTCCGACAGGGTGGTAGCCGACCCGCCGTGCATTTTTTGGAGTATTCTGCCTCCATCCGTACGCGGGAAGGCTTCCGAGCCGTTCTCGAGTGACGTTTGCGCCACAAATTCGGACGATTTGTCCAATTCCGAACTTTTTTTCGCGCTCGATACGTCCCCGGGCGGCTCCAGAGAGCCCAAATTGTCCTCACGCCTGCTGAATACTCCGTTTTTTGCACATCGGATGGCACCCCACCCCAACATGTCATCGGAAAACAGCGATTCTCGGCGTCCCAAAGAAGCCATATCTGCCACTTCGCGCACGCGACCGCCCTCCATCCGGTACGCACACGTCGCATACTCGAGCATCGGCCGCGGTTGATGCGTAGCCACAACAACCGTGCAGCCCAGCTCACGGTTCACGCGAAACAGCGCGTGCAGAAAATTCTTCTCGGCAACGGGATCGAGCTGAGACGTGGGCTCGTCGAGCAGCAGCACACGCGGACGCAGCGCCAGGACGGCGGCAAGCGACAGCAGCTGCTTGCGGCCACCCGAAAGCGTATCGGTATCGCGATGAAGCCAATCCTCCAGACCAAAGAAATAACTGGTCTCAGCAACACGGCGGCGCATCTCGTCGCGCGACACACCCAGATTCTCTAGGCCAAACGTCATCTCGTGCCACACGGTCTCGCACACAATCTGGTTCTCGGGATCCTGGAACACGTAGCCCATGCGCTCCGCAGACGCGCGCACGTCCATGTCGGCAACGCTCTCGCCCAGCACGCGCGCATCGCCAGTGCGCTCGCCCGCCGGAGCGATCTCGGGCTTGAGCAACGACAGCAGCGTCGACTTACCCGATCCGGTACCGCCAACAAGCAGCGCAAATGCACCTTGGGGGACAGACCAGTCGAGCCCCTCGAGCACCGCAGCATCAGCCCCGGGGTAGGTAAAGCTCAGGCTCCGCACCTCAATCGCCGGCATATCCGGGTCGCACGCCGCGCCCGACACCGGGCCACTATCCAACCGAGCCATCAGCCGAACCTCTTCTCATCGATCGCATGCAGCACGCAGGGCAGCACCATCCAGGCAGCGTACACGACATAGCCCAGCCACGGCGCGGGCACCGAAAGCTGCGGGTAAAACGAATACTGCGTTGTCGCGGTCCATGCCACCGCCACCGCGGCGGCACCAAACACTGCAAGTCCAACCAGCGCGGCAACATCGCCGCGCCTCAGCCGATACCGCGCATACGTCGTACGGCGCGACGCAGCACCCCACCCGCGAGAGCGCATGGCATCCGCGCGCTCAAGCGAATCTTCCATGCCCCAGCCCATCAGCACGCTCGACGCCCGCAGGCGCGAGCGCACGGGGTCAGCCGGCGCGCGCCCCGGCACATCGATCGCGTCCTGCACCGCCAGCACCGTGCGGCCGCGGCGCAAAAACTGCGGGATAAGCCGCATGCACATCGAGATCATGAGCGCGAGCACCGGCGCGGCGTTGCCCAGCAACGCGAGCACCTTGTCGTATTCGAGCATCGACGCCGCAGCCTCAAACCACAGCACGCTCGCCACAAACAGCCCGCCCATACACAGGCCGTATACCATGCTCTCCAAATACACTGCGCGCATGCCAATATGGAAAAGCTCGGTCGAGCCCGATGCACTAAACAGCGGGTTGACCAGCGCAATGATCAAAATCACCGGCAGCTGCCAGCGAAGCGAGCCCAACGTGCGGGCAGCCCCGCGGGTCGCAAAGCCGTATGCCAACCCGCCCGCGAGCGACAGCGCGATCAGCACCGGTTGCATCGAGAACATGGTGAGCCCCAACGTCAGCACCATGTAGAGTGCCGGCACCGCCGGATGCGACATCGAGAATGCCGCGACGGGCTCGTTGCCCGATTCCTCTCGCATGATATCCACGGGCACCCCCGTCCCCTCGCTCAAACGACAACGCCGCAGCGCCTCCGCCATACACAACCAGCGCAAACGCCGCACCGCCGGCCCAAGCATCAGCTGCCGCAAACCAATCGTTACGCGCTCATCATATGCCTGCGGTATCATATTGCGCCGTGTATCGTTTCCAAACACACGTCTCTAATAACGTAACAGGAGATCACATGGACGCAACCGCAATTATCCTCGCCGCCGGCGAGGGCACCCGCATGAAGTCGAACCACTGCAAGGTTTCGCACAAGATCCTGGGCAAGCCCATGGTTCAGTGGATCGTCGACGCCACCATCAAGGCCGGCTGCAGCCGCGTCGTGGTCGTCATCGGCAGCCACGCCGACGAGATGCGCGCCCTCATCGATGGCGCCTACGCCAACAGCGCCACCAAGGTCGAGTGCGTCGAGCAGACCGAGCGCCTGGGCACCGGCCATGCCGTCAAGGTCGCGCTCGAGGCCTGCGGCATCACGCAAGGCCCCGTCGTCGTGCTCAACGGCGACCTGCCGCTCATCACCGCCGACACCGTCGCCAAGTTCGCGCAGACCGTCGCCACCGGCGAGCTCGCCTGCACCGTCATGACCATGACCCCGCCCGATCCTTTTGGCTACGGCCGCATCAAGCTGGGCGCCGACGGTCAGATCGAGCGCATCATCGAGCAGAAGGACTGCACACCCGAGCAGGCCGCCACGCTGCTGGAGTGCAACGCCGGTTGCTACGCCTTCGACGGCGCGCAGCTCGCCGCCCACATCAACGAGATCGGCAACGACAACGCGCAGTCCGAGTACTATCTGCCCGACATGCTCGAAATCCTCAAGGGTCACGGCCAGGCAGCCTCCATCTTCCACTGCGACGACTACCGCGACGGCCTGGGCGTCAACAGTCGTATCCAGCTCGCGCAGCTCACCGCCATCGCGCGCGACCGCATCAACGAGCACTGGATGGCAGAGGGCGTCACGTTCATCGACCCCACGCAGGCTTGGATCGGCCCCGACGCCACCATCGGCCGCGACACCGTCGTGTGGCCGCAGACGCACCTGATCGGCCACGTCACCGTGGGCGAGGAATGCCAGCTCGGCCCCAACAGCCGTCTCACCGACACCACCGTCGGCAGCGGCTGCACCATCGATGAGACCATCGCCATCGAGGCCGTCATCGAGAACGGCGTCGACTGCGGCCCGCGCGCCTACCTGCGCCCGGGCACCCACATGCTCGACGGATCCAAGGCCGGCACGCACGTGGAGATCAAGAAGTCCACGATTGGCGAGGGTTCCAAGGTGCCCCACCTGTCCTACATCGGCGACACCACCATGGGCTCCGGCGTCAACGTGGGCGCGGGCTCCATCACCTGCAACTACGACGGCGTCCACAAGCACAAGACCGTCATCGGCAAGGATGCCTTCATTGGTTCCGACACCATGATGGTCGCGCCCGCCCAGATCGGCGACGGCGCGCTCGTGGCCGCCGGCTCCGTCATCACCGAGCCGGTCCCGGCCGACGCACTCGGTCTGGGCCGCGCCCGTCAGGTAAATATCGAGGGCTGGGCCGCCGATTATCGCCGCCGTCTGCACGAGGATGACGAGGTATAACGTTTTACCAAGCATCTAAGGAGCTGTTCCCATGGGGACGGCTCCTTTTTCTATCGTGACCTGCGCGACCGGATGAGTGGTCGGTTCGTGTCCGTTGACGGTAAAGACGTTATCAGGACCCGATAAACCCCGCCGCGCGGTTACAATGCAACAAGGCATCTATATGGCATTCGATATAAAGGAGAAGGGTAATGCCGATTAATGATCCCGAGAAGTCGGAGAATATGCGCAAGTCCATCCGCGTGTATTCCGGTTCCTCCAACCGTCCCCTCGCTCAGAAGATCGCTGAGTACCTTGGGGTCGAGCTTTCGGGCCTTACGCTAAAGCAGTTCGCCAATGGTGAGATTTACGCCCGCTACGACGAGACTGTCCGCGGCGCCGACGTCTTCCTGATTCAGTCCGTGGCCGGCGGCAACGTCAACGACATGCTCATGGAGCTGCTCATCGCCACCGACGCTGCCAAGCGTGCATCCGCCCGCTCCATCACCGCCGTTATCACCCACTACGGCTATGCCCGCCAGGACCGCAAGGCCGGCCCGCGCGAGCCCATCACCGCCCGCCTCGTCGCCAACCTGCTCGAGCGCGCCGGCGTCGACCGCATCATCACCCTCGACCTGCACCAGGGTCAGATCCAGGGCTTCTTTGATATCCCGGTCAACCACCTGTCCGCACTGCCGCTGTTTGGCCAGTACTACAACGCCATGAACTTCGACACCGACAACCTGGTTGTCGTCTCCCCCGACGTGGGTCGTGCCAAGGCCGCCAAGAAGCTGTCCGACATGCTCGGCTGCGACCTGGCCATCGCCCACAAGGGCCGTCCGCGCCACAACGCCGCCGAGGTCATGGGCATCATCGGTGACATCAAGGGCAAGACCTGCGTCATCAATGACGACATGATCGACACCGCTGGCACCCTGTGCGCCAACGTCAAGGAGCTCAAGGCTATGGGCGCTGGCGACATCTACGTCTGCGCCACCCACGGCATCTTCTCCGGTCCGGCCATCGAGCGTCTGAACGACGCCCCCATCGTCGAGTGCGTCGTCACCGATGCCATTCCCGTCGAGGTCGGCGGCAAGATTAAGACCATCTCGGTCGCCGAGGAGTTCGCTCAGGCCATCTCCGCCGTTTACCACGAGGAGCCCGTCTCCACGCTCGTCGGCGGCGACTTCGCGCTGTAGCCTGCCACGCATCGCATCATCTTTGATGCTTTTAAAGGGTCGGAAGCTCGCTTCCGACCCTTTTTCTATCCCTCGCCAACCTTTCCTGGACAATTAGTTCAGATACGTATTTTTTAAAGCCCCAAAGGGCCGTTCGGAGCCTTCTGAGCTCCCCGGCGGATGCCATGCCGTCCAAAGCTCATCGTTTTCGAGTACAACCGCTGCATATTTATCCTCAAATCGCCCTCAAAGGCCCTTAGAAACGCCTCGAACGCCCGCCGCCTTATACGTATCTGAACCAACTGTCCAGTAACTATCGTCAACCTTCGCGGCAGAGCTCAATTTCCTGCAATCCCCTCAACCGATTCCACCGATTTCATAACACCCAGCCGTTCATGGCGCGCAGCGGCCCGCTGAGCGAAAAGAACGGTATGGCTGTCGCATTCTGCCGGCAACTTAGTACGTTATAGCTATGACGACCGTGATTTCACATTTCTCCGCCCTCCGCGCAATTCGCCGCGCACGACGGGCGTACTCTGCCCTTCCTTGGGACTCCGTTGATAGTGAACAGCAAGCACAGGCCTTGGCTAGCTGCATTCCCAATAATGACGCGATAGACTTTGGCGCACTTTCGATGCTCGACGCCTGGAATGAAGATGATTCCGAACTGCTCGATCTTCTCGTTTCAAGCGAAGACAACAGACGCCCCGACAAGCGACTTCTTCAGCATATTCTCTCCGCTCCTCTTCCTGAAGGTGCAATTATGCACGTCGAGGCCGACATCTACGCAACGTCTCCCGCCATGACGGCCATGCTTTGTTCCAAAAATGAATCGGTCGCCAAAACCTTGATGCTCCTTATGGAGCTGCTCGGAACTTACTCCCTTCCGCCCGAGGCAACCTACCCCATCGCCTATGACGATACGTGGCCCAAGGCCGACGGCTTCGAAGCGATGGGCGATCTTGATTGTCAGGGCAGCCAACCGGCACCCGAAGGACAAGCCGAAACCCGTTACGAACAGGCACACTACAAATGCGAACCTGCTACAACCATCGAAGATCTCGAGGCAATCGCGCGGTTCGCCAAAAGCAGCTCCTATGCCTCGTTTCGCACGGCCGTTAAACTCGCCCGAGCCGGATCAGCATCCCCAGCGGAATCCTTAATGTTTGCCGTCCTAGGCGCGCCCATGCGCTTTGGCGGGTTTGGATGTTGCAGCCTGCCCATGGGAGGCCTGCTACTCAACTATCGAATCGACTTCGACACCCTTGCGGTCAACATGTCCTCGGGCATCCCCTATGCAATCTGCGACTTATATTGTCCTGCCGCCGGAGTGGACAACGAATACAACGGAATTGGGCATGAGCTTCAAAACGCTCGCATTCACGACGGCAATCGAAATAATGGCCTCAAGGCAATGGGCATCCACGTCCTGGTTATCAATCGCGACCAAATGAAAGACCTTGTTGCACTCGAAGCCTTCGCCCAAACGATGCATCGACTCGCGGGAGTCCGATTCCGATATCGCATCAAGGGCTATCGCAAGCGTCAGGCCGCTTGGCTCAACGCTCTGCGGGCCGGAATCGGCCTTGCGCCGGTCTAAACGGCGAATCGCCCGTGCGCCGTCGAGCAGGGCTGGACAGTTAGTTCAAATACGTATGAATGGACACATTGAATTAGGCTATTTTGCAGCTATCTCTATACCATTCGCCCTATTTAAAGGCAGGGTAGACTTCAAAACAGCGCCATATGGACTAACTAAAGCTCCAAAACAACGTATCGACATCGAATTAAGCACTTCGAGTCCTCAGAACTTATACGTATCTGAACTAACTGTCCACCTCGGATTTTGACGGCCGTCCAAACGCCCCCAAACAACCTCAATTGCCCTCCATTTGACAGCGGCAACAGGGTCGCTCACCATAGCAGGCGACAAATCAACGAAAGGATGAACATGGCAGCTGCACAGCCGCTTAAGATTCGCATGGTTGCCGGACTTGGCAACCCGGGTGAGGAATATGCCGAGACCCGCCACAACGCCGGCTTTAAGGCGATCGACGAGCTGGCCCGTCAGGCCGGCGTCACGTACTGGAAAAACCAGGCAGGCACCGAGGTCGCGCTCATCAACATCAACGATCCCGAGGAAGAGGGAGGTAAGCGCCAGATTGTACTGGTCAAGCCGCAGTCGTACATGAATACCTCGGGCGGCCCCATCTCCAAGCTCTGCCGCGAGTACAAGATCAAGGCCGAGGAGCTGCTCGTCATCCACGACGAGCTCGATATTCCCGCCGGCGACGTGCGTGTTAAGGTGGGCGGCGGCCATGCTGGCCACAACGGTCTGCGCTCCATCATCGACAAGATGGGCAGCCGCGACTTCAGCCGCATCCGCACCGGCATCGGCAACCCTCCCGGCAAGATGGCCGTCGCCGACTACGTGCTTAAGCAGCTGCGCGCCCGCGAGGCCGAGGATTTCCAGGACACCTGTGCCCGCGCCGCAGATGCCGCCGGTCTGGCCATCGTCCACGGCGTAATCTACGCCCGCGACCACGTCAACGGTGCCGCCTCCGCCAACGGCAAGCACTAAAACCTACTATTTAGGGACAGGTTTATTTTGGCGGGTTTTATCTACGAAAACGCCCCGGTGGCCACATCGAAATAAACCCCGCACTGCCATACACACATAGCGCCCCAAAGGGGGCCGGCCTCATCACAACCTGAGGCCGGCCCCCTTTTTCGTTTTGCCTGATAAAACCTGCCGAAATAAACCTGTCCCTTTTTTGGCAGGTCACTTTTCCGCCTGCCGAAGATACACGTAAACGGCATGTCCATGAGGGTATAATTCGTACCGTATGTCTGCACAACGCCTGTGCGCGTACGGTTTTATTCGGGCTGCCGTCCATTTCCGTGGAGGCACGGTTCGGCCGCCCTAACAAGAGAGGGGTTCTATGTATAAGATCCTGGAGAAGACGCAGTTCTCGGAGAAGGTGTTCAAGTTCCGCATCGAGGCGCCCGCAATCGCCAAGCATGCGCACGCTGGACAGTTCCTCATGGTTCGCGCCAACGAGACGGGCGAGCGCGTCCCGTTTACCCTGGCCGGCTGGAACGGTGACGAGGGCTGGGTCGAGTTCATCTTCATGGTGATCGGCAAGACCACCGAGATGCTTTCCACCTACGAGGCCGGCGAGTCGCTGCGCGACGTCGTGGGTCCGCTGGGCGTTCCCACCGAGATGGCCGAGGGCCCCTGCGCCGTCATTGGCGGCGGCGTCGGCCTGGCAATTGCCTTCCCGGTCGCCAAGCACCTGGTCGAGACCGGTCACGAGGTGCACGCCATCATGGGCGCTCGCACCAAGGACCTCCTGCTCATGGAGGACCAGTTCCGCGAGCTCCTCGACGAGGACCACATCCACATCACCACTGACGACGGCTCCTACGGCGAGCAGGGCGTTGTCACCGCTCCGCTGGAGCGCCTGCTGCAGGACAAGGCCGTGAGCCAGGTCTTCTGCGTCGGCCCCGTTCCGATGATGAAGTTCTCGACCCTCACCGCCCAGAAGTACGACACCCCCATCACCGCGTCGCTCAACCCCATCATGGTTGACGGCACCGGCATGTGCGGCTGCTGCCGCGTCGAGGTGGGCGGCGTGACCAAGTTCGCTTGCGTCGATGGCCCCGACTTCGATGCCACCCTGGTTGACTGGGATGACCTTCGTGCCCGCCAGGCCGCTTATCGTTCCGAAGAGGGCGCGTCCCTCAAGGCCTATGAGGAAAAGAGCTGCGCATGCCACTAGTTAACGGTCGTTTCGTTGCCGATATGAAGTCGCCCCGCACCCCCGATAACGAGGAGCCGGCTGCCGAGCGCGCCTGCGACTTCCGCCCCGTCGACAAGGGCTTCACCGAGGAGATGGCGCTGGCCGAGGCCGAGCGCTGCCTCAACTGCAAGAAGCCGTTCTGTGTTGAGGGCTGCCCCGTCAACATCAACATCCCCCGCTTTATCGAGCAGATCCGCGCGAAGGACTTCGGCGGCGCTCTCGATACCATCCGCGAGGACTCCATGCTTCCCGCCATCTGCGGCCGCGTCTGCCCGCAGGAGAACCAGTGCGAGGGCAAGTGCATCCGTGGCAAGAAGTCCGAGCCCGTGGCCATCGGCCAGCTCGAGCGCTTCCTGGGTGACCGCCCCGAGCTCGCTTCCACGCCCAAGATGGCCCCCAAGAACGGCAAGAAGGTCGCCGTCGTGGGCTCTGGCCCGTCCGGCATCACCTGCGCCGGCGAGCTCGCCCGCAACGGCTTTGACGTCACCGTCTTCGAGGCATTCTTCACCGGCGGCGGCGTGCTGGTCTACGGCATCCCCGAGTTCCGTCTGCCCAAGGCAGTCGTCAAGCGCGAGATTGACGGCCTGGAGGACATGGACGTCAAGTTTGAGTACAACTCCGTCGTGGGCAACATGGCCACGGCCGAGGAGCTGTTCGAGCAGGGCTTCGACGCCATCTACGTGGCGACCGGCGCTGGCCTGCCCAAGTTCCTCAACGTCCCCGGCGAGAACCTGCCCAACGTCTTCTTCGCTAACGAGTACCTCACCCGCGTGAACCTGATGAAGGCCAACAAGTTCCCCGAGTACGACACCCCCACCAAGCACGGCAAGAACGTCGTCGTCTTTGGTGGCGGCAACGTGGCTATGGACGCCGTCCGTACCGCCAAGCGCCTGGGCGCCGAGCACGCCATCATCGCCTACCGTCGTACCGAGGACGAGATGCCCTGCCGTCGCGCCGAGCTGCACCATGCCAAGGCCGAGGGCGTCGAGGTTCTACCGCTCGTTTCCCCGCTCGAGTTTGTCGCTGGCGAGGACGGTTCCGTGTGCGCCGTCAAGGTCCAGAAGATGGAGCTCGGCGAGCCCGACGAGTCCGGCCGTCGTCGCCCGGTGCCCATCGAGGGCGCCATCGAGGAGATCCCCTGCGACGTCGCGATCTCGGCTATCGGCACCAACGCCAACCCCTTCGCTGCCAAGATTGGCGGCAAGATGGAGCTCAACAAGTGGGGCTACATCGTCGCTGACGAGGAGACCGGCCAGACCACCGATCCCCGCATCTGGGCCGGCGGCGACATCGTCACCGGTGCCGCCACGGTCATTCTGGCGATGGGCGCCGGCAAGAAGGCCGCCGCTTCCATCACCAAGAGCCTGCTGGGCGAGTAATCACCCACAGCGCTAGCCATCAAACGGCAAAGTCCCCGTCGAGCACACGCCCGGCGGGGACTTTTTCTATGCCAGACCCCAGATCACCACAAAGGAGACAGGCACCTTTGTGGTGGTTTTGGACTTGCCTGATCGTTTTGCCTCAATCTGTAACAGTTGGAGTCCGTTGAGCCCTGCAGTTGTTACAGATCGAGATATTGTGCCGGCCGCCCACGCCGCATCTCAATCTGTAACAGTTAGAGACCAAATATGCCGCCTGGTGTTACAGATCAAGACGTTGGGCTGACGGCCGAACGGTTCATCTAAATCTGTAACAGTTAGAGCCATTTTCGCTGGCTTGGTGTTACAGATCGAGACTATGCAAAAGCCGAGGATAGGCACTGCCGCCAAGGCCTTCCCCTCGGCCTAAAACAAAAACCACCACAAAGGTGCCTGTGAACTGCCTCCCATTTCTTGGACATCGGGAA